>JBATRI010000219.1:0-17592 GCA_049292515.1 Geminicoccaceae bacterium
CGCTGCTTCGATCAAAAGCGCCGTCACCCGTGAGCGAGGCCACGGGGTCGGCGATCTGGTCGAGCAGCGACCCGACCTGGGTAGCGTCATCGACGCCACGATCGGTGAGCGTGGCGGCCACGATCCGACCGCTGGCCGCGTCCATGCCGATATGCAGGACCCGCCACGAGCGCCGCTTTTTGGTCCCATGCTTCTCGAGCAGCCACTCCCCGGGCCCGCTCAGCTTTAATCCCGTGCTGTCCACCAGCAGCTGCAGTGGCTCGCCACTCAGGCGAGGTCGGGCTGGCAGCTTGATGGTTCGGGCCCGCCGGCCGATGGTCGAGTGATCCGGAACCGGCAGCTCGAGGCCGAGCAGATGCAGGATCGAGCCGATCAGACCCTCAGTTTGACGCAGCGCCAAGCGAAAGACGATACGCAACATCAGCGCCGTCGTGATCGCCAGGGCCGAGTAGTGTGGCTGGCCGCCCGGGGTGGTGCGCGGCGCCGCTCTCCAGCTCGCGATTGCCTCGTCGGTGACCCATACCGTCAGGCTGCCGCGCCGGCGCAGGGCGGCGTCATACGCAGCCCAGTTGGTCACCCGTCGCTTCGGCCGTGGGATATGATGGCGGCGGCCGGCATTGGCCTTGTGCGGCATGGCGATGGGACCCGAGCGGCCGGAACAGCGCCGCTCCCTACCGTGCCGCCTACCTCCATGCAACATGCTGGCATGGGCGGGACTTTGAGGCTTGCCGTAAGCAGCGCAACGGCGCAGGGTTGACCTTCAGAAGCAAGTCATCCGGAGAAACCCCTGTTGGGTCAAAGGGAGGGCCATGCTCAAGATGAATGTCTGCTGCAGAATAGCAGGTCTAGCTTTTCGCCTGAGCCTCTTCGCGGTAGTCATGTTAATCTCGAGCCTTGCCCACTCGCAGCCAGCGCCGCCGCTGCCGGAGGGGCCGGTGGCCTATGTCGGCCATGGGGCCATGTTCGATCGGAACGGCAACAAGCTGGAGCCCACTCCCGAGTTTATCGCGCAGGCGCAAGACTTCTACTTGAGGCAGCTGCTCGGGCGAGCCGATGAAGGCCAGCGGCAGCGCTTTCGGGACCTCGAGGCGCGGCTAGTACGGGGCCTGGCCGTCGAAGGCCAGAGTCGCTTGGCGCTCAATTCGCGCATTATCGACTGGCTGATCCGGATGGCTCGGCCGGAGGGGCCCGATCGCCTACTCGGCATCAACAACGCGATGAGAATCCAGCTTATTCAAAAGCTGCCAGAAGCGGGTCGCCCACGCGAGGCCGTGCCATTCCAGATGCCGGACGAGCTACGTCGGCGTTTGTTGGAGGAAGGTCTGTCTGAGAATGCCACATCCGGCCGGGCCTTCGCACGCTCGACGACCGCCGGCGGCGAAGCCTACCGAGAGCTTTGCCGGAGCAACGGAGTTCCTGTTCCGCCTGATTGGGGTACCAGCGCATGGATCTTTCGCGGCGCGTTGACCGTCGATTTCCTCGCTTCAACTCCAGTCGCAGAAGTGTTCACTTTCCAGAGCGCATCGCCCGAAGGTATGTGCATCGCACTGCCGCGCTCCAGCGGCGAGACCATCCAGCTTTTGGGTGTGATCTGTCTGGGCAAAGCGTCGGGGACGGCGTGCTTCTGGGATAACCAGAGCAACGATGGCAGTGGTACCGTGTTTACGGTAAGACGCGGCGAGGTTGTGCCGTTCAGCCGCTTCGGCGGTGGCGCCGATTTAGTTGGCGATGGGATCTGCACCGACTGCCATGCGGGTGAGAACCCCTACGTCATCCATCCCGGCACGCCGCTGGGCCTTCCGGCACTTGCGGGCCTTCCGCTGGTCGCCGACCGTTGGTACCAGCCGCTCGTCCTGCCCGACTGGCCACAAAATCCTGGCCCCCTCAACTCGCCGGGCGCTTGCGCCGCGTGCCACACGGCTGGCGGGCCGGGCGGCCGCTTCCCCCAGCTGTCGACCCTGCTCCGCGGTTTCTGCGGCACGGTCTTACGGCAGGCGATCACGCGCACCATGCCGCCCAGTGCTCCCGGCAGCCTCGCCGGAGACCCGCACCCCAACTCGCTTCAGGCGATGTGCGCTAAGGCCCCGCCACCGGCAACAGGTATTGCTGGTATACTTAACATGATCCAATTACCGCTGCGCAGCGGAGCGACAGTCATTGCTGAGACACTCGACATGATCCAACTGCCGCTGCGCTGATGGGCATTGCCGAGTGGTACAGGCTGATCTACAGCCAAACTCCAACGGAGGTCACCAATGAAGATCAGTTCTCTTCGCCGGGGATTTCATAGGTGCTTTTGTCTAGCAATAGCGTCCTTTGCTATCGGTATGTTGAGCTCGTTCTCAAGCAAGGATGCTCATGCTGCTACATTCCAGTGCAATCCAGTCGATGTCGCTGTCTTCGTAGCGAGTCGAATTCATGTGAGATGCAACCCCGGAGACGGCGCCATTGCTTTCTTTGCGTTGTCTGTTGCTAACGCAAATGAGGCTAACCGGGTGTTAAGTATTGCGTCAACGGCTTTAGCTATTGGTAAGAGGCTGATCATTTTCTACGATCCGGCCGATCTCTCTGGCGCAAATGTGGGCTGCGACAATAGTGACTGCCGATTGATCCAGGCTATCGCCATGTTCTAATGTCGTTCCATTGCTGCCTGGGCTGTGGTGCTGCGGCCTGACAACCCGGCCCTGAGAGCCCTCCACCTGCGCTTCACCGCCCGCGGCAAACCCGCCAAGGTCGCGCTCACCGCCGCCATGCGCAAGCTCCTCACCATCCTCAATGCCATCCTGAGAAGCCGAACCTCATGGCAAACCGCTTGAAGGCCAAGACAGTCGCCCAGCATTTTCCTTCGTCGTTGCTGTAGAAAATCGCGCTCTGATCTGCTAATCTATAAGAAGTATGAGGATCATATTCTTATGAAATACGCGATCATCAGGTTGGGAGGGCAACGCAACCGAAGCGGGACGCGCTCGATCGAATCCAATGGCGGTTGGTGGGTGCAGTTCGGGTCGGACATGCTGATCTGCTCGGCGACCGGTAGGTGGCAAGGGCTGATCGACGGGCCGGGTGGCGCGGCGCGCAGCGTCACCGGCGAGGGCGACGTGAGGAAGGGCGACATGCACCTCGTCGTCCAGAAGGGCCGCACCTTTCAGATGGAGAATCCCGACGCACGGCTGCTGCTCGACAAGGGCCGTTACCTAGTGGTGGAGATGCCGAGGGCCGAGGCGCGGAAGCTAGCCGGACGCACCGATCCCTGCTTTCACATCGAGCCGCTGAAGAGGAATTCGGTAGTGTTCGAGGAGCGCCTGCCAAGTGCGGGCGCGGTGCGGGCCGCCGAGGCGCGGGTGCAGGACATTGTGGCGGCAGTGCAGCAAGCCACATTCGAGGCCGCGATCGCACATCTGGTGTCGTTCCGCACGCGTCTGTCGACCAGCCCCGAGTACACCGAGGTGACAGAATGGGCACGGGGGCAGTTCGAAGCACTGGGGCTGACCACCACGCTGACGCCCGTCGCCGTGGGCGCCGGGCGGAGCAGCAACGTGATCGGCACCCTCGCCGGAACCGGTGGTGCGGACCGCGGTGCGGTCCTGGTGGTGGCGCATCTCGATTCGATCAACCATCCGGGCGGGCCCTCAGCCCCGGCGCCGGGAGCGGACGACAATGCCAGCGGATCTGCGGGCATACTGACGTTGGCCAAGTCGATGGCGGGCCGCAGCTTTTCGCACGACCTGACCTTCATCCTCTTCGGGGGCGAGGAGCAGGGGCTGAACGGCTCGGAGCAGTACGTGGCGGGGCTTTCGCAGGTCGATCGCCGCCGCATCCGCGCGGTGCTGAACATGGATATGATTGGCGCGGTCAATGCCAAGCCGCCGGCGGTTCTGCTGGAGGGCGCGGCATTGAGCCAGCAGGTGATCGAGGGGCTGGCCACAGCCGCCGCACAGTTCACAGGGCTCACCGTGCAGATCTCGCTGAATCCCTTTGCCAGCGACCATGTCCCCTTCATCCAGGCCGGCATTCCCGCCGTGCTGACCATTGAGGGCGCCGACAGCGCCAATGACGCGATCCACACCGCGAACGACACTCTGGACCGGATTGACGCCGGCTTCGCGACGGACATCCTGCGGATGAACGCGGGCTATCTGGCCGCTACGGCGGAGGTTTCAGAGCAGCCGCACCCCGTGCCGGCGAGTTGCGGCTGCGGTGGAACACCGCAAGTGGATCCCAGCCTCATGGGCGAGGTGAATGCGCTTTCAGCGCATTACCAAGCGCTCTTCGCACTATACACGCGACTGAGCCGCGACGGGTCAATCCAGCGTGCCGACTATGCCAACTGGCAGTCGGCACTGGATTCCCACAAAACGCTGTTCTCCGGCACAGGACTTCGGCCGCCCGGGGCACAGTAATGTACAATACGACGCGGCGGCGCGTTGTGCTGGGCTTCCTGCTCGGCGGGGCCGCCGCCATCGCCGCGGGAGCAGCCGGAGGGACCGGGACAATGGCCGAGGACAGCAGACTGGCTCGCGATTGGGTGGAGGTCCGGGAGGAAGCTGACGGCGACCGGCTGGTATTCCGTCCAGCGGGCTACCCTGTCCCGCCCACGCGTGGTGGACGGCAGCACCTGCAGCTCGCGCCCTCGGGCGAGATACGGTCGCTGGCGCAGGGTCCAGCGGATGCGATGGAGACGAAAGGCAGCGGCAGCTGGTCGCGCGATGGCGACGTGCTGCGGCTCAAGCTGAAGGGATGGGAAGGCGAATACGTCATCGAGGAGCTTGGAAATGACAGGCTCGAGCTGCGCCGACGCTGAGTAAGGTGCCCGCGACGGCGCGGAATCGGGCTGCCACCTCGCGGCCCAAGATTTCGTAAGGAGGAAACTATGGCAGACGAAAAGCTACCGACCCGCCGCGATTGCGGCACCATGCAGGTTCACAGGCGGCTTCTCGACTCCGATCCGAGCTATGCCCGCAGGCTCGACCGGATCGAGGAACAGGCGTTCCGCGCGCGCTCGGGGCTGATGCCGCTGCGTCCGGGCTGCACCCGCATCCCGGTGGTGGTGCACGTGGTTCACAAGACTGCGGCGCAGAACATCTCGCAGGCGCAGATCGACAGCCAGATCGAAGTGCTGAACAAGGACTTCCGCAAGCAAAACGCGGATGTCTCGAACACGCCGGCGCCGTTCGCGCCGCTTGTCGGCGACGCTCGACTGGAATTCGCGTTGGCCTCTACCGATCCCGACGGTAACCCAACCGACGGTGTAATCCGTAAGCAGACCAGCAAAGACAGCTTCGGCTCCGACGATCAGGTAAAATTCGACAGCTCCGGCGGCTCGGACGCCTGGCCGCGGGACGAATACCTCAACATCTGGGTCTGCCAGCTTTCGGGCGGGCTTCTCGGCTACGCCCAGTTCCCCGGCGGCCCGGCCGAGACCGACGGAGTGGTGATCACCCACACCGGCTTCGGCACCACCGGCACGGCGGCGGCACCGTTCGACAAGGGGCGCACCGCCACCCACGAGATCGGCCACTGGCTGAACCTGCGGCACATTTGGGGCGATGACGGAACCGGCTGTTCGGGTTCGGACTTTGTCGACGACACACCGAACCAGGGCGGGGCGAACACCGGTAAGCCGAGCTTCCCCACGATCTCGTGCAGCAATGGACCCAACGGCGACATGTTCATGAACTACATGGACTATGTCGACGACGACACGATGGTAATGTTCACCGAGGGCCAGATTACCCGAATGCATGCCTGCCTGGACGGGCCGCGCAGTGCGATCGGCACCTCGATTTCGTGCTCGGGCGGCGTCGTGAAGCCGCCCTTCAAGGACGGCGGCAAGGACCCTATCAAGGATTCTATCAAGGAACCACCCAAGGACTTCAAGGAAGGCCCAAAGGACTTCAAAGAACCGCCAAAAGACTTCAAGGAAAGCCCGAAAGACTTCAAAGAACCGCCAAAGGACTTCAAGGAACCACCCAAGGACTTCAAGGAAAGCCCGAAGGACTTCATCAAGGATCCGATCACCGATCCGGGGCCGAAGACGATCTTCGAGCCGCCGACGCCGAAATCCGCGATGGAGCCGCCCTTTGAGCCGCCTGGAGCTCCGTTGACGCCGGTTCAACCAGTGCAGCCGTTCCAACCGGTGACACCCTTCGTGCTGGCCACCGGCCGGCCGCCTGAGACGGCGACACAAACTGCGGGCGAGCAGCTTCTTAGTCACTACGCGCAGATACTTCAGAACTATGTCGGGCTCCATCAGCGCGGACTGCTCGATGCGCAGGGAATGGCGGCGTGGCAGCAGGTCTATGCTGCGTACCGGCACATGGGCGGCAAGTAGGAATTCGACTCACACAAAGCCGCTTGGGGCCGGTGGCGCGCCCTCCGGCCCCAAGCTTGTACAGCCTAAGGTATCCCCTTGATCCTCATCATTTCCTTTCTCGACAACGACCACGTGCGCCGAGTTGTGGAGCATTTGACTACCGAATACATTATCCTCGATCTCGGCTGGTTCCCGAGCCGGATGCGCATGCATGCTCATGCCGGGCGCGATAACGATGCGCTCAGCCTTGACCTACCGGATGGTCGGCGACTCTCGCTCGACGCAGTGGGCGCAGTCTGGCACCGGCGCATCAGGTCCTTCACTCTGGATCCAACGCTGACCGGCGAGACGGCACGCCTCTTCGCATGGTCGGAATGCGGGGAGGCGTTGCAAGGGCTCTGGCCTGCGATGAGCTGCTTCTGGATGAACCGGCCCGAGGCCGACGAGCGGGCGATGAAGAAGGTCTTCCAGCACCGACTGGCGCGGCGGCTGGGCCTCAGGATTCCCGAGACGCTGGTGACCAACGGACCGGAGGAGGCACGCTCTTTTGTGGAGGAACATGCGCGGACAGGTGTGATTCGCAAGGCCTTCCGCAACATTCCGCAGGCGCCGCGCAATACCCTGAAGGTCGGGTCCGCCGAGATGGCGCAGATCCAGAGCGTACGCTTCGCGCCCGTGATTTTTCAGGAATACATCCCGCTGGCGCTCGACCTGCGCGTGACAGTGGTGGATGGCGAGGTCTTCGCCACCGCGTTCCGATCGCAGCCGGAATACGAAGTCGACTACCGTGCCGGGATCGGCAGCGCCGAGGTCACGCCCTACACGCTGCCCGACGAGGTGTCGATGAAGCTGCTAAAGATGATGGAGCAGATGGAGCTGAAATTCGGTGCCGCCGATTTCCGATTAACGCCCGAAGGTGAGCACGTCTTTTTCGAGATCAATCCCGCGGGCGAATACCTCTTCTGTTCCGACCGCACCGGTCAGCCGATCCCGCAGGCCATCGCCGCAGCGCTGGAGCGCCATAACCGCGCCGCCGGACGCTGACCGGCAGCGGCTGCCCGGCCAGCATGATCTTGGCCGGGTCCGCGATGGCGTGGGGGCTCTCGACGCCACGACGGCCCGTACCACACGCTGCGACGACGCAGCCAGCGGGACCGGACGTCATGGGAGTGGACCAGGAAGCTGGCCAACGACTGGCTTCCCCAACCGCGAACCCTTCATCCCTGGCCAAGCCAACGTTTCGCCGTCAAACACCCAAGGTAGGAGCCGTATGCGGAAATCCCGCACGTCCGGATCTGTGCGGGGGGCGCTCAGCAATGAGCGTCCCTACCGCGAACAGCTACCAACACACCCGGGGGGTCTCGGTTGACAGCGCAACCAACCAGGCTCATCCTATGCCAAATGTACAACCTGAGTGACCGGATCACGCATCCGAGACAATGACGCGATAAGGCTGCGGGTCGGTATGGACGGCGGCCCAGGCGAGGCGCTCGACGATGCTGTCGAGCTGGAAGCGGCGATTGAAGCGGTAGGCGAAGCTGGTGAAGTACGACTGCGCATGCTTGGCGCTGACATGGTGGTAGGTGCCGGCGAGCGCGGTCTTGCATGTTGTCCAGGCAGGTGTTGACCCACTTGAACGGCGGCCCGCTTGCCGGAACCGGTCACCATCGGGAAGTGCTGGCAGCCGGCCTTCTCGACCGCCGGCCAGCAGGACAGGCCGTCGCTGACGACATTGCTCCCGGCAGCGAAGTCCCGCTCGGCCAGTCGCGCCACCTCCTTCTTGCGGAAGCCCTTGACCACGCTCAGCCGCAGCCGCCTCGACCTACGCTCGACCGCGGCGACGATCGGCGTCTTGCCCGCGGCACCGCGGCCGCGCTTGCCGCCGAGATAGGCGCCGTCGACCTCGACCCGGCCCGCGAGCTTCGGCTTTTCGGCCTCGCGCGCGTTCATCGCCCGCATCATCTTGCGCTTGATCAGCCACGCTGTCTGCCGCTTGACCCCGAGCCGTCGCGCGACCTCGATCGAGCTAAAATCCCAAGGAGTGCCTTCCGGCAGGCCTCCTCGGTGCCGAAGCGCGCTCGGAACTCGATCTCGCTCACGCCCTTGACCGAGCGCCGCAACCCCTCTGCCAATACCATCCCCGGTCCCCGCAAGCTCCCAACGCGGCGGAAACACTAGCTCAGCTCAGGATGCGTGTCATGGCCAATCAGGTAGTACAAAGGACCGCCACCGTGAGTAAGAGCGTGTTGATCATACCGATTGCTTGCGTTATGTTTATCACTACCACTGCGATTGCAGAAACGCTGTCCGAGTACGCCAAAAGGTGCGATAAAGCTGTCGGCATCTCCGTCAGAACATTTAACTGTAATAAAGGAACCGAAGTTCCGACCGACAATTACATGCCGGATGCCCAAGGAAACAGTTATCCACATGGCTCCTGCGATCGGCCGAACCAGCTCAGTCAAAGGTGCGATAAAGGCAGTAAATTTCAATTACTATACGGCACTCCGCCCGTATATATAGTGGCGCATTGTCGTAAGAAGGGCCTTGGGGATAATGAATATGGCGATATTGCTGTAATTCAACACAATGAGGCAAATGGCGCAACGTGCTTCTATCAATCCCATTTGACAACGATGAATGGCACCGAGGTAATTGCTCCGTCAGAAACGGCAAATCCATGGCCACATTGGAAGACACCATTAGGTACGGTTGGTGATGGATGTATTGCTTGTCACGACAATGGGCCTATTATTAGATCTCCCTACCTGGCGCAGATGCGGTTTGACCAAAATCGGCTTCCTGGCGCTGGGGTGAATGGATTCAACCAGACACAACCATACAGAATTATCGGCAATGATTTCGCAAATTGGAAAGCGTATTCAGTGGAAATTGATGGCAATACATGCCTACTTTGCCATCGTCTGGGGGTAAGCAATATCTCTGGTGGTAGTAGCGGAACAGCAATTGAATTCGCCAAGCGATCAACGGCGGCAACGATGATGAACAAAAATCTGCACTCGACTAACTCGCCCATTTGGATGCCACCACAGACATATTCAAATGATGTGATGTACAACGAAGATCGAGAGAAATGGGCGAAGGCAATCAGCGATTGTGCGCGTCGGGTTACGCAAAATCCACTACCCAATGATGCGTCGACATGCCGTATCAGACAGTTTAGCGTGAGCGGAGATCCTCCACCTGATTGGGGAAAGGTGGTGTATGTCGACCTGAGTTTTTCGTGCTCTGAATGTGGTGATGGTACTGTTGATCGACCATACAATGACCTAAATAGAAGTCTTCTGGCGGCAGCGCGGGGGGCTGTAATGATGCTACGGCCGGGAACGTATCAGTTTACCAATAATGCGGCACTCAGAAAGCAGTTAACATTCAGGAGGTGGGGTGATAGCGGTATAGTGCGGTTTGTTAGATTTCAGAGTTAAAGTTAAGAGGATGATCGTTCCGACGTTAGGTTATCGGCCGTCGGCTGTCCTGTGAAGAGAGTGACCGATGAGGGTCCACGAGCTGGGAAGGGAGACAGGAAATGAGCAAGGTTTGCTTTTCTACTTCTATCATGGTTATCTTTGGTGCCTGTATGGCCCACGCACAGGTGGCGTCGACATTAACGCCTGGAGCGACAATCGGCCCAGCATCTCGACCTGACCATGTCTTAGCTGTTGAAAGTAATGGAGGTTCAGGGGTTGCATTAAAGGTGGTTACGAGTGGCAGCGGCCCGGCAGGGCATTTTCTGCGGACCAACGACGCTGGTGACCTACTTCGGGTCGACGGCTTCATTCGGAATTTGGGTGGTGGCCCGGGAGGGTGCTTCCCGCCGCCCTGCGTACCTCTACCTCCGGGCGGCTCCGCCTTTACGGCAGTTAGAATACTTGGGAGTGGCTTGGGGTATCTCTCTGGCCCGATTGGAATAGGCACGGAGTCGCCAAAAGCGACCCTTGACGTTAGGGGGGGCATTCAGATTTCAACTGCGGCGATCCCGATGGGACTGACTAGCGAGGTCAATGGTACTACCCCATTGCTAAACCTGGATGTTAATTTCAGGCATGGGAATAAAGATACCACGCTCCCCGGCGCTGCGTTTCGCATTGACACGAGAGATGGCTCGCCCCTTTTTCAATGGCTGAGTCGGCTGGAAGGATCGACGATCGAGACTGAGGCTATGGTACTTACGACTGAGGGCCGGCTCGGACTTGGGACGTCCAATCCCGGCGCTCGCCTCAATGTGAGTAGCGGTGGAGGTGAGGCGGCCATCTATGGCGAGGCAAGCTCGCCGGCACTTGCCAGTGTATTTGGTGTCAATTCGAGTAAGGGCCCTGGCGTGTCGGGCGTGAGTAGCACCGGACCTGGTGTGGCGGGCGAGAGCCCAACTGGAGAGGGGGTGCGTGGTACTAGCAACAGTGGATCGGCTGGCGTATTCGTGAGCACGGGGGCCGGTGACATAATTCGGGGACTTGATGGAAATGATCAGACAGTTTTTAGCGTGTCGAGCGCAGGTGTTGCCTCTGCACGAGTGCTTGAGATCACGGGTGGTGCGGATCTTGCCGAGTACTTTGATGTGCAAGCGGGTGGTTTAGATGATGCAGATAAGGGGGCGAGCATTGTTCCAGGTACAGTCGTCTCCATTGATCCGGATGGCGCCGGATCGCTTGTAGTAAGCTCTGAGCCGTACGACACGCGAGTTGCTGGAGTTGTTAGCGGTCTTCGGGGTCTTAATCCAGGAATGATTTTGCGGCAGTCGGGGGCTCTTGACGGCGGCCATCCAGTTGCGATTGCAGGGAGGGTCTACTGCTTGGCCGATACCTCGGCCGGTTCGATCAAGGCGGGCGACCTTCTCACTACGTCGGTCGTTCCCGGGCATGTCATGAAGGTCAATGACAGTTCACGCGCCGTAGGTTCGGTGGTCGGTAAGGCGCTTACAAACCTTGAAGGCGGGACGGGCGCTGTTCTCGTGTTGGTTTCTCTTCATTAGCGGCCCGGATCATGTCTCTGGGCGTTCTCTAACCTCGACCGTCAAGGGTGAGCTTGGTTGGTCGCGGCCGCCGGGTGAAGGGTTCTCTACGGGATCGGCGTCTACATCGACGATAGCCACGTCTGATCGGCAAACAACATGAGCGGTACCGCGGACTTCAAGCGCGAGTTCTTCGTCAGCTTTAACCAGGCTGACCGCGCCTGGCCGACTTACGGGTGTCCAACAGCCGTTCGGGGCGCTCGACCCGATTATCGGACGAACCCATTGCGAATGGCTTGGCCTACCGTCACTTTATTGCGCGGTCGTTACGATAACCCCATATTGCCGTGGTCGCATGCGGCCAGGTCCGCGGGAGCGTACATATGGAAGTAACCCGTTCCGCTCTGGCCGAAGTCGGCAGCGCCGCGTTGAAGTTCTTGAGACGCGCTCGAGAATCCGCAGTTAGGAGTAAACGCGGTAAAGCCGGATTGCGGCTGGTGCATCAAACGACCGTACCGGACAGGAACACCCGCCGCTGGTCGTCACCGGGCGCCAGTCCTCTGCGCCTTGCCGCTGCCGGACTCGTGATTGGCCTTATCGGTCTCGTTCCCCGGCAAGCATCGGCCGCGAGCTTACTTGTCGATACCACGAGGGATGCGATCGACGTGACACCCGGCGACGGGATTTGCCAGACGTCGGCAACGATCCCAGAGTGCACCCTCCGCGCGGCGGTGATAGAAGCCAACGCCCTCCCTGGCAGGGACCTAATCTCATTCGCCCTTATCGGCGTATATAAACTAGAACTGCTTGGTCCCGGCGAAGACTTCGCTTTGACCGGTGACCTCGACCTTACAGATGACCTGATCTTACGGGGAAACGGGCCGAGGCAAACTGTGATCGACGGCGGCGCAGTGGGGGACCGGGTGCTTCACATCCATCCGGCAGGCTCGAGCGTGGACGTCATTATAGACGGCTTGACCATTCAGGGCGGCAGCACCCCGGACCGGGGCGGCGGCATTCTCGTCGAAGAAAACAGCCGCTTGGCCCTGGCCAACGGCGTCGTGACTCGCAACAGCGCGGACCGGGGGGCGGGCGTCTCGGTTGTGCAACCCGCTTCCGCCCGCCTGTTGTTAGGGACACTGGTGAGCCGGAACACGGCCGCCACGGTTGCCGGCGGCATCCATGGAAGCGGGGCGTTGGAGCTCACCGATGTGAGCATTGAGGACAACACCGCAGGCGACGGCGCGGGCGGGGCTTGGATTGGCGGGATTGCTTTGCTTGAGCGCGTCGCCGTGAGCGGAAATGTCGGGCAGACAAGGCTCACTGGCCCGACTCTGGCCGACCCGGTCCGCGGGCAGGAGTACGCCGGCGGCCTGCGCGTCGCTGCTGAGGGAAGGCTGACGTTGCGCAATAGTACGATCAGCGGCAACAGCGGCCGGGGACTCTCCAACAGCGGGAGTGCCACACTGACCAACGTGACGGTTACTAACAACAGCAGCGGCCTCTACAACTGTGGCGCAGAGTGCCTCATCCTCTTCGCGCGCCTGACGCTTGAGAACTCCATCGTCGCGGGCAACAACACCGAATTCAGCGGACACATTTTCGACCGGAACTGCACCAGTGCGATCACCTCGCTTGGCCATAACCTCGACAGTGGCACGACTTGCGGCCTTGGTGGGCCCGGCGACCTCGCTGGAGTTGATCCGCAACTTGAGCCACTCGCTAAAAACGGCGGCCTCACCAGAACGCACGCATTGCCGCCTTCGAGCGCCGCGGTGGACGCTGCCAGCAGCGGCAGCTGCGTACCGTACGACCAGCGTGGCGTACGGCGGCAGGGCCAAGGTTCAGCCTGTGACATCGGGGCCTACGAATATCAGACGCAGAGTTTCTTGGTAAACAGCACGGACGACCGCCTCGACGCCGTTCCCGGGGATGGCTTATGCGATACCGGATTTCCATCCGCCTGCACGCTGCGTGCCGCGATCATAGAGGCGAACGCCTTGCCCGGTCCCGACGTTGTCCGGTTCGCCGTTGACGGCGAGTTCCGGCCCAGCATCCCCGGCTGGGACGAGGATGGCTCGACTACCGGCGACCTGGATGTCACCGGCGATCTGCAGATTGTCGGGAACGGAATTGCCAAAACCATGATTGTCGCCGAACCCTCTGCATTCCGCGACCGCCTCTTTGACATCGACCCAGGCGACCGAGGGATCGTGGTTTCATTGTCGGGCCTTCAACTTAAGGGCGGACACGCCGACAGCGCCGGTAGCGGCATCCGGAACGGCAAGTTGGCCGCGCTCATCCTGACCGATATGGCGGTCGTCGAGTGCAAGATCGACCAGGGAATCGTCTTCTATGGCGCGGGCATAGCCAACTTCGGGGAATTGACGCTGCGCCGCGCCGAGGTGAAGGAGAACGCCTTGGTGGGCTCGGTGGGCTCCGTCCTCCACGGCGGCGGACTCTGGAATGGCGGAGTCGCCACCCTCGTGGACAGCAGCGTGGCTGCCAACCGCTCAAGTACGGACGGCGGTGGGATCGCCACCACTCCCGGCTCGGCCACGACGATCCTCCGCGGCCGGATCGAAGGGAACCAGGCAGGCCGGTGGGGCGGCGGCATCTACAACGACGGCATGCTGACGCTCACAGACACTAACGTGTCCGATAACGGAGCGGGCGTGAAAGGAGGCGGCATCTATGCGTCCGTGGAAGCCAGGACCCTTCTGGCCAGCGCCAGCCTCGTGCGGAACCAAGCGGGCCTTGAAGGCAGCGCGATTATGAACAACAAGGGCGCGCTCTCGATGACCAATGTCACCCTGACCGGGAATCGCGACGCGGTTGCGGTCACAACCAGTGGCACAACCACTATCCGCTTCAGCACGGTCGCGGCGAATGCCGGTGGTGGCCTGCAGGTGGGCAGTGGCATCACTACGCTCGAGGCTATCATTATTGCAGGAAGCGGCAGTCAGCCCAACTGCGGCGGTACCATCACCTCGCTCGGTCGGAATCTCGACAGCGGCGCGAGTTGCCCATTCACGGCACCGGGCGACCAGAGCAACGCTAACCCGCTACTTGGGCCGCGCGCGCTCAACGGAAATACTTGGACGCACGCCCTCTTGGCTGGGAGCCCCGCAATCGACCGGGCCGGATCGAACGGCTGTCCAGCGACCGATCAACGGGGCGTCGCCAGACCGCGCGGGCCGGCGTGCGACATCGGAGCATACGAGGCACCATAGAGAGACAGTGTTGAACGAAGCCGCTATCGCGGCATCTCTGATGAAGTAGGGTTAACTCCAACAAAGGTACGAAACGCGACACAGGCGGTCAGCGATCGAGGAGCTTTCGCCCGGGTTCCTTGAGCGAACCGTCGGCATGCAGGTAGTGGTAGAGGGTGCTGCTCGGGATATCGCCGAGCTCACGACAGACGGCTGGAATGCTGCGCGACCGATCGGTCATGAGGTGCTGGGCATAGCGCAACTTGTCGACGGTCATGATCCGCGGCCGGCCACCTTTTCGACCCCGTGCTCGCGCCGCGAGAATGCCTTCCTTGACGCGTTGGCGGATGAGGTTGCGCTCCATCTCGGCAAAAGCGGCCTGGATCTGCAGAAAGGCCCGGCCAGCAGGGGTGGTCGTGTCCATCGGCGAATTGATGGCCTTGAAGCCGACACCGCGCTTCTCGAGCCCATCGATCAAGGCAATGAGGTCGTGCGCCAACCGTCCGAGGCGGTCGAGATCCAGCACGACCAGGACATCGTTGCGGCGCAGATGATCGAGGCAGGCGACCAAGCCGGGGCGCGCCGCATCAGCCCCTGAGGCGGTGTCCTGAAAAATCCGCTCGCATTCGGCGGCACCGAGCGCATCGAGCTGACGGTCGAGAACCTGCCTGCCCTCGCTGGTCGATATCCTGGCATAGCCGATCAGGCCCATGGGCATCTTCGTATCGTGGTTCCGGTCACGAAAAACATATTCGCCGGGGATCTTCTCGTACAAAGAATTCTGCGGGTTTGTCACGATCGATTGGCCCGTTTCACGAGCCGAATTGGCTCGTGTCGCCAAGCTCACGACAATGAGTTGCTTGTCGCGAGCCGCAAAGCGTCGGAAAAACCCAACCGTCGGCACAGTGGCGTCGATGAGGCATGCACTCGTGTGGACTGAAGCTGCTTGCGACCCCGCAAGAACGGCGCCCGGCTCGGTCACTTGCCGCGGCAGGCATGTTGCGGTTGCTGATGCGGTCAGCGACACCCATCCGACCCTGCCCCTGTGCTGCGGGCCCGACTCGCGCCATCTCCTTGCAGTCACTGCCACGGGATATTCATGCCGCCCCGCTACATGTCCTCCGCCGATTTCGACGCCGTGGTTGCCTACACGGCGCCGGCCATCCTCCACCTGCTCGGTGACGGCAGGCCCCGGAGCAAAAAAGCCATTGTCACGGCACTCGCCGAACGCCACCCCAAGGACGAGATCGTGCGTACGCTCATGCGCCTCGCCGTCACCGACCAGCTAGTCGAGATCGACCACAAGTATGGTCTGCCGCCACCATCCGAGCCGAACCATGCAGGAGCCGAGGACGAGCGACGACCCATGTAAGGCCTCGACGTGTCGGCCGGGATTACCGCCAACGAATGTGTCGGGCTCATCTCATCCTCTCATTGGTGCGATAATTAAGAATTCTGCAATAAAATCAAGCCGTTGAGCATCAAGCGGTTTCTTGGTGCGAAATTCTGGTGCAAATGGTTGCATGAATATGATCCGTTCACGCGAGGGGCTTAACGTGGACCACGCTGGCAATTAATTGCTGCTCACACGCTGATAGCAGCCACTTGCGTAAGTTCATGCGCAGCTGTCTTTCAACTTAAAGGACAATTCGTTCGACCTCATCCAGTGAGATCGTCTCACTGCGACGGTCATAAAGCTTGGTGGTCCGGGCAGACGCATGCGCCGCCATCTGCTGCGCATGCTCGAGCAGGCCGCCGTTCTCGAGATAGGCGGTGATCCCGCGCGCCCGCCAGGAGTGGCAGCCGATATGGGTGGCGACGTTAGAAGCGGCAGCACGGCGGCCGATCATCCGGTACACGTCGGTGCGATGCATGGTCTGCTCGGTGAGCCGGCCGGTGCGGCCCTGGGCCGAGCGGAAGAGTGGGCCTTTCCGGTCCTTGGCGAGGTCGGCCGCCTCGATATAGGTGTCGAGGTACTCCTGCAGCGTGTGGTGGGTTGGCATCTCGTGGTGCTTGCCGCCCTTCTCGTGCAGGCGTACCCACCAGCGCTTGCCGACCGGGTAGTAATCCTCGACCCGCATGTCGAGCGCGGCCGAGACCCGGGCGAAGGTGAACAGCAGGGTGCCGATCAGCGCCCGGTCGCGCAGGCCGACCAAGCTGTCGGTCGGGATGGCGGCCAGGAGCGCCTTGGCCTCATCGCGCGTCGGCATCCGGGTCTTGCCCTTGGCGGTGCTGTGCCTGGGCCCCTTGACGGCATGCGCCGGGTTGTGCGGCACGACCTGACCGACGACGAGCCAGTCGAACAGCATGCGGATCGCGGCCAGCTGCTGCTTGACCGTGGGCGCGCTGTGCGCACGGCCCTGCTGCTCGACCCAGGCCGCGACGTGCAGGGGTGCGATCCGCGCGAGCTCATCGACGCCGTGGCGCTCGCACCAGCTGCAGAAACCGACGGCCGCCCGATGGTAGGCTGCGCGGGTGTTCGGGTTGCGGATGTTGGCCGCGAGGAACTCGAGGAACCGGTGTTGTGCCCGCTCGCCGGCGGCGGCGACGAGCGCGGGGACGACGGCCATCGGGCCGGGTGCCATCGCGCGGCGGAATTCGGGTGCTGCCGGCAGGCCAGCGTGATCCAGGGCGCCGATGGTGGGCAGGAGGGTCGGGTCACCGTCCATCGCCAGCCTCCGCCAGGTACTCGGCCGGCCGCAGGATGCGCACCCCGCGCCAGGGGTGCAGCACCAGCAGGTCGGTGTCGCCGCTGATGATCACGTCCGCGGCGGCGGCGAGCGCCAGCTCCAGGTACTTGTTGTCCTTGGCGTCGCGGCAGTCGGCCACGCGCTCGGTCGGCCGGAACCCAGCGTGTTGCAGGGAGGTGCTGAGGGCGAAAGAAACCCTTATCCTGCCGTCGTTCAGGCAACATGGACAGAATTCGGGCGTCCGAGATCGAACATGCGGTTGAGAACCTCGCCGGCGATGGCGACTTCGGTGATCTGAGCCTCGTCGGTGTGGAAGCGCAAGCCATCGCCGATGACGCGCTTCCAACGCCCGATCTGGCTCTCCACGCGAGCCCGCACATTGTAGCCGCTGTCTTTCTGCCAAGCCAT
>JBATRI010000220.1:0-5403 GCA_049292515.1 Geminicoccaceae bacterium
GCCTTCCACGGCCCCATGTTGTGCGGCGTGATGCCCCCCACGGGCAGGATCGCGACGTCCGGCGGCAGCACCGCCCGCCAGGCCTTGAGCACCGCCGGGCCGAGCGTATCGGCCGGGAACAGCTTGAGCGCATCCGCACCGGCCCGCAGCGCCGCGAAGGCCTCGCTGGGCGTGGCGACGCCCGGCACGCAGACGAGACCGGCAGCTTTCGCGGCTCTGATCACCTCGGGGTCGGTATGTGGCGTGACCACCAGCCGGCCACCTGCGTCATGCAGGCGGGCGACGTCGGTGGGATCGATCACCGTGCCTGCGCCGACCAGTGCCCTACCGCCGAGGGCGTCCGCCAGCAGGCGGATGCTGTCGAACGGCCGGGGTGAGTTGAGCGGCACCTCGAGGATGCGAAATCCGGCCTCGACCAGGACCGCGCCGATGTCCAGTGCCTGATCGGGATGCAGCCCGCGCAGAATGGCCACCAGCGGCAGCTCCGCCATCGCGGACGCAAGACGCTCATCCATGCTCGTTCTCCCCCACGAGGCCGGCCGCAGCGGCGATCGCGTGCAGCCCATACACCGCCGCATCCGGGTCGCCTACCACGGCGGCACCGCCGATGGCGGCGATGGCCCGTGCATAAAGCGGACCCAGCGCGTCGCTGCCGAGGATGGTGACCTCGCCGGGGCCGGAGCCTGCGACGGCGGCCGCAACCTCGGCGCCGATCAGCAGGCCGCTCAAATAGCTGGCAATCCCGCTCGCCGGAAGCTCCCCCATGAGACCGAGGGTGCGGGCGCTGAACAGATCGTGCAGCAGCTGCCCCGGTGCCGCCGCGGCCGAAGCCCGGGCGCGCTCGAGGCCCCGGTCGAAAGCGTGCGGGTCGGCATCCCGTCCCTCCATCAACCGGCCCAGGATGGTGTGCTGGCACAGGCAGGCATAGACCTCGCCGGTCATGTAGGTCGAGAAACGGTCGATGCCGCCATCCGCGGTCCATGCCCATTTGCTGTGCGTGCCCGGCAGCACGAAGCAACGCGGCCCGCCGCCGGCAGAGCTGGCCATGGCGCCGAGGATCTGGGTCTCCTCACCCCGCATCACGTCGGGGAAGCCGTTGGCGCCGCCCGCGCGGAGGACCCCCGGGACCAGATGCACCACCCGGCCCGTGCCCATCGCGACCGTGGCGAGGCCGCCCGCCAGTTGGCCGAGCCCGGCGGGGCAGGGAACGTAGGGCACCTCGCGCCAGCCCTGCCGGCTGCCGATCATCCCGGCGGCCAGCACCGGCAGTGCCGGTCCAGCCGCGAGCCAGTCGCCGGCCACCGTGGCCAGCATGCCGCCAAAGTCGCCATCCGGGACCTGCATGATGCCAGCCGCCGACGCCCGGCGCTCGAGGACGCCACCATGGCGCCCGATCAGGTAGGCGCGCAGGCTGGTGGTGCCCCAGTCGAGCCCGATCAGAACCGCGTCATCGGCCACGCGCGAACTCCCGTATTTTTTACTGGCAGCATGTTGGCCGCACCCGGTACAGGCGGCAAAGTCTTTGACAATCCCGCGGCAGCGACTATAACGCCGCACCACAGGCGGCCGGGCGTAAGCCCCGGGCCGCCGCTTTTGTCACGTTTGCCGCCGAGGGTCGATGACCAAGCGCATTGAAGCCAAGACGAAGATCTGTCGCCGCCTCGGCGTCAATCTGTGGGGACGGGCGAAGAATCCCCTGGCCCGTCGCGACTATGCTCCGGGTGAGCACGGCCAGAAGCGCCGCAAGCTCTCCGACTACGCCTTGCAGCTCGCAGCGAAGCAGAAGCTGAAGAAGTATTACGCCAACATGACCGAGCGGCAGTTCCGCCGGGCCTATGAGACGGCGTCGCGGCAGCGCGGCGATACCGCCGAGAACCTGATCGCCCTGCTGGAGCGTCGCCTCGACACCGTGGTCTACCGCGTGAACTTGGCACCGACGCCGTTCGCGGCCCGGCAGCTGGTCAATCATGGTCACGTGCTGGTCAATGGCAGGCGGGTCAATATCCCGAGCTATCAGGTCCGTGAAGGCGACACCATCGAGGTGGCCGAGCGTTCGCGCAATCATCCGCACATGCTGGAGAGCGTCCAGCATCCGGAGCGCGACGTTCCCGAGTACATCACCTTCGACAATAAGGGGCTGAAGGCGCAGTTCGTGCGTACCCCCAAGCTGTCGGATGTGCCGTACCCGGTGCAGATGGAGCCGAACCTGGTGATCGAGTACTACTCCCGCTGATCCTGTCGGGAAGCTCCTGTCGCGACGGCCCCGCAAGGGGCCGTTTGCATGTTGCGGCCGTGGCCGGGCATCACATGCCGGGCAGGCCGGCGAGATCGGGGCGCGCGAAGAAGCAGGTCGTGGCACCGCCGGCATAGTCGTCGACCATCGGCCGGAACGAGCGATCGGTGCCGGCGAGCAGCGCCAGGAGACGGCGGCTCTCCGGCCGGCCGGGGAAGCGGGCGAGGTAGATCTCGACCCAGGCCATGTAGTGACGCCCATGGCCGCGGCGGACGAGAAAGCTCAGATCCTGGGCCGGATGATGGCGTCCCGAGGCAGCCTGATCCTCCCAGGCATAGCCCGCGACATGTTCCTGATCGTCGATGGCGTCGAGCAGGAACCGCACCGCGCTGTGCAGATCCTTGCCGTCGACCGTCTGGTCGTAGAGATCCACCCCCTGCGTCGCCGCGATTTCCGCGATCACCACCAGCGAGGCGATGGCGTGCCGCTGGTACCACAGGGCGCGAGCCCGCCGGCGCGTCTCCAGCGGCAGGCTGCCGTCGGGCCGCATGTCGTGCAGGGCGTCGAGGTAGGCGGCGACCCCCAGCCGGAAGCTCGCATCGTCGCCGGTCAACGCACCCCAGGCGATATCGACGCTGCCGCGGAGATAATGATGGTTGTTGCGACCGGAAATCTCGCCGCGCCCCGTCGACGGGCGTTCCGGACCCCGCAGCCGGTCCAGCCGCTGCAGCCAGGCCTGGATCCGCAGGCGCGGCATGGTGGTGAGCTCGGGCGCATCGCGGAGCAGTGCCCAGGCCACCAGCGTGGGCAGCAGCGTGCGGTCCAGCGCGTAGTAGGCGTTGGCGGTCGGGCGCTCGATCTGCGTCAGCGCGTCGGCTTCCGCCCACTGGTCGAGCAGGTCGATGAGCCTGTGGCGCGCGTCGGCGTCGCCGGCGAGGCCGGCAGCCGTTGCCGTCATGACCGCCAGGGCGAACGGCTCGCTCGCCGTGTCCGGGCCATAAGGGCGGTCCCGCAACGTCGTCACCGGTGCCGGCGCAGCACCCGGCTCGGTGGCGACCAGGCACCAGGCGTCGCGCAGTGGTGCCGGCATGGTGGCGAGCTCGCGCAGGCGCGATGCCCGCTCGAACAGGACCTCGCCCGGTCGCGTCACCCGCGCAGCGGCCAGCGCCGCGACGTCGCTGTTCGAATCTCCACCGCCGCAGCCCGTGACAAATGCGGCGAGTAGCGCCAGCATGGGGATGCTAAAGTTCACCCCGCCGCCGGTCGGGTGGACGCGCGACGCAGCCAGTCGGGATTGCCGGATGATGAGGCCAAGGAAAGTGTGCACGCGCCGCAGTCTAGCGGTTCTGATGACCGCGTGTCTTGCGGTCGCCGGCGGAGCGCACGGTCATGCGGCTGGCACTGCGGCGGTCGACGCGCGCTACCGCGTCCAGTCTATGGGGCTCGATCTCGGGCGGGCCCTGCTCAAGCTCGATTCCGCGCCGAATGGGCTCAGCGCCCGGTTTCAGCTGCAGAGCGATGCACTCCTCGGATTTGTCGAGGCGTCAGACACGCAGATGCACAGTCTCGTCGCACCGGAGCACGGCAAGCTCAGCCCGGTGACGTTCGAGGGCGTCTACACCAAGGACGACCGCGTTCGCGAGATCGACGTCGGCTATGACGGCAAAGGTGCCATCGACAGCTACCAGCTGGCCAAGCGTGGGCAGGTGCGCCTGACCGCCGTGCCACAGGGCCTGGCCGCTGGGACCGTGGATCCGCTGGCGGCGATGCTGCAGGTGCGGGCCTGGCTGGAGCAGGCGCCGGAAGGGGCAGCCCTGGCCTTGAAGGTCTTCGACGGGCGCAAGCGCTACGACACGACGGTGCGCTATCTGGGGCTGACGCAGCTCGCCGACGATGGTGCTTCGACCCCGGCGCACAAGGTGGCCCTCAGCTACATGCTGATGGCGGCGCTGGACGAGGATACCGGCAAGTTCGAGACGGAGCCGGCACCGAAGCGGCGGGAACTCGATCTGGCGGTCAGCGCCGACGGCCGCTATGTCCCGCTCCGCGTCGACGGCTCGCTGGACGGTCTGCCGATCTCGGCGGTCCTTGCCGGGGACTGCGCCGGACCGGCGGGATGCGCGGCGGCCGAATAGCCGCCGCCGCAAGCCTCAGGCGGCGCTCTGCAGCGCCACGCCCTTCTCGTTGAGGTACTGGGTCAGCTCGCCGGTCTCGTACATCTCGCGGATGATGTCGCAGCCACCGACCAGCTCGCCCTTGACGTAGAGCTGCGGGAAAGTCGGCCAGTTCGAGAATTCCTTCAGGCCCTGCCGCAGGTCGGCATCCTCGAGGATGTTGTAGGACTGGAACGGTACGCCGGCATGCGACAGCACCTGCACCACCTGGGCGGAGAAGCCGCACATCGGGAACACCGGGGTGCCCTTCATGTAGAGGACGACATCGTCGCCGCCGATCTGCTGCTGAATCTTCTCGTTGATCGCGCTCATTGCCGTGGGGTCCTTTCGCGGGGGCTCATTTCGGGGCGGACGTGCTCAAGGCCAGGGCGTGCAGCTCGCCGCCCATCCGCGTCCCCAGTGCCTGATAGACGAGCTGGTGTTGCTGCAGCCGCGACTTGCCGCGGAAGCTCTCGGACACGATGTGCGCCCGGTAATGATCGCCGTCGCCGGCCAGGTCGTCGATGCGCACCTCGGCATCGGGCAGGCTCAGCTTGATCAGGCGCTCGATGTCGCCAATGCTCATCGGCATGTTTCAGATGGTCCTGCTCAGATCTCGGCCGCCATGAACGACGGCAGCCACTTTTGATGCGGTGCACGAAGCTCTGCCATCGATATGGGGGCCTCGTCGCCCATGATCAACGCATCGCCGCCAGTCCTCCCGACGATGCGGGCGATGACCCCGGCGGTGGCAGCGGCGTCCAGCAGGGAGGCGGTCGACGCGCTCGGCACCGCCAGCAGGTAGCGGCCCTGATCCTCGCCGAACCACCAGCCGGTGACGGAGCCTACATTGTCCGGGGCGGCCAGGGTCGCGCCGCTGCCGCTGGCCAGGCACATCTCGGCCGCGGCCACCGCCAGCCCGCCGTCGGAGAGGTCGTGGCAGGCGTGGATGTGACCCTGGGCGATCTGTGCCAGCAGGAACGTGCCGGTACGCCGCTCGGCACCGAGGTCGACCGG
>JBATRI010000221.1:0-2530 GCA_049292515.1 Geminicoccaceae bacterium
GCCCTCGGCCATGGCGGCGGCGCGGCCGCCCGGCTCGCTGGCATCGTAGCCGCCACGAACCTCGAAGCCGGTGCCCGGATCGAACAGCTGCGAATGGGTCGGGGTCGCTTCCTGGCGTGTCGCGACCAGATCGTACGCAAGCTCGCGCACCTTCTCGAGCGGCGTGCCCACCGCGATGTGGTGCTCGGCGAACTCCTGGCCCAGCTTCAACTTGCGGGCCACGAGGGTGATGCCGCTCGCGCGCTCGCGCTCGACGGCGGTGGGATCGGCCACGGTTTGCACCGCGGCAGGGGCGGCAGGGGCCGCGGTTGGCAGATCCATACCGATTCCTTCTCGGTGGTTGGGTTGAGAACGGGTTTGTGTGCCGACGTCGGCCGGGATCGGCACCAGCGACAGCTCGGCCGGCTCCCAGGAGATGGCGCGGAAGCGGCGCAGCTCGGTATTCGGTTGGCTCACCTCCCGCCAAGTCAGCACCCGGTAGCCGACCGACACGTTGCGGAGAATGCCGCCGGCGACGTCGCGCACGATCGAGGCCACCTCGGCCCGGTCGCTGAAGCGCACCGTGGCGTGGCCCTGGCCGCCGGACATGTGGGCGCGCTCCACCACGCCGATCACGTCGCGAAGGTCCCAGCTGCTATGCGCGTTGAGCAGCGGCGCGCCGGCATTGAGACGGGAAAGGTCGACCTCGTTCGGCGCGGTGCCCAACTCCTCGATCCACGGTCCATAGCTGCCATCTGGCCGCCGGCCGTTGCGCTCGACCGCGGCACCCGTCGTCCAGGTCAGCTCGACCGTGCGCCGCTCCGGGTCGAATGTCGTCGGGGCGCCTGGCGCCAGGGCGATTGTGCCCTTGCGGATCAGGAGCTCAGCCATGGCCGGGCTCCGAGACGATGCGAGCGAGGGCATCGGTCGCGTGGCTCGCATCGTCCGTTGCGTCGGCGTTCTGCGACGGCAGGTCGGGCTCAGGCATCGACGACACGTCGACCCCAACCGACGCGGCCCAGTGGTACGCGAGACGGTTCAGAACAGGGGCGAGCGGCAGGAGAACAGGAACATGCCCAAGCTCGAGCTGCTGGCGCACGACTTCTGCCGCTTCGGCCGCATCGTCGGCAATGACGCGATCCTCGTTGCCGACGTCGTCCAACGGCGTGACGATGAGCACGGGTCCGCTCGAACGATCGCCGTGCAGAACCTCGCCCAGCACGCCCCACGCCACCTTGGAGGCAGCAACCGCCCGTTCGCCGAGCTTTCGGTTGCTGACTCCTTGGCGGGAGTATTGCGCGAAGAGCAGGACGAGCAGGCACTCCGCCAACTCGAACCGGCGACCACCGCCGCGCTCGTGCCGGCTGCCCTTGAGGCCCGGGATCAGGCCCCGGTTGAGCCAGGAGCTTAGAGTGGTCTCCGGCACATCGGCTGCGATCGACAATTGCTTCAGATTCATTGCTCACTCCGCGCAAACGCAACTGCGTTATATCATCTGGGCGTTAGAAAACGCAACTGCGTTGAGGGAGGTTGGAGCGGAAAAGGGCGGCCGATGCCGCCCCAACCGATCAAAGGTATGGCCATCATGGCCATACCTTTGGCGCGCTTCGTGCCTCACTCGACCCGGAGCCGATGCAACCGCAGCACCATCTCGCCCAGCGATCGCACCAGGCGCTCGAGGTCGGCCTGCAGATGGGTGATTTCCGCCGCGATCTCCCCCTTTTCCTGCGCCGCGGCCGAGGGCACGGGGCGCGGGCGCCGGAGCCGCTCGCCGGTCGCGCGCTTCGTCGGGTTGGCTTGCTTTGTCGGGAAGCTGACAACGTCGGCGCTCATGACTTCCTCCGGGCGAGGCCAGCCGCGGCGCGAGCCCGGCGGTTGGCGCCGCTGCGCAGCTCCAGCCATCGCTCGTCGGCGGCAATGATGTCGGCGACCTCCTGCTTGCGGTCGTCGAAACTGTCGACGTGCCGCATCTTCCAGCGCAGACCATCAGCGTCGAACGGTGCCGTTCGCATCAGGCGCCAAGCTGCGGCTGAATATGCGTCTCGCGCCAAGTCTACCGTTGGGTTGGACGCACCCATGCGACGGGTGCCTGCATGGTGCTCGGCCCAGACCAGGTGCCTCGCGGCCTCGAAAGCGGCTTTCGCGGCCGCGACAAGCTCGTAGCGGGCCATCCATTGCATTTTCAGCTCGGTCAGGACCGAGCTCGGCAGCGGTTTCGCGGCCGGTCGCCAGATCGGTTCGTCCGCGGTGGCCGACGCCGCATTTGGGGCGCCTGCGGTCACCAGATCATGCAATCGGCGCAGAATGGTGCCCTGATCGAGTACCTGCTCAACGACCGTGCGCGCCAGCTCGGCAATGCGCGCCTCGCGCTCCTGGCCAGCGTCTACCCGGGGCCGTCTGACGGCCTGCCGCGACGTGAAGTCGATCACGCTGCCCATGAGTGGCCTCCCGCCGCCCGATGGGCCGCCAGGGCACGCTGCAGCGCCTCGACGCTGGGAGTGACCCTCACGGCGCGCTGCCGCAGCTCGGCAAGGCACGCATCCTCTCGCGC
>JBATRI010000222.1:0-2355 GCA_049292515.1 Geminicoccaceae bacterium
GATATAGGTCATCTCGGTCGGGATGGCGGTCATGATGGCACCTCGGGGGCGGGCCGGCGCAACCGGAGGGTCGGCGGCTCAGCCCAGCCAGCAGAGGAGCCCGTAGCAGCGGCCGAGCAGGCGCGTAAAGACGAGATAGAGCAGCAGGTCGAGCACCCCCAGCACCGCCAGCAGCGGCAGCCCGAGATGCACGAGGATGGCCAGCACCCCCCAGGCGGTCAGCCGGGGGCCTGAGATCGCACGGCCACGCACCTTCGCCAACTTCGGCATGAAATATCTATCTATAGTTGATCATCTTATGGTCAATATCGTGCTTGCGGCAAGATCGGGGCAGATGCACGAGCTGGTATGCGATTGGGAGACAGCGACGCCGCAGCGGTGGCGCGAATTATTGAGCGCGGCGCGTTGCGGGCTGCAGCAAGGCTGGAGCTATGGCGAGGCCATGCGGGCGTCGGGCGTCGGCGTACACCGGCTGGTCGTTCGCGACGGCACGGGGCGGCCACTGGCCTGCGCCCAGATCGCCGAGCGTCGACTTGGGGGTCTGTGGCGCGCCGGATTTCTGCTGCGCGGGCCGGTCTGGCTGTGCTCCCCCAGTCCCGACTTCGAGCCCGTCATCCTCGCTGGCGTCAGGCGGCAATTGCGGGGTGGACCGCTGCTCTGGGCGCCGGAATGCGCCACGACGGTGGCCCGCCACCCGGTCATGACCGGCTACAGCACATCCTGGCTCGACCTCGATCCGGGGCCGGACCCGCTGCTGGCCGGCTGCGCCGCGGATTGGCGCAATGGGCTGCGGCGGGCCGAGCGGCGAGCGTTGACGGTCAGCGTCGATGGTGGTCCGGACGAGGTCGGCTGGCTGCTCGACCGCAATGAAGCCTACCGGCGGCAGGTCGGTTACCGCGGCCCCAGCCGCAGCTTTCTCGGCCGCCTGGCTGCAGCCGCGGCAGCCGTCGGCGACCTGCTGGTGCTGGTGGCCTACCTCGCGGCCGAGCCCGTGGCCGGCATTCTGATCGTCCGCCACGGCTCGGCCGCAACCTACGAGGTCGGCTACGTATCGAGATCTGGGCGCGACAGTTGTGCGACCCATCTACTGTTGTGGCGCGCCGTGGACCTCCTGGCCAGGGCCGGCGTCCGTTGGCTGGATCTCGGTGGTCTGGCCACCGATCGAGCGCCCGGCATTGCCCGGTTCAAGCTCGGTCTCGGCGGCGAGGTGGCAACTCTGCCCGGCACCTATCTGATGCGTGGTCCGTTATAAATTAATTCACTACGCATTAATTATTGACTCACTCTCCTGGTCCTGTACGTTTCTCCATGGGTGAACGTCGCAACGACCTCGTCACACCCGGGGAGGATTTCACGTGCGCAACGGCGCTTCCGGCCAAGGCAGCAATTCGGTCCATGTCCGCCAGTTCAACGAGCGGGTGATCCTCAGCCTGCTGCGGCGGCTCGGCGAGGCATCCAAGGCGGAGCTGGCGCGGCATGCGAGGCTCACCCACAACACGGCCGGGCAGATCGTGCGCGAGCTCGAGGGCCAGCGGCTGATCCGTACCGACGGCAAGCGGGCCGGGGCCCGGGGCCAGCCGGCGACGATCCTGCGCCTGGACCCGCACGGCGCCAGCTCCATCGGCGTCAAGCTCGGCCGACGCTCGCTCGACGCCATGCTGGTCGATTTCGGTGGCCGCGTGCTGGAGCGGCGACGGCTGGAGCGCCCCTTCCCGATGCCGGAGGAGGCCGTGGCGTTCGTCACCGAGAGCGTCACGGCGTTGCGGCGGCTGAGCGGCGAGAGTGGTGCCTCCCAGCTCGCCGGCCTTGGCGTGGCGGTGCCCTACAATCTCGGCAGCTGGCAACGCGAGCTCGACGTGCCGATGGCGACCTACCGCAGCTGGAACGAATTCGACGCCCCCAAGGAACTCGCGGCCGCCACCGGGCTGGAGGTGTTCTGCGAGAATGACGGCACGGCGGCGGCGGTGGCCGAGCTGTTCTACGGCTGCGGTCGCAGCCTCGACGACTTTCTTTATGTCTTCGTCGGCGCCGCCCTCGGCGGCGGGGTGATCCTGCGCGGCGACTACCACCGCGGCGTGAGCGCCAACGCCGGCGATCTCGGGCTGATGCCAACCTCGCCCTCGCGTCTGGCCACGGCCCCAGCACCCATCGGCCGTCAGGAGATCCTCCTGGCCCGCGCCTCGGTCAACGCCTTGATCCGGCATCTGCGGGGCAGCGGCGCGCCGGTCCAGGGCCAGGCCGACCTCGATGCCCTGCTCGAGCGTGGCCATCCGGCCGTGGGCGAATGGCTGGACGATGCGGCCGAGGCCATGGCCGTGCCGCTCCTGTCGGCGGTGCGCGTGCTCGACGTGCCCG
>JBATRI010000223.1:0-3502 GCA_049292515.1 Geminicoccaceae bacterium
GTAGAAGGTCGAGTTCTGGCCGGTCATCTGCACCACGCCGGCCTGCGTGTTGGATTCCTGCGTGCCGTCCTCGACGCACGGGCAGTGGCGCACGAAGCCGGTGGCCGAGTAGCTCATGATCTCGGCCTGGGCCGGCGCGGCGAAGCCGGACAGGCCGGCGCCGAGGGCGAGGCCGAAGATGGCCGGCACGAGCAGTGCCAGGCGCCGGCGGCGGCCGGCCACACGGGCGGCTTTCACGATCATTGTCCAAGTCATGGTCACGACGCTCCTCATCGCCGCGCATCACGGCACGGCTGCTGTTCGCCAGATGCACAATGAGACCCATCCGGAGGCCGGATGGCCGGGCTGCACCCGCCCGCCCGCCGCTGTTATGGCTTCCGCCGATGCACCCCGGTGTGACTCTCGCCACAACTGGTGCCATGTTTCCGCATACCCGTCCCGCCCGATTCGCCACTGCCGGGCCGCCGCCACCCCGGCGCGCGGAGCATGGCGGCGGGACGCCTAGCGGCCGTCGTGCCCGACCTCGGCCTCGCCCACGTTCCCCTGCGCCACGGCGTGCACCGCCCGTGTCAGCGCGCTGGTGGCGATCGCGACGTAGATGCCGCTCAGGATGACGCCGATGAACGCCACCACGATGCTGGCCACGCGGCCGAGCGGGGTCACGGGCGAGATGTCGCCGTAGCCGACGGTCAGGCCGGTGATCGCCGTGAAATACAAGGCGTGGCCGAAGGACTGGTGCTCGGCATAGGCGATCACCACCGCCAGCAGCAGCAGGATCGTGCCCAGCGCCAGCAGGACGTGCCGGGCCACCGAGGCGGCCTCGCGGAAGTAGCGGACGAACAGGCGCACGTCGCGCAGTGACCCCAGCCCGTGCCCGTGGCGCATCAGTCGGCTCCCCCGTCTATTCCCCGCCCAGGAACACCCGCACCGGCGCCAGCGCCACTGCCGGCGCCTCCTCGTGCGGCACGTGCCCGAGGCCGGGGAGCACCTGCAGCCTGGCGTCCGGCAGGAGACGCAGGTAATCCTGGGCGTTGGCGACCGGGATCATCCCGTCCTTCTCGCCCCACAAGAGCATGGTCGGCGCCTGGATGCGGCGCAACAGCGGCTCCGGGTCCGCCAGCCGCACCTGCTCCAGCCGCGCGATCATGGCCTCCCGCACCCCCGGCGCCAGCATCAGCTCGTAATAGCGTGTCGCCAGGGCGTCGGTCATCGCCGCCGGATCGCCGTAGGCCGGCACCAGGCTGGAGCGCAGCATGGCCTTGGGCAGCGCGTAGCGCATCAGCTTGACCATGGCCGGCACCTCGGCCGGCTTGCCGTACTCGAAGCCCGGGCTCGCGAACCCGTCGGGCGAGATCAGCACCAGCCGGTCCACCCGCTCCGGGTGCTGCACGGCGAATATCCAGGCGATCTTGCCACCCAGCGAGTTGCCGATCAGGCTGGCCCGCCTCACGCCCAGCCGGTCCAGGAGTGCCTCCAGCACCGCCACGCCGCGTGCGTCGGAATAGTCCCCCGTCGGGTCGGCCCCGGTCAGCCCGAACCCCGGCAGGTCGAAGCGGATCACCCGATTCCGGTCCGCCAGCGCCTGCGCCCACGGCTCCCAGGTGTGCAGACTGGACCCGAACCCGTGCAGCATGACCAGGGTCGGGCCATCCTTCGGCCCGCTGTCGCGCACGTGCAGCCGCAGCCCCGCCACCTCCAGATAGTCGCCGGGCGACTGCAGGTAGACGGCCTCCAGTGCTGCCCGCGACCGGTCCGGCGTGTACAGCCACGCCGCCCCGGCGACGGCCGCCACCAGGAGGACGACCACGATCATCGCTGCCACCTTCATGCCTACCCTCGAGCCCCGGCCAGGCGCGTCTCGGGATCGGGCGCTGCCTCGGCCCCGCGCGATCTGGGGCCGCAGCGAGCCAGCGTCAAGCCCGGCTGATTCCGTTCATCTTCATGGTGCAGAGGCGCTAAGAATTGATGGCTATTACATCTGAAGGATATTCAGTATTGGTAATGGCTTCGAGTTCGACCGGCCAGTCCAGCGTCGTTTCACTTACTTTACGAAATAAGACGAACGACGCGAGTGCACCGGCCGGTACCTCCGCGAAGGCCGTCACCGGCTGCAGCTTCGCGGCGACGACGAAGGCCGGCTCGCCCATCCGCGCGGCGATGATCTCGAAGCCCGTGGCCGCATTCAGCAGGCCGGTCCAGGCCATGTCCGAGAAGCGCCAGAAATCCCATGGCTGATCGTGCAGCGGCCAGCATTGGTGGGTGGTGAACACGCCTATGGCTCCTGGTTTCAACACCCGATTCAGCTCGACGACAAACTTCCAGGGCATCATCAGGTGCTCGAGCACGGAGCAGGCCATGATCGCGTCGAAATGCTGTTTCGGGTACAGCGACGACAGCCGGTGCGCGTCGCCGACGACATCGACGTTCGGTCCTTCCATCACGTCGAGGCCACTATATTCCCACCCGGCCGGTGCCAGGTCCCGTCGGACCACGCCCGACCGGGCGCGCGAGCCGACTTCCAATAGTCGCCCAGGTGGGCGCTGCCGCAGGAGATCATGGAAGCGCGCGAACAATTCGTGGGCGGGGTCGCCGACCGCCGCGCCGAGCCCACCAATCCGTACCGGCTCCCGCCCCTTCAGCGTCACCAGAAGCTTCGCGTCGGCGACCTCGGCGGGGCTGACGTCGAGGCGGACGGACGCCTGAAACCGGCTGTTCAGGGCGATCGGCCCGAACATGGCCGCCAGCTCCGGGCTGGGCAGCCGACTGAAGTCGAGCGGATACTGGCGGCCGCTGGGAAGCTCGAGGCTCAGCGCCTTCAGCCTGGCGTCCGCGGCATGGACCCATCCGACCAAGTGGAGCACGCCCTGAAAGTAGGAAAATCGATCGATGGCATGCTGCAACGGTCCTGCCGGTGACGACGAGGTGCTCGTTCCGCCGGCTGTCCGTTGGAGTTTCGAGCCGCCTAGGGCGCGACGCCATGATTTGGCGATGGGCTTGAATATTCGCATCGGAGCAATCCCTGCACGTAAACGGATCATGCCGGCTTGGCAGCCTAGGTCGACGCAGCCGTTCGGCCTTTCAACTCGAGCATCCGACCTCTGGCCTTCCACGACGCCTCGTCCGGCGTCAACTCGCTCTTTCAGCGCGACGCCGCGGCAGCACTGGCTTTCCTGGCGCGGCTGCCACAGGCCGACTGACCGCTCCGGGGCGTGGGAGTCTTGCGCGGCCCGGCCTCGACCGCCGCCGGCCCAGCCGCTATCTCCAGGGGGCAACCATGGAGACCCGCCCGTGACCGCGCAGCTCACCATCGCCATGGCCCAGGCGAACCCGACCGTGGGCGACCTCGAGGCCAACCTCGCTTTGGCGCGCCGGCTGCGGGCCGAGGCCGCCGCCGCCGGTGCCGATCTCGTGGTGTTCTCCGAGCTGCTGCTGGTGGGCTACCCGCCCGAGGACCTGGTCCTCAAGCCCGCCTTGTGCCAGCACGCGCGGCTGGCGCTGGACG
>JBATRI010000224.1:0-7906 GCA_049292515.1 Geminicoccaceae bacterium
CCGCCGCGAGATCGCCGGGCCGGGCGCGCAGCGCCGCCAGAGTCGGGATCAGGACATCCAGCATCGTCTTGGCACCCGCATCCGACTTGCCACGCTTCTTCACGCTCTCGATCCCCTCGGCGAACGCCTCGGTCGGGTCCTTCCCCGCCTTCAGGCCCTTGCCGATCCCCATGAGCAGGCTGCCATAGAGGGGCCCCGAGGCGCCGCCGACGGTGGTGACCAAGATCATGCCGGCCTTGAGCAGGGCGTCGCCCAGCTCGAGCTCGGCCAGCGCGTCGCGCTGGGCCGTGATCGCCTGGAAGCCGCGGGCCATGTTGCTGCCGTGGTCGCCGTCGCCGATCGCCTGGTCGAGTGCCGTCAGCTCGTCGGCGTGCCCGACGATGGCGGAGCTGGTGGCGTCGATCAGCGCCAGGGTGAGGCCAGAGGACATGCGGAATGTTTCTCAAGCAGCCAGCCGCCGACCATCGGCGGCAAAGTAAAGCACGGCGTCGGCCGGCACCGTGACCCGGGTCGCGGTCCCGGCCTCGACCCGGGCCAGCCCCGGCATCAAGGCATGCAGCCGGGCGCCTTCAACCTGTACCACGACCACGGTTTCGGCCCCGAGCGGCTCGACCTGCTCGATCCGGCCGGGAAGGTCGCCGGTGGCGTCGAGACCGACATCCTCCGGGCGGAAGCCGATCGTAGCGGTGCCCCCCGGGGTGCGGGTCGTCGGCAGTGTGCCGACCGGGAGCAGATTGATCGGTGGCGAGCCGAGGCGGCGTGCCACGGCCATGCTGGCCGGGCTGGCGTAGACCTCGCGCGGCGACGCCAGCTGCAGCAGCCGGCCGCCCTCGATCACGCCGATCCGGTCGGCCATGGTCATGGCCTCGATCTGGTCGTGGGTGACATAGAGGATGGTGGCGCCGAGCTCGCGCTGGATGCGCTTCAGCTCGATGCGCAGGTCCTCGCGCAGCTTGGCATCCAGCGACGACAGCGGCTCGTCCATCAGGTAGATGCGCGGCCGCCGGACGAGCGCCCGCCCGATCGCCACGCGCTGCATCTCGCCGCCCGAGAGCCGCGTCGCCCGATTGTCGAGCTTGCTGTCGATCCGCAGCAGCGCGGCGATCTCGTGCACCCTGGCCCTGATCCTGTCCTCGCTCTCGCGCCGCAGCGGCGAGCGCAGCGGGAAGGCCAGATTGTCGAACACGGAATAGTGCGGATAGAGCGAGAACTGCTGGAACACCATGGCGATGTCGCGGGCGGCAGGCGGGTCGGCGGTCACGTCGGCGCCGGCGATCGAGATCCGGCCGCGATCCGGCCGCTCGAGGCCAGCCACCAGCCGCAGGGTCGTGGTCTTGCCGGCACCGGTGGGGCCGAGCAGGACCATGAACTCGCCGTCGCGGATATCGAGGTCCAGACGGTCGACGGCCACCGTGTCGCCGAACGCCTTGGTCACCCCTTCGAGACGGACCTCAGCCATGCCCGGCCTCCGGCTCGAACAGCGCCGAGGGCAGCGCCCGCTCGCTTGCCGGGTCGAACAGGATGATCTGGCCCGGGTCGAACGCGAGGCCGACTTGCTCGCCGACGGTGGCGGTCTGGCTGTTGGCGGTGCGCAGGCGAAGCCGACCGGCCGCGGTGTCGACGGTGATGACCTGCCGTGCTCCCATGTACTCGACCCCGAACACCTCGCCCCGGACGGGGCTGTCGTCGGCGAGGCGGACATGCTCCGGCCGCACGCCCAGGACCAGACGCTCCTGACTGGCGCCGGCCCGCAGCGGCGGCATCGGCACCGCCTGGCCGCAAAGGGCCACGGCTTCGACGCCGGGCCCGACCCGTCCGGCGCAGTCGAGGAAGTTCATGGCCGGGCTGCCGATGAACTGGGCGACGAACATGCTGCGCGGACGATGGTAGATCTCGAACGGCGAGCCCACCTGCAGCACGTCGCCCTTGCTCATCACGGCGATCACGTCGGCCATCGCCATGGCCTCGATCTGGTCATGGGTGACGTAGACCGTGGTGGCGCCGATGCGGTTGTGCAGCCCACGCAGCTCCTCGCACATCAGCTCGCGAAAGGCGGCATCGAGCGTGCCCAGGGGCTCGTCCATCAGGAACGCCTTGGGCCGGCGGACGATGGCCCGGCCCAATGCCACCCGCTGTCGGTCGCCGCCGGCCAGGCCGCCCACCGGACGGTCGAGCAGGTGATCGATGCGCAGCAGCCTTGCCGTCTCCTCGACCCGGCGGCGGATCTCGGCGCGCGCCACGCCCTGCGCGCGCAGCGGGAAGCCGATGTTGCGGCGCACGTTCATGTGCGGGTAGAGCGCGAACAGCTGGAAGACGAAGGCGATGTCCCGCTGCCGGGCACGCTTGAACGTGACGTCCTCGCCGTCGAGCCGGATCTCGCCCGAGGTCGGCAGCTCGAGCCCGGCGATCATCCGCAGCGTCGTGGTCTTGCCGCAGCCCGACGGGCCCAGCAGGACGAAGAAGCTGCCGTCCTCGATCGTGAGATTGCTGTTGCGGACGGCGACGAAGTCGCTGAACGCCTTGTGCAGGTTGGTGAGCCGGATTTGGGCCATGTCGGGTCAATCCGGGAAATGGCTGACGACGATGAACATCACGGTGCCGGCGAGAATCACCGGGAAGCTCCAGGTGAACAGGGCCAGGGCCAGCGGCTGCATCAGCATCACCACGCCCAGCGTGATGACGCCCGTGGCGGCGTTTTCCCAAGGGCCACGGCGGAACAGGCGGCGGCTCATTTGCGCACCGCGCCGAAGGTGATGCCGCGGAGCAGGTGCTTGCGCAGCAGCACGGTGAAGACGAGGATCGGCAGCAGGAACAAGGTCGTCCCGGCGCCGACGGCGGGCCAGTCCAGGCCACCCTCGCCGATGATGGTGGGGATGAAGGGCGGGGCGGTCTGCGCGTTGCCCGAGGTCAGCAGCACGGCGAAGGCATACTCGTTCCAGGCGAAGATCAGGCAGAAGATGGCGGTGGCGGCGATGCCGGTGGCGGCCTGGGGCAGCACCACCTTCACGAAGGCCTCCAGCCGCGAGTAACCGTCGATCATGGCGGCCTCCTCGTACTCGCGCGGGATCTCGTCGATGAAGCCCTTGAGCAGCCAGACGGCAAGGCTGACGTTGACCGCCGTATAGAGCAGGATGAGGCCAAGCCAAGTATCGGACAGACCGAGTGTCCGATACATCAAGAAGATCGGGATGGCCACCGCGATCGGCGGCATGAAACGGGTCGACAGGATGAAGAAGAGGAGATCGTCCTTGCCGGGCACCCGGAAGCGCGAGAAGGCATAGGCCGCCAGCGTGCCGAGGAACACGGACAGGATCGTGGAGTCGAAACCGACGACCACGGAGTTGACGAACCGCTGGCCGAACTTGGACGGGCCGGCGATCACCATGTTCCGCGAGCGCACGAGCTCGTCGTACCAGGTCTCCGGCGCCGGCAGCGAGGCCATGTACTCGGGCGTCTGCCGCGAGCGGGTGGTGAAGACGTTCACATAGCCTTCGAGTGTCGGGCTGAAGACCAGCTTCGGCGGATAGGAGATCGAATCGGCCGGCGTCTTGAAGCCGGTGGCGAAGATCCACAGCAGGGGCAGCAGCGAGACGAGGGCATAGCCGATCACGATCACCCCGGCCAGCAGGCGGGCGCGCGGTGTCGGCTCGACGATCGAATGGGCGGTGGTGGAAGCACTCATCGATTCTTCACCGAGTTGAGGGCCTTGACGTAGATGTTGGCCGCGGCGAACACGGTGACGAACAGCACGATCGCGAAGGCGCTGGCATAGCCGGTACGCCACTTCTCGAACGCCTCGCGCTTCAGGTTGATCGAGCTCAGCTCGGTAATCGAACCGGGGCCACCCGAAGTCAGCTGGACCACGAGATCGAACATCTTGAAGTTCTCGATCGCCCGGAACAGTACGGCCAGCATGATGAACGGCAGCACCATCGGCAGCGTGATCGACCAGAACTGGCGCCACGGCGAGGCGCGGTCGACCTCGGCGGCCTCGTAGATGTAATCCGGGATCGAGCGCAGCCCGGCGAGGCAGATCAGCATGACGTAAGGCGCCCACATCCAGGTATCGACGATGATGATCGACCAGGGCGCCAGGTTGACGTCGCCGATCATCTGGAACGAGGACGGGTCGATGCCGGTGAAGAACGAGATGAAGTAGTTGAAGAGGCCGATCTGCGGTTGGTAGAGAAAGGTCCAGAAATTGCCGACCACGGCCGGCGACAGCATCATCGGCAAGAGGATCGCCGTCGTCCAGAAGCCGTGGCTGCGGAAGCGCTGGTTGACCAGATAGGCCAGGGTGAAGCCGATCACCGTCTGGATGGCGATGGTCCACAGCACGAAATGCGCCGTGACCTGCATGTTGTGCCAGATGTCGGGATCGGTCAGGACCCGCTCATAGTTGCGCAGGCCGACCCAGGCGATGGGCTCGTTCGGCCGGTTGGCGCGGAAGTTCGTGAACGACAGGCGGACGGTCCAGATCAGCGGAAAGATGTTGATCGCCAGCAGGAGTGCGATCGTGGGCGTGATGAACAGCCAGGCGATGGCGCGGTCCGACAGGCCGCGCAGGCGCGCCCCCACGACCGGCGGAGTCAGATCCGCGGCCCGCTCGGCAAGATTGGGGATGCTGCTGGTAGCTTCGTTCATAAGAAACCGATCGCCAGGCGGATGTTGCGATGGTTACCTCCCCGGCCGGGGGGGAAGACCGGGGAGGTAGATCCAAGGACCGGGTCGAGGCTAAAGCTTGCCTTCGTCCTCGAAGACTTCGGTCCAATCCTCGAGCAGCAGATCCACCGCCTGCTGCGGCGTGCCTTGGCCGGCCACGACATAGTCATGGACCCGCTTTTGCATCGACAGGAGCAGCTGGGCGTAGGCCGGCTCCTGCCAGAAATCCTTCACCCCCGACATGGCCTTCAGGAAGTCGGCGGCGAACGGCGCGGTGGCGGGGAAGCCCGGATCAAGCAGCACGGCCTTCGAGCACGAGTAGCCGCCCAGCGACCACCATTTCTTCTGAACCTCGGGCTCGGCGAACCATTTGATGTATTCGAGCGCCTCGTCCTGTTTCTCCGAGTAGGCCACCACGGAGATGCCCTGCCCACCCAGCGTGCTGGCCTCGACGTTCTGCTTCGGGTTGACGAAGAAGCCGATCTTGTCGCCGCCGACCACCGGATCCTTGTACAGGCCCGGGAAGAAGGCGAACCAGTTCATCATCAGGGCAACCTGGCCCGATTTGAAGGCGTCGAGGTTCTCCTGCATGTAGCTGTTCGAATAGCCGGGCGGCGTGCAGCAGTCATAAAGGCTCTTGTAGAACTCGAGCGCCTCGACGGCTGCCTTCGAGTTCACGAAGCCGTCCATCTGATAGGGATTGTTCGGGTCCTCGTACTGGACGCCCCAGGAATAGAGCGCAGCCGTCACGCCCATGGTGATGCCTTCCGAGCCGCGCTCGGTGAAGATGGCGGCACCATAGACCTTCTTGCCGTCGATCTCGCGGTTCTGGAAGAACTCGGCCACCTGCTTCAACTCGGTCCAGGTGGCGGGCGGGGCGAGGTCACGGCCGTACTTCTGCTTGAATTCGGCCTGCAATTCGGGCTTGGCGAACCAGTCCTTGCGATAGACCCAGCCCAACGCGTCGCCCATCGCCGGCAGCGCCCAATATTCCGGCTGGCCCTTCGGCCAAGTGGAATATGAATAGACCGTGGCATCAAGAAAATCACTCATCTTGATGTTGTTCTTGTCGAAGAAGTCATTCAGTTTGACATAATGACCGTTGGTGGCCGATCCGCCCAGCCACTGACTGTCGCCAATCATCAGGTCGCACAGCTGACCCTTGGAATTGAGTTCGTTCAGCATACGGTCGGCGAAATTGGGCCACGGCACGAACTCGTATTTCATCTCGATGCCGGTCTTGGCCGTGAAGTCCTTGCCGAGCTCGACCAGAGCATTGGCCGGGTCCCAGGCCGCCCAACACAGCGTCAGGGACTTGTCCTGAGCCTGGGCAGGGGCAGCGGCGGCAATCGCCACCGCGGCAGCACAGCCTGCCAGTAACGTCTCGAATACCCGCATGATTAGCCTCCCAGCCTTTGCGGAGCACATCGGCACCGGCCACCCAGAGCGGCGCGACCGTCGAGTTTAGTTTAATTGAGTTTAGTAGAATGCATGCGCGCATCGCCTGTCAAGCGCGATCTGCCGACGCTTGAGCTACCGTGCGAACTCGACTGCGAGGATCTGACGGAGGAAGAGCTGACGCATATCAAGTGGAGCTTTGTCGAGCTCGCGCAGTCGAGCCCGCATCTCGACGAGGAAGCAGGACAGCCGGCAGCCTAGCCGGTGGCTCAGCCCGGCTCGAGCCGCGAGGGAAAGCCATCGGCACGCAGCGGCTCGCCCAGGGCGTCCTCGAGCAGCCTGACCACCGCCGTGGACCAGGCGCTCCCCCCCAGTTGCTGGCGGCCGCGGATGAAGGTCTGCTCGACCAGCGCCGCCAGCTCCAGTGGTACCCCGAACCGACGGCCAAGGTCGGTGGCGAAGCCCAGGTCCTTGCAGGCGAGGTCCATGGTGAAGCCGACATCATAGCTGCCGCTCAGGATCAGCTGGCCCTCGGTCTCGTGGACGAAGCTGTTGCCGGAGCTGGCGCGGATCGCCTCGAAGGCCTGGCCGAGGTCGAGCCCGCCGCGCTTGGCCAGCATCAGCGCCTCGCCCGTGGCGACGAGGTGCACGAACGCCAGCATGTTGGTGATCACCTTGATGATCGCGGCGTGGCCCAGCGGGCCCATGTAGAGCACCTGACCGCCCATGGCCTGGAACGCCGGCTGGTGGGTGGCATAGACCGCCTCGTCGCCACCGATCAGGATGGTGATCTCCCCAGCGGCGGCACGATGCACGCCGCCGGTCACCGGCGCCTCCAGCGTGGAAATGCCCTGGCCTGCGGCAAGTGCGGCCAAGCGGGCGATCTCGCCGGCCTCGTTGGTGCTCATTTCGATCCAGGTGCCGCCGGCGCGCAGGCCTGCCAGCACGCCATCCTCGCCGCCCAGGACGGCAGCGGTGGCGGCAGGGGAGGGCAGGCAGGTGATGACCGCGTCGGCGGCCTCGGCTGCGGCACGGGGCGAATCCGCCCAAGCGGCGCCGGCCGCCAGCAGTGTTTCCGCCGCCGCCCGGTCGCGGTCGTGCACCGTGGTGGCAAAGCCCCAGCGCACGAGGCTCGCGGCCAGATGCCGACCCAGGTGGCCGAGGCCAATGAACGCGTAGCGTATCGCCACCGCCGCGGTCTCAGCCCACCGTCCGCAGCATCCCCCCGTCGACATAGTAGGTCGAGCCGACACTGTAGGTCGCCTTGTCGGAGCACAGAAAGACGAAGTAGCTGGCGACCTCCTCGGGCTTGGCGAAGCGCTTGATGGGCGCGTGCTCCAGCGCGATGTCGTTGATGTAGTCTTCCCAGGTGCGGCCCGTGCCCTCGGTCAGCTGCGTCGCGGTCTTGATCCAGTCGGGGGTGAGGACCAGGCCCAGATTGAGCGCATTGACGCGGATGTTGAACGGGATCAGCTCGTTGGCGAGGTTCTTGGAGAACATCACCAGGGCGGCCTTGGTCGTGTTGTAGATCGGCTCGTACCACAGCGGCTGGGAGGCGCAGATCGAGCCGTTGTTGAGGATCACGCCGCCGCCGCGGGTCTTCATCATCGGCGCCAGACCCCGCGACAGGCGGACCGCCGCCATCACGTGCAGCTCCCAGTAGTGCTGCCACTTGTCGTCCGGGGCCTCGAGGATGGTCTCGTTGCTGCCCGAGCCCGCATTGTTGATCAGGATGTCGCAGCCGCCGAACGCGCGCTCGACCTCGGCCACGAGATGGGCACAGCCGTCGGCCGTGGCGACGTCGGTGCTCACGGCCACGGCCTTGGTGCCGTGCCTGCCCGCAACC
>JBATRI010000225.1:0-8868 GCA_049292515.1 Geminicoccaceae bacterium
GGCTCCATCCGGGCAGCGATAGCGGCAGCCACGCGGTTCGCAAAGGGGGCATAGGCGGGGGGCGATCTCCTCGACCGCCGCGGGACGTGCCATAAGCGGCCGGCGCGGGTGGGATCGTCCGGCCGCCGAGCTGCGTCGCGAGCCCCCATGTCGCATGTTTCCACCGAGACGTCGGCGACGCTGCGTGGCGTCCTACTGCTGATTGGCGGCGTGTCGCTGTTCGCTGTGGTCGACGCCGCCGGCAAGCTGCTGTCCGAGCACCACTCGGTCGCGCAGATCGTCTGGGCGCGCTACGCCTTTGCGCTGCCGGTGCTGCTGGCCAGCACGCCGCTCGGCCTGTGGCGGACCGTGCTGCGCGTGCAGCAGCCTCTGGTGCAGGTGGGCAGGGCGATGATGCCGGTGGTGGCGAGCTTCGCCGTGGTCATGGGGCTGACGCTGCTGCCGCTGGCCGAGGTCACGGCCCTGACCTTCGCCTCGCCGCTGGTCGTGGTGGCCCTGGCCGGCCCGCTGCTGCGCGAGCGCAGCACGCTGCACGACTGGATCGGCGTGATCGCAGGCTTCATCGGCATCCTGGTGATCGTTCGGCCCGGCGGCGACGCGGTCGCCTGGGCCGCGATCTTCCCGCTCATCTGTGCCTTCTGCTTCGCCCTGTTCCAGCTGGCGACCCGTCTCGTCGGCCGGCACGACGAGCCGACGGCGACGCTGGCCTGGACGATCGCCGTCGGGCTCGTGGTGACGACGCCCTTGCTGCTGGTCGACTGGCGCCCGGTCGGTGCCGGGGCCTGGGCGCTGATGGTCCTCTCGGGCGTGGCCTTCGGTGGCGCGCAGCTGGCCCTGATCCGCGCCTTCCGCCTGGCCCCGGCGGCGGTGCTGACGCCCTTCACCTACACGCAGATCGTGCCAGCCGTGCTGTTCGGGCTCGTCCTGTTCGGTGCGGTCCCGGACTTCTGGGCCGTCGCCGGCACGCTGATCGTGATCGGCGCCGGCGTCTACGTGGTGCGGCGCCGGGCTCAGCCCTTGACCGCACCGGCGGTGAGGCCGCGGACGAGGTAGCGCTGGATCAGCGCGAAGAAGATGCAGGCCGGGATCAGCGCCAGCACGGTGGCGGCCATCATCTGGCCCCATTCGACCGCGAACTTGGAGACGAAGGTGAGCAGGCCCACCGGGAAGGTCATCTTCTCCTCGGAGTTGATCAGCATCAGCGCGAACAGCAGCTCCGACCAAGCGGCGGTGAACACGAAGCCCAGCGTCGCCGCCATGCCGGGCAGCGTCAGCGGCAGGATGATCCGGCGCAGGGCGCCGAAGCGGGTGCAGCCGTCGATCATCGCCGCCTCCTCGAGCTGGACCGGGATGCCGTCGAAGAAGGACTGCATCAGGAAGGTGGCGAACGGCACGTTGAACGCGGTGTAGACGACGATCAGCCCGAACAGGCTGTCGGTGAGGCCGAGCGGGGTCATCAGCCGGTAGATCGGCGGGATCAGCATCACCACCGGGAACATCTGGGTCAGCAGCAGCAGGAACGCGATCGCCGCCTTGAGGCGGAAGGTGAAGCGCGACAGCGCGTAACCGGCGGCACCGGCGAGCATGGTCACCGCCAGGGCCGTGGCGACGGAAACGGTCACCGAGTTGGCGAAGAAATAGGGAAAGTGCGATCCGGTCAGGACGAACCGGTAGTTCGCCAAGGTCGCGGCCGACGGCCAGAGCCGGATGCCTTCGGTATAGAGCAGCGAGCCCGGTGTGAAGGATATCTTCACCAGCCAGAACAGCGGAAAGAGGGCGAACAGGACATAGGCCAGGATCGCCGCGTAGCGGGCAATACCGGCCAGCAGCGACCCGCTCCGGCTCATGTCGTGCTCTTGAGGTTGCGGCGCAGCCGGATCAGGACCGCGGAGTACAGGAACAGCAGCAAGAGCAGTGCCATCGACAGTGTCGCGGCATAGCCGAAGTCGAGCTTCTTGTAGGCGGTGGTGAAGATGTAGCTGGGCAGGATCTGGGTCGTGTTGGCGGGGCCGCCGCCGGTCATGACGACGATCAGGTCGGCGAAGTTGGAGATCCAGATCGTGCGCAGCAGCACGGTGATGGCGATGGTGGGAGCGAGGTAGGGCAGGGTGACGTGGCGGAACCGGTTCCACGGGCCGGCGCCGTCGATCGCGGCCGCCTCGTACATCTCGGCCGGGATCGCCTGGATGGCGGCCAGCAGCGTTATCGCGAAGAACGGCACGCCCCACCAGACATTGGCGGTGATCGGCCCCCACATCGCGATCGCAGGGTCGGCCAGGATGTTGTCGGGCGAGGACAGCACCCCCAGCGCGAACAGCCAATGCGGCAGCGGCCCGATGATCGGGTTGAACAGCCAGGCCCAAGCGAGGCCGGAGATGAAGCTCGGCACCGCCCAGGGCAGGAACACCAGCGCCTGCACCAGCCGGCGGCCGAAAAAGGGCTCGCTCAGGAGCAGCGCCAGGCCCAGCCCGAGCGCGAACTGGATCGTAAGCGAGGCGAAGGTCCACCACAGCGTATTGAGCAGGGCGTGGCCGAAGACCGGGTCGCGCAGCAGGGCCTGGTAGTGCTGCAGGCCGACCCAGCCGGTCTTGAACGGGTTGAGGATCTGCACGTTCTGGAACGAGTAGCCGATGCCGACGATCAGTGGCACGATCATCACGAGGCCGATCAGGATCAGCCCCGGCCCGACATAGTAGTAGGGCTCGAGGATGACCGACAGAGCCCGCCTGGCCATGCCGGGCGGCTGGCCGCCCGGCATGGCGGCCGGTGACCGGCTCAGCGGGATGCCAGCCACTTCTTCTGCGCGTCGCCCAGATACTGGGCCCATTCGCCGGCGACGTCGGCCGCGGTCCGCTTGCCCAGCAGCGCCTCCTGGCCGCCCTGGATCGAGACCACGTCGGCGAAGTAGCCGAATTCCTCGAGATAGGTCGGCATCGAGGTCAGTACCCAACGCGGGTCGTTGAGCTCTGTGAACCAGCCCTTGAACTGCTCGGTGGCGAAGAACGGGTCCTGGTCGGCGCCCTTGTGGGTCGGGATGACGCCCACGAACTTCGACCACTCGAGATTGCCGTCACGCGACGACAGCGCCGCGATCAGCTTCCAGGCCTCCTCCTTGTGCTCGCTGGCCGCGAACATCGACCAGCCGGCATAGCCGATGGTCGGGAACGACTTGCCGTGCGGGCCCAGCGGCATGGGGGCTACCGCGAAGTCCTCCTTGGGCATCTTCTCGGCTACCGCGATCAGCGCGTCCGGGTCCTGGTCGAGCATGGCGCAGGTGCCCGAATAGAACCCGGCCACGATCTCGTTGAAGCCCCAGTTGACGCTGTCCTTGGAGACGTAGCCGTTCTTGTACATGTCGACCAGGAACTGCAGCCCGGCCACGGCCTCGGGCTTGTCCAGCATCGAGTTGCCGTCCTTGTCGAACCATTCGTTCGAGCCGTACTCGTTGGCCATCATCATCATGTAGCCGTTGGTGGCGCCCGGCCCGCCGCGCAGGCAGTAGCCGGTCTTGCCGCCGCCCAGTGCGGAGATCTTCCTCGACGCCTCCATGAAGTCGGCCATGGTTTCGGGCGGACCGTCCATCCCGGCCTGCTTGAACAGCTTCTTGTTCCAGAACAGTGCTCGAATGTAGAAGCCGTAGGGAATCATGTAGGGCGTGTCCTTGACCACCGAGCCGAACTCGATCGTCCGATCGGTCAGCTCCGCGGTCTCGGGCCACTGGTCCATCCAGGGCTTCAGGCTCTCCAGCTGGCCGTTGTTGGCGTAGAGCGAAAGCCAGCGGTCCGGCATCTCGACCACGTCGGGGATCTGGCCGCCCTGGACCATGGTCGCCAGCTTCTCGAAGGCCTGGCCCCAGGGCAGCGAAGTGACCTCGACCTTCACGCCCGGGTTCGCCGCCTCGAACTTGGCGATCATGCCCTTGAGCAACTCGGTGCGCTGCGGGCTGGTGATCACCTCGGTGAGCTGCAGCGTGGTGTCAGCCTGCGCCTGGCCGGCGAGCATGGCCACGGCCAGCGCCGTGCCGACGATCAACCGCTTCATGTTGGCTCCCCCTTCTGGTCCGCTGTCACGCCGTGGCGCCGGCCAGCGCCCGCGTCAGGTCGTCGATCAGATCCTGCGTCGCCTCAAGCCCGACATGCAACCGGACCGTGCGCGGGCTCACGCCGAAATCGATGGCCGAATTCGGTCCGGCCGCCGCCTGTTCGTGAACGACGGCCGCCGGCATGACAAGGCTCTCGTGGCCGCCCCAGCTCACCCCGAGCTTGAACAGGCGCAGGGCGTCGCAGAAGCGTACGACGTCGACGCTGCCGTCGAGCTCGAGGCTGAACAGGCCCGAGCTGCCGGTGAGCTGCACGCCGTCGACGCTGCCGTCGAGGGTGGGATGGAGCACCCGCACGACTCGCGGATGCCTGCGCAAGGACGTGGCGACCGTGATCGAGCTTCGCTCATGCGCCCGCATGCGCAACTCAAGCGTCCGCATGCCGCGCACCAGCAGCCAGGCCTCGAACGGGGCCAGCTTGGCGCCGAGATAGGGCAGCACGATCCGGTTGAGGTTGCCGATCAGCTCGGCCGAGCCGGCAACGACGCCGGCCACCGTGTCGCTGTGGCCGCTCAGGTATTTCGACGCCGAATGGACGACGAGGTCGGCGCCGTGCTGCAGCGGCCGCTGGAAGATCGGGCTGGCCCAACTGTTGTCGATGATCGTCACCGCGCCCTCGCGCCGGGCGATCGCGGACAGGCGGGCAATCTCCTGGACCTCGAACACCCAGCTGGTCGGGCTTTCGAGGTAGAGGACACGGGCGCCGGCCAGGGCGCGCTCCATGGCCACGACGTCGCGTCCGTCGACATAATCGACCGTGACGCCCATGCGTGGCAGCAGGACCTCGAAGAACCGGTAGGCATCGGGGTAGACGTGCCGCACGCACACCACGCGGTCGCCGCTGCGCACCTGGCTCAAGACCGCACCGCTGATCGCGGCCATGCCGCTGGCAAAGCCGCGCGCGGCCTCGGCACCCTCCAGCCGGGCCAGCTTGTCCTCGAACACCGCCGTGGTCGGGTTGCCGACACGGCTGTAGACCGGCTGGCCGGTGCGGCCGGCGAAGGTCTGCCGCATCTGGTCGTATGATGCGAAGGTGAACAGCGAGGTCTGGTAGAGCGGCGGGACCACCGCACCCTCGGAAAATCGGGGGTCGTGGGCCAGGATCGTCGCCGGGTCGGACCAGTCGAGATCGTCCTGCATGCGCGCCCCAACCGCCGATCAAGGGCGCTACGCGGCGCCATTCCCGCTCGCCTATAGGCGGCCGCGATCGACGCGGCAAGGCTGGGTGGTCAGGGCTCGACATAGCCGAGTGGGCGGGCCTCGAGTGGCGCGCCGGTCGGGTCGCGGGCCAGGAAGAATCCGCCGGCGGCACTGGATTGCGCGGCCAGGAAGTCGATCACGGTCTCGGCCCGCTCGCCGCCGGCCACCAGCTCGAGACGGAGCTGGCCGGCGGGCTCGTCGCCGTCGTTGATCGCCTCGAAGCGCACCAGCCAGCCATGCTTGAGCCGCTCGGGCGCGGCGAGGCGGACGGTGACGTCCGGCGGATGCGGATCGCCGGTTCGCGTGGCGAGCAGGAGCAGGTAGCCGACCAGGGCTGCGATCAGCACGGCGCTGACGCCGGCCAGCAGGAGCTCCAGGAGTGGCGTCGGCGCCGCCTTGGTCTGGTGCTCGCTCATAGGATCAGCCGGGCCGCGGCGGCGCCGATGGATGCCGGCAGGCCCAGGACGAGCACGACGTGCAACATCGCCCCCGGCGCCAGGCCGTCGAGCCGGCCGAAGGTCCAGAGCACGTAGGTGCAGGCCACGAGAACTATGACGTAGCCGGGCAGGGTCAGGCCGAGCAGGTCCGCGCGCAGGCTGCGGCCGGGCCGTGGTGCGTGCTGGCCGCGAAAGCCGGCACCGTAGACGAAGCCGTGCAAGGCCAGCAGCGACAGGGCCACGAGGGCGACGGCGACCCAGGGGCTGCGCTGCTGGTGCGCGATCAGGGGAATCTCGTCGGTCGGGGCCAGATTGAAGGCGAAGAACACGGCACCGGCGGCCATCAGGAACAGTTCACCGCCGTAGCTCTCGCGTGGTGCCTTCTCCTCCTGTTCCTCCTCGCGCTCGCCGAGCTGGCTGCGCGCCAGTGCCGCGCCGACGCCCGCCGGCACCGCGACCACGGCGATCTTGCCGGCAAGCTCGGCCAGCGACATTTCCGGCGTCAGCGCGCCCAGCAGTGCCAGCACCGCGGCCCCGGTCAATGCGCCCACCAGCCAGGCGACCAGGCCGTCTACGGCGGCATCGAACCAGTCCGTATCGTCGCGAAAGCCCGCGATGTAGGCCAGCCCGGCCAGCAGCGGCAGCGAGACCACCACGTAGAGGGCGAGGCGGGCCGGCTCGATCGTGAAACCCAGCCGCCACATCTCCATGGTCATGAACAGCGGCAGCCCGAACAGCATCGCGCCCGCCGCGGCCCGTGCCAGTGCTACGAGCAGGTGGCGATCGGCGAAGGGGCGGCCTTGCGCCGCTGTCGGGTTCGTGCGGGTTCGAGATGCCAAGGTCGGCCTTCCGGTTGCGTCGCCACGGTCGTCGGGGGCGTGCGAAAAGCGAGCATATCGCCGTCCCGTGCAGGCAACCAGTGGCCCGATGCGCAGTTCATGGAACATGTACACTCGATATGTTCGCTACCTTGCCCGACGCGTCTCGGTAATCACCTTCCTCCTGTTTCTCATCACGGGATGCACGACCATGGATCTGTCCGATTTCGCGGATCGTCAGCCCGTGCTGGAGCCCGAGCGATTCTTCGCCGGCGAGTTGCAGGGTTGGGGGCTTGAGGCCGGCCCGTTGGGGGGCATCGGCCGACGTCTGCAAATTACCGCGACCGGCAGGTTCGACGAGGCGACGCAGACGTTGAACCTGACGGAGACGTACCGGTTCGACGATGGCCACGTCGATCGCTTGGAGTGGCGCATCCGCAAGCTCGACGATGGCCGCTACGAAGCGCACGAAGCCCGGCTCGTCGAGCCGGGCGCCGGCGAGGCAGCGGGCAGCGCCTTTCACCTGACCTACCGCCGGGCCGTGCCGCAGACAGATGGCTCGACCACGACCCTCAGCTTCGACGACTGGTTCATCCTGATCGACGACGAGACGCTGATGGTCAGGGCCTCGATCCACAAGCTGATGGTGCCGTTCGGCTCCCTGACCGTGGTATACCGCCGGGTCGGCGACCGATCGGGATAGCGGCTTGCCCGGAACCCGGGGCCGCTCCATTCCGTTGTTGCAGCGCACGCAGCCAGCATCGGAGCAAATTCCATGGCCACAACGCCAACCACCACTCATGAGTCGCAAACCAAGCCCAAGGCTCAAGAGAAGACCGTCGAGGAGCTCGGGCTCGACGAGGTCGATGCCGCCTCGGCAGCGAGCATGGACGCCAGCGATCCGCCCTCGTTCGGCGGTTCGACTGGCGTTGGGAGTGCGACACCGGACGACGAGGCTCGCGAGCATCGCATCCGAGCGCGCGCTCACCAGCTGTGGGAACTGGCTGGCCGGCCCTACGGTGCGGAAATGGAGTTCTGGCTTTCAGCGGAGGCGGAAATTGATTCCGCGGAAGCCGATCGTGGTGTCGAGCGATGATCGCCCGGCGCCGACCTACTGCCTCCGTCGCCACTGGCGGCGCAAATCCCCCTCGACCGTTACCGTTCGTGATCATTTTCAAGCGCTCGGGTTGATCACCCAAGTCTCGCGTCAGCGTGGGCTGTGGGGCGCATCCTCTCCAGCGGCGTCCGAGGGGCTTTCCGCGTGGGCGATACGCTCCTCGGCTTGATGCAGCTCGGCATTGGCGGCACCGGGATCGGTCAGCCAGCGAAACACGGCCAGACCGACCAGGGCCAGGATCGCTACGGCCATCAAGGCCGTCGGGTAGATGAGCTGCTCGATATGGTCGACCTTGACCTCGAACAGCAGCACGATGCCCTCGAGCGACAACACGATGATGATGATCGTGAAGAACTTGGTCAGCGACAGGCGCACGTCGGTGATCGAGCGCAGCTCGCGCTCGCGCAGCAGCTCCTCCTCGAGCAGGAATTTCGCGACCTCGAACACCGCCACCGCGATGGTGAGCAGGCCGATGCTACGCAGGATCGGCTCCAGCAGAGCCTCCCCGTAAAGCGCCGTATACACATCGTGCACGGCGACGGCGACCAAGCCGGCCGCGAGCACGAACAGAGCCAGGGCCGTGACCAGGAAGAAGGTCTTGGAGATGAGGGTGAGAAAACGCTCGGCTGGGCGCATCGTTGGTCAGGCCGGTGCGACGACGACATCGAGCAGCGCCTGCCGCCGTTCCTGCTGAACCACCTCCAGCGCTCGGGCAAGGGCACCTGGCAGGTCGTGTGGATGCTCGACCCGCTCGCCGTAGCCGCGACTGGCGCGCGCGATCAGCGCGTAGTCGGGGGCCGGGTGCAGGGAGGTCAGCGGCATCGCGTTGCTGTGCGCGGCGGCTCCCTCCGGGTAGACCATGCGGGTCGTCTTGTGCACCGCGTTCCACATCCCGTTATTGTGCACGATCGTCAGGATCGGCAGCTCCGCAGCTTCGGCCACCTGATGGCAGGCAACGGGATTGGCGAAGAGATAGCTGCCGTCGCCGACGGTGGCGACCACGGTCCGCTCGGGATGGGCGAGCTTGGCGCCGAGCGCCGCGGGCACCCCCCAGCCCAGCCCGCCCGAGGGCGGGAAGCCGAAATAGCTGCCGGGCTCGGTGAAATTCATCACCGACGGGTCGCAGCCCAGCTCGGAGAACAGGATGGCGTCCTGGGGCAGTGCCTTGGCGACCTGTCGGCTGAGGAAGGACGGGGC
>JBATRI010000226.1:0-2880 GCA_049292515.1 Geminicoccaceae bacterium
CCCGCGAGGTGCCGGCATGACCGCGCGTGTCGACGCCCTGGACTGGGCCGCGATCGAGGCCGAGCTCGACGCCCATGGTGCCGCCACCACTGGCCCGCTGCTGACGGCTGCGGAATGCGACGCCCTCGCGGCCCTCTACCCCGAGGAGCGGCCGTTCTGCAGCCGCGTGGTCATGGCCCGGCACGGCTACGGCCGCGGCGAGTACAAATATCTCGCCTACCCGTTGCCGGAGGTCGTGGCCGAGCTGCGCCCTGCCCTCTATGCGCGCCTGGTACCCACGGCCAACCGCTGGCACGAGCGGCTGGGCAGCGACGCGCGCTTTCCGCCCGTCCACGCGGACTTCCTGGAGCGCTGTCACGCCGCGGGCCAGACACGGCCGACGCCTCTCCTGCTGCGCTACGGCCCGGGCGACTTCAACTGCCTGCACCAGGACCTCTACGGCGAGCACGTGTTCCCGCTGCAGGTGGCGGTGCTGCTGTCGGCGCCGGAGCGCGACTTCACCGGCGGCGAGTTCGTGCTGACCGAGCAGCGCCCCCGCCTGCAGTCACGCGCCGAGGTGGTGCCGCTGCGCCGGGGCGAGGCGGTCGTCTTCGCCGTGCATCATCGTCCCGCCCAGGGCAGCCGGGGCACCTACCGCGTCAACCTGCGCCACGGTGTCAGCCGGGTCCGCTCCGGCACGCGCCACACGCTGGGCATCATCTTCCACGACGCCGCCTAGGCCGCGAGCTGCGCCAGCTCGCCCATCAGCTTCTTCGCCACCTTCAGCCGCTCGACCGGGCTGCCGGTCTCGCGCAGCAGCACCACCTTGTGGTCCGGGCGGACCTTCATCTGGCCACGGCTCTCGGCGATCAGGCGCACCAGGCGCTCGGGCCGGGCGAAGGTGTTCTCGCGGAAGGCCAGCACGATGCCCTTGGGGCCGGCGTCGAGCTTGGCGACGTTCGCACGGCGGCAGAGCTGCTTGATCGCCACCAGCTGCAGGAGCTGCTCGGTCTCCGGCGGCAGCTTGCCGAAGCGGTCGATCAGCTCGGCCGCGAACGATTCCAGCTCCTCGGGCGTGGTGAGGCCGGCGAGGCGCCGGTACATGGCGAGGCGCAGGTCGAGATCGCCGATGAAGCTCTCCGGCATCAGGGCCGCGGCGTCGATCGTGATCTGCGGCGTCCACTCGCTGGGGGCGGCCTCGGCCGCGGCCCCGGCCTGGTTCGCCCGCAGCTCGGCCACCGCCTCCTCCAGCATGTGGTTGTAGAGCTCGAAGCCGACCTCGCGGATCTGCCCCGACTGCTCGTCGCCCAGGAGGTTGCCGGCGCCGCGGATGTCGAGGTCCTGGCTCGCCAGCTGGAAGCCCGCCCCCAGGCCCTCCAGCGACTGGATCACGCTCAGCCGCCGCTCGGCGGTCTCGGCCATGGCCTTGTTCGGCGGGACCGTGAAATAGGCGTAGCCGCGCACCTTGGAGCGGCCGACCCGGCCCCGCAGCTGGTAGAGCTGGGCCAGCCCGAACAGGTCGGCGCGATGGATGATCAGCGTGTTGGCGGTCGGGATGTCGAGCCCGCTCTCGATGATGTTGGTGGCGATCAGCAGGTCGAGCTTGCGGTCGTAGAAATCGCCCATCACCCGCTCGAGGTCGGCCGCGGGCAGCTGGCCGTTGGCGACGCCGATCTTGAGCTCGGGCACCAGCTTCTCGAGATCCTGCCGGAGCTTCGCCTGGTCGGCGATCCTGGGGCAGACATAGAAGCTCTGCCCGCCCCGCCAGTACTCGCGCATGATCGCCTCGCGCAGCACGACCGGGTCGGCCGGCATCACGAAGGTGCGCACCGCCAGCCGGTCGACCGGCGGCGTCGCGATGATCGACAGATCCTTCATCCCGCCCAGCGCCATGTGCAGCGTGCGCGGTATCGGGGTCGCGGTCATCGTCAGCACGTGCACCTCGGCGCGCAGCTGCTTCAGCTTCTCCTTGTGCGCGACGCCGAAATGCTGCTCCTCGTCGACGATCACCAGGCCCAGATTCTTGAACTGGACGCCCTTGCCCAGGAGCGCATGGGTGCCGACGACGATGTCGACCTGACCGTCCGCCAGGCCCTTCTTGACCTCGGTCGCATCCTTGCCGGTGACGAACCGCGACAGTTGCGCCACCCGCACCGGCAGCCCCTCGAAACGGCTGGCGAACAGGCGGTAATGCTGCCGGACCAGGAGCGTGGTCGGCGCCAGAAGGGCCACCTGCTTGCCCGAGAGGGCGGCGGCGAAAGCCGCGCGCAGCGCCACCTCGGTCTTGCCGAAGCCGACATCGCCGCAGATCAGCCGGTCCATCGGCCGGCCGCTGCCCATGTCGGTGAGCACGGCCTCGATCGCGGCCAGCTGGTCCTCCGTCTCCTCGTAGGGGAAGCGGGCGGCGAACTCCTCGTAGACCCCGGGCGGCAGGTCCAGGACCGTGCCCTTGCGCAAGAGCCGCTCGGCCGCGATCTTGATCAGCTCGCCGGCCAGCTCGCGGATGCGCTCCTTGACCTTGGCCTTGCGCGTCTGCCAGCCGACGCCACCCAGGCGGTCCAGGACCACCTCCTGGTCGGCATGGCCGTAGCGCGACAGCACGTCCAGGTTCTCGACCGGGACGAACAGCTTGTCGCCGCCATGATAGATCAGCTTCAGGCAGTCGTGCGGGGCGCCGCCGATCTCGATCGTGACCAGACCGTCGAAGCGGCCGATGCCGTGCTCGGCGTGCACGACCGGGTCGCCCTCGCCCAGTGCGGCGATGTCCTGGATGAACTTGTCGACCGCCCGCCGCGTGCGCCGGGTCGTGGTCGTCAGCCGGTCGCCCAGCAGGTCGTGCTCGCCCAGCACATGGATGCCGGGCGCCGTGAAGCCGCGCTCGAGCGGCAGCACGGCGATGGC
>JBATRI010000227.1:0-2405 GCA_049292515.1 Geminicoccaceae bacterium
CAGCAACGGTAGCTGGCAGCCCAGCAGTGTCGATGTGGTTGATCTCGATGCGTACCGTGCCGCCCAGATCATTGACGAGCACCCCAGCCCGCAGATCACCGCCATCGGCTGTCCGCAGATCCTCCAGATCGCGAAGCACAGCGCGTGCGTTGAAACCGACATCCTGATGGCTGCGCAGGTTTTCCAGTTCCTTGAGCACCACGACACTGATTACGACCTTGTGTTCTTCGAATGCGTAGAGCGCGGCCGGGTCAGCTAGCAGAACGGATGTATCAAGGATGTAGGTCTTTCGATTGCTACTGGCGATCATTTGCTGTCGCCTCCCTCAAGCTGGTCGCGTCCGCTCTTGCCACTACTCGCAGGAAGGAGGTTCCCTGCAGCGATTCCGTAGTCCCGCAAACCGCAGGCGCTCGGCTTCCGGGGTTGATAGATTCGCGAGCGGGTTGATTGACACATGTGCGCCGACCGGTGGTCTATCCGGTTGACATCTGTGCGTGGTTGACACCCTGAAACCGGTAGAACGGTTCCTGCCCGACCTCCCAACGACACGATACCAATGTCGGGGTCCAGTAACAGATCCAATGCAATTCGCTGCTCAGCGCTTCGCCCATGCAGCCCGAATGCCTCCCGGTCACCGCGAATCAACTGAACCGTCTTGTTCGGCGTCACCCGCCCGAGCGCACTGCCGCGATCCGAGTACAGCACCAGGCCGGTGTGACACGGCAGGTCTCGCGCTTCGTCGACATCCAACGTCTCGCTGTCGTACAACTCATCGATCTGGCTCGTGCTCACCGCGAGCTCCGCGAGCCCGGTCCAACCAGACGTGATCGCTAACTCCGCACGATATTCCTCAGCTGCCAGACCCATCGCGGACGCCTTGACCCGCATCGGCAGATCCTTGGAGACCAGCACGACGTTGCGGCCCTCGTTGGCAAACGACTGTGCGACTGCGAGGATCCGACTGTCGTTGTCGCCCGACTGGAACCCGCTGGGAAGAACGTGCAGCTCAGAGTGGTTCAACTCAACTCGCAGTGTCCCGCCATCCGGCAGCGGCACGGGCTCGTCAAGACGTCCGTTACTGATCCTCAGGTCATCAAGCAGACGCAAGGCCTGCCGGGCGAAGTATCCGAGTTCCGGGTGGGTGCGTTTAGCTTCCAGTTCCGTGACGACAACTAGCGGAAGCACCACCTCGTGCTCGTCAAACCTGTTGATCGCCTGCGGGTCACTGAGTAGAACGCTGGTGTCGAGCACATAGGTACGTTGCACAAAGAACCTCCTGCACACCGCGCGAAGGTGGGCCGGTCGCCACCAAGGGGCGCGCTAGTTCCGACGCTAGGTCCACCGAGCCAAAATCCTGTGGAACGGCGCACCGTCGAACGGTGACAACTCGGCCAACAAAATGTGTCCGAATGGACCAATCTGACAACAGGAACTTTGGTCCCTTGCCTGCGCGGTGTTGTAGGCAGACAGTTAAGGGATCACCACAACTGCGTGATCACAGTCGCCGCGTCGAGAGGTCTGGAATGGGAACGTCAGCATCGGACTCGCAATCCCCCGAGCACTTGAACACAAGTGCAATCCAGAATGCACTGGAACTCGAGGACTACGACACCGTCATCCGCGAAGTCCGAATAGCGATTGCGACCGATCCACGCGCCGCCCTCGCTGACCCCGTCATCAACGACTGGCTCGGTCGGCGGTTTCGAAATATCTTCATCGGCGAAGCGTCGACTGATCCAGAGGCGATCAAGCACTCAGAGGCCCCATTCCCGATTCGACTTGTCGACCAACGGGACACTCGCGAGCGAGTGGCCAAGCGAATGATTCGCCACATCACCGACCAAGAGATTTCCACGGTGATGCCGGATCCCGCAATCCCAGTAATCGACAACACGACCATCGTGTTCGCGCCGGGCCTACTGACGGGGCTGCTGCCTGACCTCGCGTTCCAGAGTGTGTGGCCAGAAGTGACGCGCCGGTTTGGCGTGCGAGTGATCGCGAGCGACTCGCATCCGATGCGATCGCCGGAGGCGAATGTGGTTGATCTAGAGAATGCGATCGAGCGCGGCATCGGCTTCGAGAATGGCCAGCCGAGCGAGTTGGTCACCGCTGATGACAACCCGACGCCACCGGGTGATGTGGTGCTGATCGGATACTCGAAGGGATCTCCCGACATCCTGGCGTTGCTCGCGACTCGCCCTGATCTCGCGCCACGGATTCGTGCAGTCATCGGCTGGGCGGGTGCTGTCGGAGGCAGCTACCTTGCCAATGACATCTACCAGAAACTCAAGAGCCTGCCGATGTACAACCAAATCGCCGATCTCACTTCCAGCGAGGTGGGCAAGCAAGTTTTTCGGCTTGCTCCTGTCGCGGAGATCAAAGCAATCAATCGCCGTGTCGACGAG
>JBATRI010000228.1:0-30796 GCA_049292515.1 Geminicoccaceae bacterium
GCCGGCGCCTGCGCGCGGCGCTCGGCCAGCAGGCGGGCGAGCCTGCCGAGGCCGGCGTCCTCGCCCCAGCAAGTACGGGTGTCGAGGTGGCAGAAGCCCGGTCCCGTCTGGCGGACGACGAAGCGCGGGCCGTCGCGGTCGCAGTCGAGGTCGATGCGCAGCAGCTCCTGGGTGGCACCGCTGGTCTCGCCCTTGACCCAGAGGCCGCGGGAGCGGGACTGGTAGATGCCCATCCGCCGCCGGACGGCCTCGCGGATCGACGCCTTGGACGAGTAGACGAGACCGAGGCAGACGCCGCGCTCGTCGACCACGACCGTGGGATAGAGCCCGTCGGCCCGGTCGGTGACCATGGGCGCCATGATGGCGTCGGCGAGCTCGAGCCTACCGGTATAGAGCGCCATGCCGACCTGTGCGTCGGCGCCGATCTCGTCGAGCGCCCTGATCTCCTCGGGCGTGGTGACACCGCCGGCGATGGTCACACGGCAGTCCTTGCCGGCGGCCTCGACCACGGCCTTGGCAAGCTCGAGATTGGTGCCGCCCATGCGGCCCTCGAGCTCGACGAAGGTGACAAGGAAGCCCGCCGCATGCTCGCGCAGCTCGGCGATCCGCTCGAGGATGCCGCGGCCGGTGCCCTGCTGCCAGCCCTCGACCACGACCTCGCCATGCCGCGCGTCGAGTGCCGCGATCACCCGTTCGCGTGGGAGCCGGGAGAGGATCTCGGGCTTGGCGGCGGTGCCGAGGATCACCTTCTGCGCACCCTTGTCGAGCCAGCCGATCGCGGTAGCAACGTCGCGGATGCCGCCGCCAACGCGGCAGGCGAAGCGGCCGAGCAAAGGCTCGATCAGGGTGGCGTTGCTGCCGGTGCGCATGGCGGCATCGAGGTCGATCACCGCGATCTCGCCAGCCACGGCGAAGCGCTCGGCGATCGGCATCGGGTCGCCGGCGTCGATCGCCCTCTCGGCGCCGCCGACGAGCTGGACAGTCTGGCCGGCCTGGAGGTCGATGCTGGGGATGATCACGGCCGCACCTTGATCCTGTGCTCCTGCAGATAGAGCTTGATGTCGTCGGGGGTGGTGTCGCCGTCGTGGAAGATGGACGCGGCGAGCACCGCGTCGGCCCCGACCTTGTAGGCTTCGAGGATGTGCGCGGCCGAATCGGCACCGCCCGAGGCGATCACCGGCACGTGCACCGCGTGCGCCACGGCTCGGGTCAGCTCGAGGTCGTAGCCCGAGCGCGTGCCGTCGCGGTCCCATGAGGTCAGCAGGATCTCGCCCGCACCGCACTGCTCGGCCTCTTTGGCCCAGGCCAGCGCATCGATCCCCGTACCCTCGCGGCCACCCTTAACCAGCACCTCGAAGCGCCCGTCGCGCATGGCGGCATCGATCGCGACCACGCAGCACTGCCGCCCGAACCGCTCGGCGATCTCGGTGAGCAATGCTGGCCGCTCGACCGCGGCGGTGTTGACCGAGACCTTGTCGGCACCGGCCTCGAGCAGATGCCACGCATCGTCCACGACACGCACGCCGCCGCCCACGGTGAGCGGGATCGACAGGACCTCACGCACACGGCGCACGGTCTCATGCTGATGGCCCCTGCCCTCCGGCGTCGCCGAGACGTCGAGGATGACGATCTCGTCGCCGCCGGTATCCTGGTAGAGCCTGGCGCGCTCTGCCGGGTCGCCCGCGTCGCGCAGGCCCTGGAACTTGATGCCCTTGACGACGCGGCCATGGCTGACGTCAAGGCAGGGGATGATGCGCGAGGTCAGCATCAGGCGAGCTCCAGGAACCGCGACAACAGCGCCTCGCCGTAAGGACCGGACAGCTCGGGATGGAACTGGCAGCCGATCACGTTGCCGCGCTCCATGCCGGCGACGTAGCGTCCGCCATGGGTCGCGGTCGCGACCGTCCAGCCCGGTGCCGCGATCGCCCGGAAGCTGTTGGCGAAATAGGCGTAGCCACCCTCCAGCAGGCGGGAATTCTCCGCCGGCTGCACCTCGTTCCAGCCGAACTGCGGCACGCGCACGTCGCCCGTGAACCGCCCGACATGACCCTTGACGATGCCGAGGCCGCGCACGCCGGGGCTCTCGTCGCTGGTCTCGAACAGGAGCTGGTGGCCGACGCAGATGCAGATAGTCGGCCGGTCCGCTACGATCCGCCCGGTCAGGGCTGCATCCAGCCCATGCTCGACCAGCCGCGCCATCGACGCCGCGAAGGCGCCGACACCGGGCAGCATGACGTGGGAAGCCACTGCCACCTCGGCCGCGCTCTCGCTGACGCGCGGCTCGGCGCCGAGCCTGCGGAATGCGGCCATGACCGAGGCGATGTTGGCGGTCCCGGTCGGGACGATCAGGACCTCAACCATTATCGGCCCCCGGCTTGCGCTTCGCCATGCTCAGAGCACGCCCTTGGTGCTCGGCACCTCGCCCGAGCCGTCCGAGGCTACCGCCTGGCGCAGGGCCAGCGCCAGCGCCTTGAACGCGGCCTCGGCGCGGTGGTGGTCGTTCTCGCCCTTGAGAACGTCGACGTGCAGCGTCATCCGTGCCGTCGTGGCGAGCGAGACGAAGAAATGGGTCAGGTTCTCGGTCGCGATGTCACCGATCCGCTCCCGGCGGAAGCCGATGTCGACATGCGCCGACGGCCGCCCGGAAAAGTCGATCACGACCCGCGCCAGTGCCTCGTCGAGCGGTGCATAGGCGTGGCCGAACCGTCGGATGCCGCGCCGCTCGCCCAAGGCCTGATCAAACGCCGTGCCCAGCGCCAGCGCGCAGTCCTCGGCGGTGTGATGGTCGTCGACCTCGAGGTCGCCTTCGCACTCGAGCTGCAGGTCGAACCGGCCGTGCTTGGTCAGCGCGGTCAGCATATGATCGAGAAAGCCGATGCCGGTCTCGATCTCGGCAGTGCCCTCACCATCCAGCAGCAGCTCGAGGCTGATCTCGGTCTCGGATGTGCGCCGCTCCACCCGGGCCGTGCGCGGCAGAGTCGTCATGGGACGATCTGCGCAATGCCGAAGACGACGATGTCGGTTCCGCCGTTCTCCTTGATCGCACGGATCAGGCTCGGCAGGTCGCTCCGCGGCACGGCGGCCTTCACGGCGAAGCCCGCATTGTGGTGTAACGGCGCGATGGTCGGCTCGCGCATGCAGGGGAGAATCGCCACCACACTCTCCAACTTGTCGCTCGGCACGTTGACCTCGAGCATCACCCGCTTGCGGGCGTCAAGAACCGAGCGGACCAGGACCACGAAATGCTCGATCAGAGACCGCTTCTCCGGATGATCGAGCGCCTGCGGGCAGGCGTAGAGCCGGGTCGACGAGCGCATGAGATCATCGAAGATGACGAGGCCGTTGGCTTTCAGCGTGGCGCCGGTCGCGGTGTTGTCGACGATGCAGTCGGCATCCTCGGGCGGGAAAACCTCGGTGGCGCCATAGGAGCGCACGACACGCCCATCAAACGCGCGCCGCGCCAGCCATGCACCGGTGATCCGCTCATATTCGGTAGCGACGACGAAGCCTGCCTTGGCGGGCCGGTCACCGTGCATGAAGTCCGGCGCCGCCGCGGCCACGATGCGGACGGGGTCCAGCGCCGTGTCCACCAGCTCGACCAGCTCCGCCCCCTTCTCGACCACCCAGTCGGCGCCGGCGAAACCGATGTCACGCGAGCCCAGGTGCAGCATCTCGACGATATTCTGCGGCTTGAGGATCTTGGTCTCGAAAGCCTCAAGGGAGATCGTCGGCCGATAGCCGCGCCGATCGAAGGTCAGCCGGATTCCGGCATCGTCCAGCAGCCGCATGACCGCATCCTGCATCCGCCCCTTGGGCAGGGCGAGGTGAACGACGCTGGCGCGCGAAGGGTCGGCAGAGGGCAAGGCGGCTCGCAGTCTCGGGCAGGAGGGGCTGGTCAAAGCGGACGCATGCTATAGAGGACGGTCCAATCGGCGTAAAGTCGGGCCCGGCCGGCATATCAGGGAGGATAGGGTAAGCCATGCGCGAGAAGGCGGCGACCATCGGCATCGATATCGGCACCAGCGGTGCCAAGGGCGTGCTGCTTACGGCCGCTGGTGCGGTCATCGCTCGGGCCGGCGCCTCCTACCCGCTGCTGACGCCTCACCCCGGCTGGACCGAGCAGCAACCGCAGGACTGGTGGCAGGCCACGGTGGAGGTGCTGCGTCGGCTCACCGCCGCCGCCAATGGCCACACCATCGCGGCGCTGGGTCTCTCGGGGCAGATGCATGGCTCCGTCTTCCTAGATCACGACGGCGAGCCGATCCGCCCTGCCCTGCTTTGGAACGATGGCCGCACCCACGCCGAATGCGAGGAGATCGACCGCCGTCTCGGTCGCGAACAGGTGATCGCCATCACGGGCAACCGCGCCAGCGCCGGTTTTCAGGCCCCCAAGCTGCTCTGGCTGCGCCGCCACGAGCCGGAGGCCGCGGCCAGGTTGGCCAAGCTCCTGCTGCCCAAGGACTTCATCCGGCTGCGTCTGACCGGCGGCCACGCTACCGACGCCGCCGACGCATCGGGGACCCTGTTCCTGGACCTTCGCGAGCGCCGCTACAGCCCACAGATCCTGGAAGCGCTCGATGTCCCCGAGCACATGCTGCCGGAGGTCTACGAGGGGCCGGAGGTCACCGGCCGGGTGACGGCAGCCGCCGCGGCGCTGACGGGCGTTCCAGCCGGCACGCCCGTGGTTGCCGGTGGCGGGGACAATGCGTGCGCCGCAATCGGGTCCGGCCTGATCGACGAGGGCCACGGCGTCTGCTCGATCGGCACTTCGGGCACGCTGTTCGTCCACAGCATGACGCCCCGGATCGACCCCGAGGGCGCCCTCAACGCGTTCTGCGACGCGGTCCCGGGCGGCTATCACCTCATGGGCGTGATCCTGGCGGCCGGCGGTTCGCTCGGCTGGTTCCGCGACAAGATCGTGGCCGGAGAGGCCGATCTACTCGCCGCCAACGGGCTGGACCCATTCGCCGTGCTGATGGACAGTGCCGCCACCGTGCCGCCTGGCGCCGAAGGTCTGCTCTTCCTGCCCTATCTCGCCGGCGAACGTTCACCGCACATGGACCCCCATGCACGGGGCGCCTGGATCGGGCTCACCCTGGCCCACGAGCGACGGCATCTGGTCCGAGCACTGGTCGAGGGCGTCGGCTTCGCCTTCGCCGATTGTCTCGACCGCATGCGCGCCCTCGGCATCGAGCCGCCCAGCATAGCCCTCACCGGTGGTGGTGCCGGCAGTGAGCTGTGGCGCGCCATCCTCGCGGCACAGCTGCGGGTGCCGCTGTCGAGCGTCGCCGCAGGAGATGGACCCGCGCTGGGGGCCGCTATCCTGGCCCAGGTCGGCGCCACGCTGCACCCCGACATCGCCGCAGCGGTAGCGGCGGCAGTGCCGGCAGCAGCGTCAGCAGTGCCAAGCGATCCAGTCCTGGCCGAACGCTACCGGCGGATGCACGCACGCTACATGGCCCTCTATCCGGCACTCAAGGCCGCCGGCACCTTCGCCGGCGAGCCCTGAGCCGAACGGTCAGCCCTTGAGATCGACGCCGTAGAACATGTGGGTTCCGAACGGGTCGATCTTGAAGTCGACCACCTCCTTGCTCAGCGGCTGATAGACCACCGAGTGGGCGACCGTCATCCACGGCGCCTGCTTCTTGAACACCAGCTGCGCCTGCTCGTAGAGCGCCGTCCGCTCGGCGAGGTCGCTCGACTGCTGCGCCTTGACGATCAGGTCGTTGAACTCCGGGTCGCACCAGAACGCCTTGTTGTTGCCGGTCTTGGCGGCTTCGCAGCTCAAGAGCGCGAACAGGAAATTGTCCGGGTCGCCGTTGTCGCCGGTCCAGCCCAGCAGCACCGTGTCGTGCTCACCCTCCTTCGAGCGCTTGAGGTATTCGCCCCACTCGTAGCTGACGATCTCCCCATTCACACCCACGGCCTTCCAGTCGGACTGGATCAGCTCCGCCATGCGTTTGGCATTCGGGTTGTAGGGCCGGCTGACCGGCATCGCCCACAGCGAGACCTTGAGATCCTTGACGCCGGCCTCGGCGAGCAGCTTCTTGGCCGCCTCAGGATCGTAAGGGTCGTCGACGACGTCGTTGTTGTAGGACCAGATCGTCGGTGGGATCGGATTCTTGGCGACGGTACCGGCACCCTGGAACACGGCGTCGATGATGGACTTCTTGTTGACGGCCATATTGAGGGCCTTGCGCACCCGGACGTCGTCGAGTGGTTTCTTCTGCGTGTTGTAGGCGAGATAGCCGATGTTCAGGCCTTCCTGTTCAAGCAGATTGACGGCGGGGTCGGCCTTCATCGCCGGCAGGTCAGCGGGATTGGGGTAGGCCATGACCTGGCACTCACCCGCCTTTAGCTTCTGGTAGCGCACCGAGGCGTCCGGCGTGATGGCAAACACCAGATTGTCGAGGGCCGCCTTGCCAGCCCAATAGTCCGGGTTGGCCTTGTAACGAATCACGGCGTCTTTCTGATAGTCGACGAGCATGAACGGACCGGTGCCAACCGGCTGCAGGTCGACCTTCTCCGGGGTGCCCGCCTGCATCATCTGGTCGGCGTATTCCGCTGAGAAGATCGAGGCGAAATCCATGGCGAGATTGGCGATGAACGGCGCCTGCGGCGCAGCCAAGGTGAACTTCACCGTGTGGTCATCGACCTTCTCGACGGACTTGAGCAGATTGCCCATGTCCATGCTCTCGAAGTATTCGTACGTACCGCCGGAAACCTTGTGATAGGGATGGTTTGGATCACGCTGGCGCTCGAAGCTGAAGACCACGTCGTCTGCGTTGAAATCACGCGTCGGCTTAAAGTTCTTCGTGGTATGCCACTTTACGCCCTCACGGAGTTTGAAGGTGTATATCAATCCGTCGTCGGAAACGGTGAAGCTTTCGGCCAACGCAGGGATGGTTTTTGTTTCGCCGCGCTCGAACTCGATCAGCCGATTGTACACCGGCTTCGATGACGCATCGAAGGTGGTGCCGGACGTGTAGAGCTGCGGATTGAAGCCCTCGGGGCTCGCCTCCGAGCAGAAGACCAGCGTCTTGGCCTGGGCGCCCGCTACCAGCGCCAGTGCGGACACTGCCCCGAGCACGGTGCTTCTGAGTAAAGTGCGCATGTTTTTGGCTCCCGATGCCTGCCGAACATGTCCCACCGGCCGCTGTGGCCGAGGGCTTGACTGGCGGCAGCCAAGCATGCGGTTCGGGCCAAGTCAAACTGCGGTCACGTCTTGCGAAATCGCGCTTATCATGGTCGGGGCTCGGCCGGCAGCGGCTGGGGGAGCACCGCCTCGAAGGCCCTGGCCGCACGCAGAACCAGCGCTTCGCGGTACTTTGCACCAACGAATTGCAGGCCGACCGGCAAGCCCGAAGCGGTGAAGCCCGCGGGGACGCTGATGGCCGGCTGCTGGGTGAGATTGAACGGGTAGCTGAACCCGGCCCAGTCGATCCAACGCTGCTGCCGGTCAGGATCGGGATACTCGATGCCGGCAGCGAAGGCAGGCAGCGCCGTGCCGGGAGTCGCGAGCAGATCGTAACGCTCCAGGAACTGCTGCATCGCGACGCCGAGAACGCCGCGCTCAAGCGCGGCATCCTGGATTTCCGCTCGACCGAAACGTGCGCCTTCCTCGGCCATTGCCCGCAACCCCGGATCGAGCTCGTCGCGTGCCGCGGCCGGCAGCGTCTCGACCAAACGGGCCGCCGATGCGAACCATGTGCGCGCGAAGAGGTCGCGCGGCCGGCCCAGCGGCGCGTCGACCTGCTCGACCCGAGCCCCGAGATCCACGAGCGCATCGACCGCCGCGCGGAACACCCGCAAGACTTCCGGGTCGACGTCGACGAAACCGAGCGTGTCGCTCACGGCGATCCGCAGGCCGGCGATTCCGCCCGCGAGGCCGATCCGATAGTCCACGCCGTCGAAGGGCAAGGCATGCCAATCGCGGATGTCGGGGCGGCTCAGGACGGTCAGCAGCAGGGCCGCATCCTCGACGGTCCGGGTCATTGGCCCGATGTGGGCGACGGTGCCGAAAGGCGACAGCGGCCAAGCCGGCACGCGACCGAAGGTCGGCTTCAGGCCGACGATGCCGGTGAACGACGCCGGAATCCGAATTGAGCCGCCGCCGTCGGTGCCAACATGCAGCGCGCCCATGCCGAGCGCCACCGCAGCCGCAGCCCCGCCGCTCGACCCGCCGGCGGTGCGCGTCGTGTTCCATGGGTTGCGCGCCGTCAGCCCCAGCGGGTTGTCGGTGACAGCCTTCCAGCCGAATTCCGGCGTCGTCGTGCTGCCCAGGAGGACGGCACCCGCCTCGCGCAGTCGGGCCGTCGCCGGAGCATCCTCCGCAGATGGCGGCAATCTCGCGGTGCTGAGACTGCCGCGCCGCAACGTCCAGCCATGGGTCGGGATGAGGTCCTTGATCCCTGCCGGCACACCATCGACGATCCCCAGGGGCTCACCGCGCAACCAGCGCTGCTCGGAGGCACGCGCCGCCACCAGAGCCCCTTCCTCGTCCACCAGGCAGAATGCGCCGATACGGTCGTTCCATCGTCCGATGCGCGCGAGACAGGCCTGGACGACCTCGACCGGCGACAGGGTCTTGCGGCGGTACGACCGCACAAGGTCGATGGCGGAGAGGCTTGCGGGATCGCTCGACTGCATTTCCTTAGCTTTCCGACAGATTCACGGTTTTCCTTGCGCCAATCCTGGCTGCTCGGTCGCTCACCGGCCAAGGCTGGGGCGCGGTTAAGGCGATGCTAACCATGGCGCGATCATATCACTCGTGGGTGCAGATCCTGGACCCGGAGCAATCGAAGGACCAAGGGGTCATGCACCTACCCAGCTCGCTGCAGACCGTAGCCGTATTGTTGCAAGCGCTAGGATCCGATGCTGCCCAGTCTCCGCTGCTGGTGCACGCCGGCCCCTGCCACGACTATGCCGAGGTCACCCGCCAGCTGAGCGCCACCTATCACGAGAGACCTGTTTCCCAGGGCGTTCAGTCGAACGGCAATCTCCTGCTGGTGTTGAATTCAGCGACGAACGGCAGCTGGACCATCATCAGCACCTTGCCGACCGGGCTTACCTGTATCCTGGCAGTGGGGCAGCACTGGGAGCCTGCCGCGCCGGTCAGGCTCGACTCCCCGGTCTGAACGCGGCCCAGCTGTCACCTTGTTGACGAGACGCCAGGGGTCGGCGACATCCGGACCATGCGCCATGAAGGGTGAACGATGGCCGAGGTCGAGTTGCTGCCGGTAGGGCCGGAGCACGAGGATGCCCTGCTGGAGCTGGCGCGTTCGTTCCATGCCGAGGATGGCCATCCCCTGAACGAGCGCGGCGAGGCCGCGATCGGGATGATTGCCAAGGGTCATCCGCTCGGCCGCGCCTGGCTCGTCCACGAGGCCGGCCGGCTGATCGGCTACGCCGTGCTCGGACTGGGCTTCGGGATCGAGTATGGCGGTCCGGATGCCTTTGTCGACGATCTCTACCTCGTGCCCGAGGCCCGCGGGCGAGGCCTCGGTGACCTCGTGCTGGCGCAGTTGGAGGATGAGGCCCAGGCACTGGGTCTGGCCGCTCTGTTCCTGGTGGTAGATCCCGAGAATCTACCGGCCCGGCGCCTCTATGATCGCGTCGGGTTCGGCAGTACGCACTGGCTGCTGATGGCCAAGCGCCTCCAGCCGGCAGAGGGCGCCGGGAGCAACGCGCGTGCCTTACCATAGCCCTACAGCCATTCGTCCTTGATGCCGTAGGCCACATACGCTGCCCGTAGCGCCGAAAGCCGCAAAGATGGCACAGCAAAGCGGGGCGGCGGCGTCAGCAGGAAATCGGGCAAGGGCGGATCGGGCTGGCGACCGGCCAGACGGGTGGCGGCGGCCCGCCCGAGCATGGTCGCGAACGAGACCCCGCTGCCGTGATAGGCCATGGCCGCCAGCGTGCTCCGACCCTCGTCCAGCCAGCCCAGATGGGGCAGCAGATCGCTGGCGAGCGCGACCAGGCCCGACCAGGCGTGCTCGATCTCCACACCCTTCCAGGCAGGGAATTTCTCGCCAAGGCGACGTTCCATCCACGCTCGCTGGGCGGTCAGGGCGGTTGGCGACGCGTCGGTCCCACCGCGGGCGCCAAACAGCAGCCGGCCGTCCCGCAGCAGCCGGATGTAGAACAAAAGGTTGCGCGTGTCGGCGATCAATGCCGGCCGGGTCCAGCCCTGTGCCGCCTGCTCGGAGCCGGTCAACGGCCGCGTCACGAGGATGCTGGACAATGCGGGCAACACCCGGCCGTGCAGATCGGGCGCCAGCCCCTCGGGCGTGTAGCCATTGGTGGCCACCAGGACCCGTCGTGCCGAGACGGTGCCATGTGGCGTCGTCAGCAGGTGCCGGCCGTCGCTCTGCTGCCAGGCGACTACCTGCGTCCGGGTGCAGACCCGTGCCCCGCGGCGGACCGCCGCTGCGGCCAGCCCGCGCGCGTAGCGCATCGGGTGCAGACCGAAATAGTACGGCACCACGAGGCAGCCATGGGCCTCCGGCGAGTGCAGCAGGCGCTCCTCCAGCTCGACCTTGCGCCACAGTGGCCAGCGCTCGCCGAACAGCCGCTGCACCGTGCCGGCCATGTTCTCCAGCACGTGCCAACGGCTCGGTCGGTGCGCCACGTAGTGCTCGCCCTCGCCGGTGGGCTCGATGTCGATCTCCTCCTCGGTGGCAAGGCTGCGCACCAGCGCGACACCCGCCTTCTGCGCCGCGAAGAACTGCGCCGCGGCGGGTACGCCGTAACGCTGTGCCATGACGCCGTAGCCGAGCTTGCTGCCGCCCAGCCCACAGAATCCGCCGTTGCGGCCCGACGCCCCCCAGCCGATCGGCCCGGCTTCGAGCACCGTGACCTCGATCCCGTGGTCCCGGGCCAGATGGTAGGCGGCCGACAGGCCCGTGTAGCCGCCGCCAATGATGGCGACATCCGTCGTCAGATCACCTTCGAGCGCATCCGTGCCCGCGGGCTCCGGCCCCCCGGTGGCGGCCCAATAGCTGTCGACCGGGCGGCCCCGGGTGTACTGTTCCGGGTGGTAGAGATTGCTTTCGAGCGTCATAAGAGCCTCATTGCAGGGATCGTGACCCTAGAAGTCCGATGCTGCTGCGAACAGAGATTGGTCCCGCTTCCCACCCATGCCACCACCGTCGCTACCACCTGCGTTTCATCTGGTCGCCCTCGATCCGGAGGTCGGGGCGTTCGCTCGTGCCGTTCGCGCGGCACCACGTGGTGTCGACGACGGCACGCTCTACTGGACTGAACGCAGCGATCGGGTGGATCTCGCGGTGGTTCTCGAACCCGAGGCACCGGCAGCGCAGACACTGGAAGCGCTATACGTGTTCGCGGTGGCCGCTGGGGACGCGTTGGGTGCCGCCCTGCCACCGGTGGTGCCCGTGGCCTTCGGCTGGCCCGGCGACCTCATCCTCGCCCAAGCCCGGGTCGGTCGCGTCCAGGCCGCTCTGGCTCCTGTCGCCGATACCGATGGTGTACCACCCTGGCTGGTGCTCGGTCTGCGGATCGACGTGGCCGCGCTCGGCGACAACCCTGGCCTCATGGTCGAGCGCACCTCGCTGCACGGCGAGGGCGCCGGCGATGTGGGCGTCGTGCAGCTGGTAGAAAGCGTCAGCCGCCATTTCCTGCTGTGGACCAACCGCTGGCAGGAAGATGGCTGGGCCCCCATCCGTGCCGCCTGGAACGCCCGCTGCTACCGACGGGGCGAGACCGCCACGCTGACCCTGGCCGGAAGACCGGTGGAAGGTCGCATCGACGGCCTCGACCAGCAGGGGCGTTTCGTCGTCGGTGGCAGCTCGTTCGATCTCCTCCACTGCCGCGACATGCTGGCCTGAGCGTCGATGCAGGTCGACTTCTGGGCCAGCTCGGGATGGCACCTGCTGCAGCGGCGCGACGATGGCCGGCATGCGGTGAGCGACGACTTCCTGCGCGCCTACCTGCTCCGCCCTGAGCTGACGCCGGTTGAGGAGTCCTGCCCCGCCGAGCGACGGCTTCACGCCGCGCTGCTGGAGTCTCCCCGCCAGCCGATCACGCCGGTAACGCTGCTGCGGCTCAAGGACCCTGACGCGCGTGAGAATTACGAGGTCTTCGCTGCCTTCCGCGACCTGCTGACGGGTACCGCGACGCTCGAGGACGCCTACTTGGCGCTGGCCACCGGCGCCGCACCTGGTGTCCCGTCGCTGTTCCTCGACCATCTGACCCACGCCATCCTGCGCGGCATCCTGGATGGCTGCGTGGACGGTGTGCGCCTGCGCGCCGCCGAGTGCCTGTTTCGCACCCAGTCGGTGATGGTGAGCGACGGGGCGATCCTGCTGGCGGACACCGACACCGTGGCCCTGCACGCCCGCAGCGGCGGCCTTGGCAGTCTGGGCGCGCTGGTACTCGAGGCGCAGACACCGCTTCGCCAGGTCGAGCTGGATGTCGTCGGCAGCGACAATGCGGAGCTCTACCTGCAGCGCAGCGACCGTTTCGACATGGTCCTCGACGTCAGCTTCACCCGACCCGGGCTGGACGCGCTCTGCCGCGTGCTCGAGGCCTGGGTGCGGCACTTCCTGGCGGTCGATGTCGGCATCCAGCCGTTGCAGGCAGTGCGTGACGCGCAGTGGCGCTGGCATCTCGGGCTGGATGCCGAGGCTACCGTGCTGCTGAACGACCTATATGCCGGCACGGAAGTCGACGACGACCGGCTGGCTCGGCTGCTGTCGCTGTTCCGGATCGACATCAAGGTCCCCGAGCTCGTCCGCGTGGACGTGCGCGGCCGGCCGGTCTACATGGGCATGGCGCAGGATGCGGCTCGCACCCTTCGGCTGAAGCCGCAGAATCTGCTCGTCAATCTGCCGCTCGCGTATGCGGCCTGATCGGTTCCGGGAGGGTCCAGTGAACGACGACGTGCTCAACATGAGCCTGCGCAAGTTCCTGAAGAAAGTGGGTGTGACCTCGCAGCGCGAGATCGAGGAAGCGGTCAAGCAGGCCCTGCAGAGTGGCAGCTTGAAGGGCAGCGAGAAGCTGCCCGCCACGGTCCACCTGAAGATTCCGGCAGTCGGCCTCGACGTCGTGATCGACGGCGACATCGAGCTTGAGTGAGCGGTGCCGCGGCGCTCTGTCAGCGGCACGTCCATACTCGCCCGGCTGTTGGCGTTGGTGATCTGCATCAGCTGCATTGCGCTGATCGCCCGGCTGGCCATGGAGTCGGCGCCGATGGGAGCTGCCCGCGGCGGCGACTGTGTGGCAGAGGCGCAGGCTGCCATCGGGCGTGAGAAGGCCGAGGGTAAGCTCACCGCCCAGCAGGCGATCATGCGCCGCCAGAAGATCAAAGCCGAGTGCGGGTGAAGCGGACGGTGCTCAGTTGTTGTCCGGTTTCCTGAGCGAATTGCTGGTGCGCTCGCGCAGATAATCCTCACTGGTCTTGGGCCGGCGTATCTGCCCGAGAGCCATGGGATTGTCCTTGGCTTCGAACTGGCTCACCACGCGGCAATCGTCGCACATCCGGATCCGTTCGACCTGCTCCGGCGTCTGGAACAGCGGGTTGCGCCCCGCGAGCTTGGCCACGATCCGCTCGATCGAGCTTCTGGTCCCGAACGGCTTGCCGCAACGGATGCAGAGCGCCGGTTCCTCCTCCTTGATCGTGCGTGGGCTACGGGCGGCAGCCGTGAAATCGAGCCGCGGCTCAAGTCGGATCACCTTCTCCGGGCAGGTGTTCTGGCATAGCCCGCACTGCACGCAGGCGTCCTCCAGAAACCGCAGCATCGGGCGCTCGGGGTTGTCGATGAGTGCGCCCGTCGGGCAGGCCCCGACGCAGGCCAGGCACAGCGTGCAGCCCTCGGCATCGATCTGCAGATTGCCGAACGGTGCCCCTGCCGGTAGCGCCACCACATCGACCGGCACCGGCGCAGTGCGGTGCAACTGCTCTGCCGCCTGCCGCATCAGGGCCCGCTTGCCACCCATCGGCCGGAACGCGCCCGGCGACAGCGCCGGCGCTCGCGGCCAGTCGTAAAGGGCAGCCTCGACGATGTCGGGATCGTCCTCGATCAACAGGGCCAGGCGGTCGTCGCCGTAGCCCAAGCCTTCGAGCACGGCTCCGACATAGCCCAGCACCGCCTCGAGGCCGACGAACTCTTCGCTCTTACGCGGAGGGGCCAACACCACGACCTTAGCCGCGCCGAAGGCGACTGCAGCCGCGAAGGACTCGAAGCCCAGCTGGGCAATCTCGGAGACGGCGAACGGCAGCACCCGTGCAGGCAGCCCGCGGCCCAGCCGTGCCATGGCGTCGATCAGGTCGCCGCCGTGGCGGTCCTCGTGCACCAGCAGCAGCGGATCGTTGCCGCCGGCCGCCAGATAGGTGCCGAGGAGGACACGGAGCCGCTCCAGCAGCGCGTCGGTGGCCGGCGCCGCATAGGTGGCAGCCCCGGTCGGGCAAACGCCGGAGCAGGCGCCGCAGCCGGCGCACACGAAAGGATCGATCCGGACATGGTCGCCCGCCGGGACGATGGCCCCGGTCGGGCAAAGGTCGAGGCAGCGCGTGCAGCCGATGCGCCCGGAGCGCGAGTGGGCGCAGATGGCCTCATCGTAGGTCACATAGCGTGGCTTTTCAAACTCGCCGACCATGCCCGTGGCGTCGAACAACGCGCGCTGCACGGCCACGGGATCACCGGGGTCTGAGCGCAGATAACCGTCGCGCTTGGCCGGAGCCGGAAACAAGGGCTGCCCGCCGGTGAGGTCGACGATCAGGTCCGCTTCGAGCCGGCCAGATTTCTGCACCGGCTCGAAGCTCAGGCGCTGGCGGGACGAGACGCTGGCAGCGGCAAGGCCCGCCACCTGGATCGCAAACGCGCCCAGATGCCCCGTCGCCGACGTGATACTGCCGCGCAGGATCGGGAATTCGATCGCGCGCGGCGGCAGCAGCTCATCGGCTCCGGTCAGCAGGAGGGTGACGGAGAGGCGGGGCGCCAGCTGGCGCGCGGCGCTCAGCGCCTCGTCGCCCCTGCCGAGGACCAGGCAGCGGCCCTCGGAGCGCAGCGTGAGCACCGACGGTACCGTAGCCTCGATGGCAGCCGTGGCCAGCAGAGCTGCAAGCTTGGGCGTGGCTTTGCCGCCCTCCTCCGACCAACCGGCCTGCTCGCGGATGTTCACGAATGCGACAGCGGGTGCGTCGTCCAGCTCTCCAAGGGCCTCGGCGAAGAGTGCGGCCTCCTGTGTGCAGGCTATCAGCAGCGGCTCACCTGCGGCGGCGGCTGCATCAATGTTCGACAGCTGGCGGCGGCATAGCTGCTGGTGGACGACCGGATCGACAGCACTTCCCAGCGCCCGCGCAAGGGCTTGGCCGTCCAAGGGCATCGAGCCCTCGCAATTGCATACGAGACAGCGCCGGCCAGCGATCTTCATTCAACCTCCCCATGCGGCGGCAACCGTCGCCCCGGCTTGACCCCAAGTCGCCGCAGCGCGAATGTGCTGTCTTCATTAGAACTTTACAAATCTCGAGTGCAGGCTGTTCGCATGGGATCAGGCGCCGAGTACGTCTCGGTCGGTATCGTTGTCGAGCGCCGTGCCATTGCCAACCGATGGCGGCCATGGCGCTGGCAGGCGGTGGAGATCGTCCCAGATCTACCCGGCGGCATCGCATGGCGCCTCCTGATGCAGGGCGAAGGCTGGGTCCGCTATGCCGCCGCCGACATCATGCTGGAGCTGCATCCCAAGCAGACCGAGGACTACAAGTACGCGCTGTCGGCCGATCCGCCCCAGCTCTATGTCGTGCTGCGGGCAGCGCAGCAGGAGCCCGTGCCGTATCAGCCTTTCCTGGTCACCGCTTCACCGTGGGAGGCTCAGGCCTATCAGGAGCCGGGCGACGATTTGGTGGAAGCGCTGCCGATGCCGGTTGCCCTGACCGTATGGATCGGGGCCTTCGTCGATCGCCACGATGTCGAGCAGCCGTTCTACAAGCGACGCCGCAAGGGTTTGGACAAGCTGGCGGGCGAGGGCAGCGACTTCGTCCGGCTCGGCGCAGGGAGAGCGGATGACCGAAACTGACAGCGATGGCTTCCTGACCCGTTGGTCGCGCCGTAAGGCAGCGGCCCGCGAGGCCGATATGGTCCAGCAGCCGGAGTTCCAGACGCTCGATACCGAATCGGCGCCCCCGGCGGTGCTCGAAGCGCCTCCTGAAGCGCCAAAGGAACCGGAGCTGCCCGACCCTGAAACATTGGATGCTACATCGGACTATCGGCCGTTCATGCGGGCGGGCGTCCCACCGGAACTGCGCCGCGACGCATTGCGCAAGCTCTGGCGCGCCAACCCGATCATCAACAGCCTCGACGGTCTCGACGACCATTACGTCACCCAAGACTTTACGGACGGCGCCACCGTGGTGACGGGACTCCAGACGCTCTACCGGGTCGGCAAAGGCATGCTTGAGATCGCCGACCGCCTCGACCCCGAGGCGACCGCGGATCAGGGTTGGGGACCGCATGGCAACGCCGTCCCCGACATGACGGACGTCCAGGAAATAGGCACCGGGCATGCAGACCAACTCGAACTGGCTGATGCCAAGTCGGACCTTGCCCATGCTTCATAGCAGTTCTAACCTGTTGTTAATATTCCACAGGGAGCGCGCATGACAACGATCCCACAGCTGGATCCGTTCGCGCATCGAGACGCAATACCGGCCGTTGCTGGTGTTGCCGAAGAGGATGCGGCTCGCAGCTGCGTGTATCGCCTGTTGGCACGTTTCCTTTCCGCCCCGCCAGACGACACCGCCCTGGCGATCGCCGGCTCGCTTGAAGGTGATGACGGTGAACTCGGTCAGGCACTGGGCGCATTCGCGCGGGTCGCGCGGGCGACGACGCCTCCGGAGGCTCGTGACGAGTTCGATCAGCTGTTCGTCGGCCTGGTCCGCGGCGAGCTGGTCCCTTACGCATCGTTCTACCTGACCGGCTTTCTCTACGAACGGCCTCTGTCGGCATTGCGGACCGATCTCGCCAGGCTCGGCGTGGCCCGAGCGGCAACGTGCAGCGAGCCCGAGGACCATGTTGCCGCCCTGTGTGACCTGATGGCGGCCCTGATCGACGGCGAGTACGGCCAGGGACGGCTGGCAGACCAGCAGGACATCTTCGACCGGCATTTGGCACCCTGGACGGCGCGGTTCTTCGGCGATCTGGAGCGGGCGCGCAGCTCGCGGCTGTACGCGCCGCTGGGATCATTGGGCCGGATCTTCATGGACATCGAGGCGACGGCGTTCGCCATGGCGGCAGGAGAGGTCGGCGATGAACAACGACGCTAAGCCACGGCAGGAGCGTGCGGCCAGCGGTCGGCGCGGTTTCTTGAAGCTCGCCGGCCTGGGTGCGGCTGCGGGATCGGTGGGGCTGGTGGCGGGGGGCGCACCCGCGGTAGCCGCCGAGACGGTCGAGACGGCGGCGACCACGGGCTACCGTGAAACGCCGCATGTGAAGAAGGTTTACGAGCTGGCGCGTTTTTGAAGGCTGCCTCGGGGCTCGGGATTCGGCGGACGCGCAGGAGGCGATGATGCTCAGGAAAAAGACCAACGGCGCCGCATCTGGCACGCGGCTGACGCAGGCTCTGGCGGGCATGACTGGTGCCGCCGTCGATCGGCGCGCATTCCTGCGCCGCTCCGGATTGGCTGCGGGAGGGATCGCGGCCGCTGCAGGACTGTCGAGCGGGATGCTGACCCGCGCCGACGCCGCCGACTCCGCGGCCGCCGCCACGGGCGAGATCCTGCGCCGCAAAACGGTCTGCACTCATTGCTCCGTCGGCTGCAGTGTCATCGCCGAGGTGCAGAACGGCGTGTGGGTCGGCCAGGAGCCGGCCTTCGACAGCCCGTTCAACCTGGGTGGCCACTGCGCCAAGGGTGCCGCGATCCGCGAGCTCGGGCACGGCGAGCGGCGCACGAAGTACCCGATGAAGCTGGTGGCCGGCAAATGGCAGCGGCTCGGCTGGGACGAGGCAATCGAGGAGATCGGCGGCAAACTGCTCGAGATCCGCGAGAAAGCTGGACCGGATTCCGTCTATTGGCTGGGCTCGGCCAAGTACAGCAATGAGCAAGCCTATCTGTTCCGCAAGTTTGCCGCGTTCTGGGGCAGCAACAACGTCGATCACCAAGCGCGCATCTGTCATTCGACCACCGTCGCCGGTGTAGCCAATACGTGGGGCTACGGGGCGATGACCAACTCTTACAACGACATTCATAATTCCAAGTTGATCTTGCTGATCGGCGGCAACCCGGCCGAGGCGCACCCGGTTTCGTTGGTGCATCTGCTCAAGGCGAAGGAAGAAAACAACGCGCCGCTGATCGTCTGCGATCCGCGATTCACGCGGACGGCCGCTCACGCCGACGAGTATGTCCGGCTCCGCCCGGGCACCGACGTCGCCTTCGTCTGGGGCATTCTCTGGCATATCTTCGAGAACGGCTGGGAGGACAAGGAGTTCATCCGCCAGCGGGTCTACGGCATGGATCAGATCCGCGCCGAGGTCGCCAAGTGGACGCCCGAGGAAGTGGAGCACGTCACCGGCGTGCCCGGCGAACAGGTGCGTCGCGTCGCCGAGCTGGCCGCCAACAACAGGCCCGGCACCCTGATCTGGTGCATGGGCGGTACCCAGCACACGACCGGCAACAACAACACCCGCGCCTACTGCATCTTGCAGCTGGCGCTGGGCAACATGGGCGTTGCCGGCGGCGGCACCAACATTTTCCGTGGCCATGACAATGTCCAGGGCGCCACGGACATGGGTCTCGATGTCACCACCCTACCCGCCTATTACGGCCTTACCGAAGGGTCGTGGAAGCACTGGTGCCGCGTCTGGGACGTGGACTACGAGTGGGTCAAGGGCCGCTTCGTCGACAAGGCGTTCATGGAGAAGTCGGGCATCCCCGTCTCCCGCTGGTTCGACGGCGTGCTCGAGGACAAGGCCAATCTCGACCAGCCCAACAACGTCCAGGCCATGGTGTTCTGGGGCCATGCCCCCAATTCACAGACCCGCGGTCCCGACATGAAGCGGGCCATGGAGAAGCTCGAGCTGCTGCTGGTCGTCGATCCGCATCCCACCGTCACGGCGATCCTCAGCGACCGTACGGACGGGGTGTACCTGCTGCCTTCGACGACTCAGATGGAGTGCTCCGGCTCAGTCACCGCGTCTAACCGCTCGCTGCAATGGCGCGAGCAGGTCATCGAGCCGCGGTTCGAGAGCAAGACCGACCACGAGATCATGTACCTGTTCGCGCAGAAGTTCGGCTATGCGAACGAGCTGCTCAAGCACATCCAGGTCGAGGGCACCGTCCCGGTCATCGAGGATATTCTGCGCGAGATCAATCGCGGCACCTGGACCATCGGCTATACCGGCCAGTCGCCGGAGCGGCTCAAGCTGCACATGGCGAACCAGCACACGTTCGATAAGACGACGCTGCGCGCGGTCGGCGGACCCTGCGACGGCGAGTATTACGGCCTGCCTTGGCCGTGCTGGGGCACGCCCGAGATGAAACATCCCGGTACAGCAAACCTGTACGATACCTCACTCCCGGTGAAGGATGGCGGGCTGTGCTTCCGAGCCAATTTCGGGGTAGAGCGCGACGGCCAGAATCTACTGGCCGAAGATAGCTGGCCCAAGGGTTCCGAGATCGAGGATGGCTATCCCGAATTCAGCATGGAAATGCTCACCATGCTTGGTTGGGAGGGCGATCTCACAGCACAGGAACGTGCCGTCGTCGACAGCGTCGGCGGTGCCAAGGCCAACTGGAAGACCGATCTCTCCGGCGGTATTCAGCGGGTGGCCATCGAGCATGGCTGCGCGCCGTTCGGCAACGGCAAGGCGCGATGCGTGGTGTGGACCTTCCCGGATCCGGTGCCGCTCCATCGCGAGCCGCTCTACACGCCGCGCCGCGATCTCGTCGCCCGATACCCGACCTGGGCCGACCGCAAGCTCAACCGCGTGCCGCTGCTCTACAAGTCGATCCAGGACAAGGACTTCGCCACTGATTTTCCGACGATCCTGACCTCGGGCCGCCTGGTCGAGTACGAGGGCGGCGGTGACGAGACCCGTTCCAACATATGGCTCGCCGAGCTGCAGCAGACCATGTTCATCGAGGTCAACCCGTTCGACGCCAACAATCTGGGCGTGCGCGACGGCGGGATGGTCTGGGTCCACGGGCCCGATGGTGCCAAGATCAGGGTGATGGCGATGCTGACCGAGCGCGTCGGCCGAGGCGTCGCCTTCATGCCGTTCCACTTCGGCGGCTACTATCAGGGTCAGGACCGACGAGGGAAATACCCAGAGGGGTCCGACCCGTACGTGCTCGGCGAGTCGACCAATACGGTGCAGACATATGGCTACGACTCGGTGACGCAGATGCAGGAAACGAAGACGACGCTGTGCCGGATCGAGGCGGCGTGAGAGGAGCTGGGTCATGGCACGGATGAAGTTTCTTTGCGACACCGAGCGCTGCATCGAGTGCAACGCCTGTGTCACCGCCTGCAAGAACGCGAATGAGGTGCCTTGGGGCGTCAACCGCCGCCGTGTGGTCACGCTCAACGACGGCAAGCCCGGCGAGCGCTCGATCTCGGTCGCCTGCATGCACTGCTCCGATGCACCCTGCATGGCTGTCTGCCCCGTGGATTGTTTCTATCAGACGGAGCAGGGCGTCGTGCTGCACAGCAAGGAGCTGTGCATCGGCTGCGGCTATTGCTTCTACGCTTGCCCGTTCGGTGCGCCGCAATATCCGCAGGCCGGGAATTTCGGCAGCCGTGGCAAGATGGACAAATGCACCTTTTGCTCGGGCGGCCCGGCCGAAGACGCGAGCCAGGAGTTCGCCCTGTACGGCAGCAATCGGCTGGCCGAGGGAAAGTTGCCTCTGTGTGCCGAGATGTGCTCGACCAAGGCACTGCTGGCCGGTGACGGTGACATCATCGCCGACATCTACCGCGGCCGGGTGGTGGCGCGCGGCTTCGGCTCCGGGGCATGGGGCTGGGGTACCGCCTACCAACTGAAGAGTGGGTCGTGACCGAGGTTTCGCCCACTGTCCGGAGTGCCAGGGTGCTGGCGCTGGTCCTGGTTCTGGGCGTAGGCTGGGTTCTTCTGGGCATGGTGCGACAGGAGCTGCATGGCCCGCAACGGGTGATCTGGATTGAGCCCGGCCAGTATCGCGGACCGGGTATAGACAAGCTTGATCCGGCCGAGATCGAGACGATCGACACGCGGACGCAGCACCAGAACTATTGAGGCGAAGGATCCAGACCATGCGGTGGCGACTGGGTGCCGTAAGAGCTCTATTGCTGGCGCTGTTGGTGGCCGCCGGGTGGTCGGTCATGGCCCAGGGCGTTCCCGAGTATCCAGGGCAGACGCCGCCGCCGGATATGCCCAAATGGATGGAAGGGGCGCCGGGCGATCGCATCGTTGGCGGCAGCGACGCTCCATTCTGGCGTGATGTCCGCCGTGGCGATCAGGGCTATGTCTCGATCCCCAACAAATCCGCCGGCGTGCTGGTCCAGTCCGGCGGCGAAAGCTGGCGCAGCTTCCGCAATGGACCATATCGCGCCTGGGCCGGCTATATCATGCTGGGCACGGTAGCGCTGCTGTCCTTGTTTTTCGCGCTCAGAGGCCGAGTCAGGATCGAGGATGGCCGATCGGGCTATGTGATCGAGCGCTTCAATGGGTTGGAACGGTTCGCCCACTGGCTCACGGCCACCTGCTTCATCATCCTGGCGCTGACCGGCCTCAATGTGATGTTCGGCCGCTATCTGCTGTTGCCCATCCTCGGCAAGGATGCGTTCGCCGCGATGGCAATGTGGGGCAAGCTCGCGCACGACTTCATCGGCTTCGGCTTCATGGTCGGGATCGTGCTCATGTTCCTGTTGTGGGTCAGCCATAATATCCCCAATCGCTTCGACTTGGTGTGGTTGGCGAAAGGTGGTGGCATGTTTGGTAGCCACGCCCCCGCACGCAAGTTCAATGCTGGTCAGAAGCTCATTTTCTGGGCCGTGGTGCTGGGTGGCATCAGCCTCAGTCTTTCCGGTCTGGAACTGATCTTTCCATTCACATTTCACTTCTTCAGCGGGACGCTTGGCCTGCTGCACCAGATCGGCTTCGACGTTCCAGCATCGATCTCGCCCATGGCCGAGCAGCAACTGGCCACCGTATGGCACGGCGGGATGGCCGCATTCATGATCGCCGTGATCATCGCGCACATTTATATCGGTACACTCGGCATGGAGGGCGCGTTCGAGGCGATGGGCACCGGACACGTCGACCTCAACTGGGCCCGCGAACACCACGATCAGTGGGTGGAGGAACTCGAGGATCGCGGTGAGATCCGGGTACCGGCGGAATGAGCGCCGTGCGCGGGCTGTTGCTGATGGCGATGCTGCTCGTGGTCGCCGCTGGTGCGCAGGCATTGACCCCTGACGAGGTCGGGCGGAAGGTGGCGGCGGACTGGGGCGTCGAGGTCTTGAAGGTGCGCGCCCTTCGAGTCGACAGCCAGGACGTCGTGGCGGTTACCGTGATGAGCCCGGCCGGCTCCTTCAACGGGGCCCTTGGGGTTACCACGCTACTGGCCGATGCCGCGACAGGGCAGCTGGTGCCGCAGTTCCGGCACAATGTCTCCGGCTATTCCCTGCCGGCGGTCCAGCCCGGTCCGCAGCGCGATATTCCTGGTGCCGTGATCCGTGAGCGTGCGACCCGCTGAACGGCGAGCCATTATCGGCCTGTGGTGCGCCACGCTCGTTCTGGCGGCTTGGCCGACATCCGCGGCGCTGATCGGCCATGGAGGGCCGGTCAAGGGCATCGCTATCAGCGCCGACGGCAAGTTTGCCGTGACCGCAAGCTTCGATTACAGCTTGATCGTCTGGCGTCTTGCGGACGAGACCGTTCAAAGCAGACTGCTGGGCCATGACGGGCCCGTCAATGCGGTGGCACTTTCGGCCGACGGCACCATGGCCGTTTCGGCCAGCGATGACGGATCGGTCGGGGTTTGGGACGTCGCGGGCGGCACGCTGCTTCGCCGTCTTCCCACAGATACCAAACTGGGCGTGGTGGCGTTGTCGCCAGATGGGCTGCAGGTCGCCGCAGGCGGGTGGAACAGCCTGCTCTATCGCTGGCGGCTCAGCGACGGCGCGGCCGCGCCGCTTTTGGACAATAACGGCGAGCGGGTGACGGCTCTGGCGTTCACCGCCGACGGCGCCTTTCTTCTTGCGGGTGGGCATGAAGGCTCGCTGCAGATCTGGCGCACCGTCGACGACGTTCCGTCGCAGCGAATCCACGCGCACGATTTCGCCGTCGCGGGATTGGCGGTGCAGCCGCACGGCGGGGTCGTCACTGGTTCGCTCGACGGCTCGTTGCGCCGCTGGACCTTGGTGTCGGACAAGGGGCCGGCCGAGTTGGTCGCCGACCAGCAGCCCATTGCTGCCCTCGCGGTCAGCCGCGACGGCCGCTTCCTGGCCAGCGCCGGCACCAGAGGAGAGGTGCTCGTGTGGCAGACCAATGTGGACCACCCGCATCTGGTGCTGGCGGATACCCGCGCGGCGATATGGGCTTTGGCCTTCACTCCTGACGGCGATCACCTGCTGGCCGGCGGCGCCGATGGAGCGGTGCGGGTCTGGGATCTCGCTACCGGTGCGCTTTCGGGTCACCCGGTCCCGTCCGCGACGCAGCCCGGCAATGGACGAGGCCCGCAGCTCTTCGCCAAGTGTACCGCCTGCCATTCACTGAGTGCCGACGGCGGCAACAAGGCAGGGCCACCGCTCTCCGGTCTGTTCGGACGTCCGGCCGGTAGTGTGGCAGGATACGCCTATTCCCCTGCCCTGCGCGCTAGCGGGATCGTCTGGACCGAGGCCACCGTCGCCCGATTGTTCGACGTCGGGCCGGACCGTTTCGTACCGGGCAGCAAGATGCCGTTGCAGCGCCTGGTGAATCCGAGCGACCGGGCGGCGTTGATCGACTATTTGAAACGCATGGGCGGCGCGGCCGGCCCGAAACAATCGGGGAGCACCAGCCGATGAAGGCATTCCTGCTGGGAATCGCTGCTGCCGCAGGGATAGCGGTCGGCGCCTACTTTGCCGTACACACCCTGAACTGGAGCTCGGCCACGACCTACAGCTCGCCGACGGTCCGTCTGTGATCGACGGGCGGACCGCCGGCTGGTTGTTACTTGGGTAGCGGCGGAATGCGTAGGGCCTGGCCCGGGTAGATCTTGTCGGGGTCCTTCAGCATCGGCTTGTTGGCATCGAAGATCACCATGTACTTCGACGCGGCTCCGTACTGCGCCTTGGCGATGGCCGACAGCGTATCGCCCTTCTTGACGACATAGATCGTGGCTTCCGGTGCCGCTTCCTGAGTGGTCACATCGTCCTCGACTGCTGCCACACCCGCGACGTTGCCCAGCGCCAGCAACAGTTTTTCCTTGGTCGCCTGATCTACCGCCGCACCAGATACCTTCACCTTGTCGCCGTCGACCTCAATCTTGAGATCCTTGACGTCGAGACCCAGCGACTTGACCTCTTCCTCGAGTGTGGCAACGTCGGGCGTCGCCGGTACGGGGGCGCCTTCGGCCTGTGTGGCGGCCGCCGAGCCGATGCCCAGCTTGCGGCCGGCTTCCTTGATGAAACTCATGAGACCCATGGCATCTCGCTCCGAATCCTGCGTTGAAGCCTGCCCGCGGCAGGCCCATTTACCCTGTCCGTGCACGCGCTTATAGTTCGTGCACGCGTCGCTAGCACGTCGTTACCACAACTCCCGTGCGGAGCCGCGGTGCCACAAATAAGTTTCAACACGATCCTGCGCATCCTTGTGGCCTCGCTCGTCGTCGGCATGGCGATGGCGTGGTTCAACATTCAGCCTCGCGACGTGCTGTACTGGGTGACCGGTGGCATCGGCGAGGCCATGGCCAATGCGCAGGCCTGGGCCGGCTGGGCGATCAAATACGTGCTTCTGGGCGCCGTGATCGTCGTGCCGATTTGGATCCTCTGGTACCTGCTGCAGTTCCTGCGCCGCCGCTGAGCCAGGGACCGCCGCGAAAGGAAAGCCGCATGACCACCACCGACGCGCAGACTCGCACCGAGCTCGAGGCTGCCGCCTTTCGCACGCTGGTGGAGCACCTCCGCCAGCGCACGGACGTGCAGAATATCGACCTGATGAATCTGGCCGGCTTCTGCCGCAACTGCCTGGCCAAATGGTACCGTGCCGCAGCCGCGGAGCGCGGGCTCGACATGAGCTACGACGACGCTCGCGAGATCGTCTACGGCATGCCCTACGAGGATTGGAAATCACTGCACCAGACCGAAGCGGCAGCTGCGGCCAAGGAAGCTTTCACCCAGGCACATCGTTAGGCTGTTTGCGGAACAACGCCCTGAATTTCTGCAGGGCGGCCGTCAAAAAAGTGCAAGAATGTGCGAATTCTCACATCCAGCCATCCAGGCTAAAGCGAAGATCCGCCCATACAACGTGGCGAGATAGTTGGGCGAAAGCGGGCATTCCTTGGCGGCCACGGCCGGCTGGTTGGTTTTCGCACCCAGGCAAAATCCTGGAAGACGGGCGGCTTAAGGCCGCCCGTCTTGCGTTCTGACCGATGCGCAACCTGCCCTGCACACCTGCACCGCCGCTTCGGCTCGAAGTATCAGCGGACCTTTTCCGCTGTCGTGAACAGGGCGGCAATGCGCCAACCTTCAGCCGTCTCGACGCCGAGCACGCTGACCAGGAATCGCAGCCGATCCGGTCGAGGCGCTGCCTTGCCGCCGATCTCAAGCGTCAGTGGCAGATGCAGATACGCGACGGTCGGGCTGACCTCCACCGTCGTGGACCGCGCCAAGTTGGGCTCGACCCGCCAGACCTCGGCCTTCTGGAAGCTGGCCATCCGCGCCAGCGTCTCGTCAGGCCCCCAGACCGACATCCCGTCGCTCACCCATAGGAATGTCGGCGAATCCAGCAGCACCGCCCGGACATGGTCCAGATCGCGCGCGTTCTGCGCAGCAACGAACCTGGCGTAGAGCGTGCGCATTTCTTCCGTCGGCGAAGCCCACGCGACTGATATCGCTGCGAGCGAGGAGATGAATGTCAGCGTCGCGAGGACCGGCTTCATGCCTGTAGGCTCCAGCATTGGCGTGGGGCGAACACCGCCTTGATCCCAGCGGCACCGGCAGCATGTCTCGTACCGGTCGGAGCCGCCAATGCCGGCGCTCCATGGGTCCCATAGCTGCCGGAAATCGATGGCCGATGCGCGACCTACAGGCTTGACGCTGCTCACGAACGACGGCGACCATCGGCACTGGGAGGCCATTGATCGCGAAACTGGAGTGCGCCGGTGATCCGACATCGTTCCTCATCGGCACGGCGCATGTTGACGATGGCCGCGCTTGGACTGCTCGCCGGGGCCAGCGTCACCCAGGCCGCGGTGTGCGGGGCGCCGGAGCTGCCATGCGACGTCCCGTTGGGCCAATACAACGTGGCCGCTCCGATCTGGCACGAGGGTGACGGGCCACGGCCCGTGGTGGTGCATTTCCATGGTGCCGGAAGCTCCGGCGCCGACGTCGTGCGCGACGCGGCCCTGGTCGAGCCGATCATGCGACGTGGCTACGTCGTGATCGCCCCCACCGGCCTGAGCCGTCCTGGCCGCACCGGCGGCAGCTGGTCGTTCGGCAACCTCCCGCCGCTGCGCGACGAGCTGGCCTTCGTGCGGCAGGTGCTGAGCGACGCCGTGCCGCGGTTTCACCTCGACCGCGAGCGCGTCCTGCTCACCGGCTTTTCGATCGGCGGGTCGCTGGTCTGGTACCTGGCATGCCAGGCGCCCGATGAGTTCGCGGCCTATGCGCCGCTGGCCGGCGGCTTTTGGGTCCCACAACCTTCCAGCTGCGCCGGCCCGGTCAAGCTGCTGCACACCCATGGCTGGCGCGACCAGACCGTGCCGTTGGAAGGCCGACCGTTACGTCCCGGCGTGGAGCAGAGCGACATCTTCGCGGGCCTCGCTCTGTGGCGCAGCGTCGATGGCTGCGTCGGCGAACGCCCCGACAGGTTCGACATCGACGGAACGTTCTGGCGCCGGACCTGGAGCGACTGCACACTTGGCGCGACGCTCGAGCTGGCTCTGCACAAAGGTGGTCACGAGGTCCCTGAAGACTGGCCCACACTGGCCCTGGACTGGTTCGAGAGTGTGGTCCCCGGCCCGGACTGATCGCGGCCCCCCACCTCCAGCCAGCGCCGAACTCCCAGCGCCGCAGCGCGGCCGGTGGCCAGGACCGCCTGCAGCAGATACCCACCCGTGGGGGCCTCCCAATCCAGCATCTCGCCGGCGACAAAGGTCCCGGGGCGGCGATGCAGCATCAGATGCCCGTCAACCTCCGCCAGCGCCACACCACCGGCCGTCGAGATAGCCCGCGCCAGGGCCTGGGGTGCCGTGAGTAGTAGCGGCACAGCCTTGATCAGCGCCGCAAGGCGCTCGGGTTCGCTCGGCAACGGGCCGGACTCGCGCAACAGGTTGATGGCCACCGGTTCCAGCCCGGCCCCCTTGCGCAAGGTATTTGCCACCGACTGTGCAGCCGGGACTCGGGCCAGGCGCGCAGCGAGCCTTGCCGTCGGCATATCGGGCCGAAGGTCGACATAAACCGTCGCGGGTCCGGTAGCGGCGATGGCATCGCGCAGGCGCGCGGAGAGTGCGTAGACCACCCCACCCTCGATGCCATACTCGGTCACCATCACTTCCCCGGGCACCGTTCTCCCGTGAAAGTTCAACGTCACTTTCTTCAGCGGCTGGCCGGCAAACCGGCTGCGAAAGCTGTGGCTCCAGGCGACCGTGAAGCCGCAATTGGACGGCCGCAGGGGCGTGACCTCGATCCCCGTTGCTGCCACGGGTGAAACCCAACTCCCATCGGCGCCCAGCCGCGGCCAGCTGGCACCGCCAAGGGCCAGCACCGTCGCGGCCGGGGCGACCACACCGCTGGACCCGTCGGGCAGTCGAAAGATCAACCTGCCGTCGCCGTCCCAGCCTACCCATTCATGCATTGTCCGCAGTTGCACCCCCTGCCCGCCCAGATGTGCGAGCCATGCACGCAGCAGTGGCGATGCCTTGAGGGCCACGGGAAAGATCCGACCGCTCGAGCCCACGAACGTATCCTGCCCCAGGCCGTGCGCCCACGCGCGCAGCGAGGCTGCCGGAAACCCGTCGATAATCGGGGTCAGCCTGTCCTCCGCTGAACCATAGCGCGACAGAAACGGCGCCCGCTCCTCGGCGTGGGTCAGGTTGAGACCGCCGCGCCCGGCTAGCAGCAGCTTGCGCCCGACACGCGGCATCCGCTCATAGAGCGTCACCTGGAAGCCGGACGCACTCAGCGTCTCCGCGGCCATCAATCCGGCGGGGCCGGCGCCCACCACCGCCACCGACCCTTTCGACATGGGGGTGACGCTCACCGGCACCACGCGCGGGCGAGATCGACGTAGAGGTCGGTCGCCTGCTCGATCCGCAGCAGCGAGCACCACTCGTCGGTCTTGTGCGCCTGCTCGGTCTCGCCCGGCCCGAGAATCACCGTCGGAGGGCTGCCGTAAGCGGGCGTCAGGTAACCGGCATCGGTGGCGAACGGCACCGGTGCTGGCGGCGTCGACCGTCCGGTGATAGTTGCCGCTCGCTCGACCACCTGCGCCAGCCAGTCGCCCCCGCCGTCGGTCCACAATGGTGGCGCGTCGACCAGCAGCTCGATCTCGGCATCGGGCAGCAGGGTTGCCAGTCGCGCCACGACCGATTGGCCGCTCTGGCCAGGGATGGGCCTAATATCGATGCCGAGGATCGCCGAATCGGGCACGGAGTTGAGATTGAGACCGCCCTCGATCCGCCCGAGGTTGAGGGTCGGCCGGCCAAGCCCGGGATGGACGATCCCGCCGAAGTCGTGGTCGGCTAACAGCACCGCCGCCCGTGCCGCCTTGAGGACGGCGTTGTCGCCCTCGTGGGGCATCGAGGCATGCGCGGTACGACCGGCAAAGCGCAGCCTGATCCAGATCACGCCGCGATGACCCAGTCGTGGTGCCAGATCCGTGGGCTCGCCCACCACCAGCGCTCCGACCTGCCCCAAGCTGCCGGGCGTCTCGACAACTCGGCGAGCGCCGGCGCAGCCGGTCTCCTCGCCAGCCGTGAGGACGAGCTCGATGCCGGCACGCCGCCCCCGGTCGCGAGCAGCGTCGATGGCGGCCACGACCATCCCCGCGACACCACTCTTCATGTCGGCAGAGCCGCGACCGAACAGTTGGTCGCCGTCGGTCTCGCCGCTGAAAGGGTCGCGGCGCCACGGAGCCTCGCCCAAGGGCACGATGTCGATATGGCCAGTGAAGCCGATCGCCGGCGCATCCGCGTCGCTGCCGTTGATCCTGGCGATCAGGTTGGGCCGGCCGGGCGCCAGGTCGACCCGACGCACGGCAAACCCCGCACCCTCCAGCAGGCCGCCCAGAATGCCGATCGCACGCTCCTCGCCGCCCGGCGGATTGATCGTGTTTTCCTGCAGCAGCCGGCGGGTGAGTGCCACTGCATCTGCACCGAGTGCCATTGAATGCCTTTCCTGGTGAGACTGAAAGCTGATCCTGGGCAAGCGCACGGCACGTGTCCAGCGCCGTGGCTCAGGTTGCCCCGGACAGCAGCTCCTCGACCAACGCCGGCACCAGCACCCCAGCCCTACCCAGTCGGCGTTCCGCAAAGGCCGAGCTCATGGCCGAGTCCTCGAGATTGATCTCGATGCTCCTGGTACTGCCGGCGGCGCGGACAACGGCGACAAAGCCCGCCGCGGGGTAGACTCGGCCCGACGTGCCGATGGCCACGAACAGGGCGCACTGCTCCAGTGCCGCGTAGATTTCGTCCACGCGGTAAGGCATCTCGCCGAACCACACGATGTCCGGTCGGAGCCAGCCGGTCCGGGTACAGCATGGGCACGGAGACGCCATGCCCAGGTCCTGGGCCCAAGCGGAGGAGACGCCGCAGGCCGTGCACCGGGCTCGCATCAGCTCGCCATGCATGTGGATCAGCTTGCGGCTGCCCGCCCGCTCGTGGAGATCATCCACGTTCTGCGTGACGATCAGGACCTGCCCGGGCCACTCGCACTCGAGCCGAGCCAGTGCTAGATGGGCCGCGTTCGGGGCGATAGTCGGATTGCGAAGCTGCGCGCGACGCAGGTTGTAGAACCGTTGCACCAAAGCCGGGTCGCGAGCGAACGCCTCGGGCGTCGCCACCTCCTCGACCCGGTGGCCTTCCCAGAGGCCGCCAGCACCCCGAAACGTGGCAAGGCCCGACTCCGCGGAGACACCAGCGCCCGTGAGGACGACAATTGCTCCCGCTGGACCTGGGCTGGAAATAGGTTGGCTACAGGCTCCAGCAATCATGTCGATGCCTGTTCTGGCTCGATCAATGCAACACACCCTTCACCAACATGCGCGGCCCGCGCGGACCAAACCGTCCGCCGCGCAACAACATGGCGTTCCAAAACACGCGCGGCAGAGTTTCCCAGCGATATCCGGAAAAGACAGCGAACGGAATCCGCTCCATGCCAGCAACTACGCGACCTAATCGACCGGAGAGCCGCAACGGCTCGTTCGATACTCTGGCACAACGCGAAGGCCAATGGAGAGCGTCACGAACCCACCACCGCCACACATCGGACGCAGAGCACGACATCAATTGCCGTCTCGATCATCGCTAGGCCTCACAGCCCGTTTTGAAAGGGGGGCTGTGATCGAGTAAAGTGGGCACCGCGGCCGCTGTTGGCCGTTGGAAAGGAGGAACAATCCTTTCTGGAGGCCACGATGTGGACGCCTGCGGATCGCGTGC
>JBATRI010000229.1:0-3329 GCA_049292515.1 Geminicoccaceae bacterium
GTGATGCCCAGCCCGTCGCACATCGTGCCGCTCCTGGTCGGCGACCCGGTGCGCTGCAAGGCGGCCTCGGACCTGCTGCTGGAGCGGCACGGGATCTACCTCCAGCCGATCAACTACCCGACCGTCCCGCGCGGCACCGAGCGGCTGCGCCTGACCCCCGGGCCGCTGCACGACGACCGGCTCATGGACCAGCTCCTCCACGCCCTGCAGCACGTCTGGGCCGAGCTCGACATCATGCTCGCCGCGTAGGGGAAGGGGGCGTGGCGACGCAGTGGCGTTGACCGACGTCCGCGATGGGTCATAGTACCCAGCGATATTGCCGTGATGGTGGCAGGGCGGACATGATGGCGAAAGAGCGCGTGCTCGCGTGCGGCCGGGTGCACACACCGTGCGCCGAGTGCGACGTGCGCGGGATCGCCGTCTGCTCGGCTGTCAAGGAGGAGCTGCTGCCGCGATTGACCGCGCTCGCCAGCGGGCGTCATGTCGAGGCCGGGCGCACGCTGTTCGACGAGGGCGAGCCGGCCGACGACGTGTTCTCGCTGACTGAGGGCATGCTCAAGCTCTACAAGCTGCTGAGCAACGGGCGGCGGCAGATCGTGGGCTTCCTGGTGCCGGGTGATTTCCTGGGCCTCGCCTTTGCCCGCGGCTATGCCTACACGGCCGAGGCGGTGACGCCGGTGGCGGCCTGCCGGTTCAAACGGCAGCAGTTCCTGGCCATGCTCGACGACTGCCCGGAGCTCGAGAAGGAGATCCTGAGCCGCACGACCACCGAGCTGGCGGCGGCCCAGGAGCAGATGCTGCTGCTCGGCCGCAAGACCGCCCGGGAGCGCGTGGCGAGCTTCATCGTCGCCCTTGCCCGACGCCGCCAGCTCGGCCCGGGCCAGCCCCTGGACCTGCCGATGGGGCGGGCTGATATCGCCGACTATCTGGGGCTGACCATCGAGACCGTCAGCCGGACCCTGACGCTGCTGCGCAAGCAGCGGCTGATCGAGCTGGACGACCGCCATTCGCTGCGCATCCGCCAGCCCGCCGCATTGACGGCGATGGCCGGCTTCTGACGCAGGGGCGTTGCCTACAGCCGGTCGGCGCCGAAGGTGTCGCAGCTGTTCGGGTCGTTGGTCTGCAGGCCCTGCTTGAACCAGCGCATGCGTTGCTGTGCGGTGCCGTGGGTGAAGCTCTCGGGCACGACATAGCCGCGGGTCGCCTTCTGGATGCGATCGTCGCCGACCGCGCTGGCGGCGCCCAGCGCTTCCTCGATGTCGCCGTCCTCGACCACGCCCTGCCGTTCTTGCATGTGGCGGGCCCAGATCCCGGCATAGCAGTCGGCCTGCAGCTCGAGCCGCACCGAGAGCTCGTTGGCGGTGGCCTGGTCGGCCTGGCTGCGCGCCCGCGTCACCTGCTCGGAGGTGCCCAGCAGCGTCTGCACGTGGTGCCCGACCTCGTGCGCGATCACATAGGCGTCGGCGAAATCGCCGGAGGCGCCGAAGCGCTCCTGCAGCTCGCGGAAGAAGGACAGGTCCAGATACACCTTGCGGTCGCCCGGGCAGTAGAACGGCCCCGTGGCCGAGGCCGCCATGCCGCAGGCCGACTGGACGGAGCCGTCGAACAGCACCAGCTGCGGGTCCTGATACTGCTGCCCCGCCTGCGCGAAGATGTCGGTCCAGGTGTCCTCGGTCTGGGCGAGCACGGCCGAGACGAACTCGGCCCCCGTGTCGCCCGGCGCCGGGGCGGAGCGTGGCGCCACGTCGGACTGGCTGCCGCCGACGTCGCCCGGAATGCTGTTGAGGATGATCGAGGGGTCGACGCCCAGGAACATCGCCACGAGGGCGATGGCCAGGATGCCCAGACCGCCCGCGCCGCCGACGCGGATGCCCCGGCCCATGCCCGGCGACATGCCGCGGCGATCCTCGATGTTCTCGCTTCGCCGCCCCATCTGCCAGCGCATGCCGTTCCTCCCCGGATCCGTGGGTAAAAACATAGCGCGACTGGATCACAAAGCGAATGGCTCGCGACGTGGGATGGCGTGCCGCTCAAGGATCCAGCAGCCGTGCGTGCAACGGCCGCATGGCGGCGTAGGCAGCCATGTAGAGCGTCTGCCGCTGGATCCGCTGCGGCTCGCTCCAGTAGGTTTCGGGCTCGCTGGTCCGCACGGCCACGGCCAGGCGCGAGCGCGCGTCGGCGAGGTCGCTGAACTCGCCCGCGGCGAGGCCGCCCAGCAGGGCCGCCCCGAGGCAGGTCGTGTCGGGCAGGTCGAGCACGTCCACCGGGGTGGCATAGGCCGTGGCCTTCAGGCGCATCAGCAGCTCGTTGCGAGTGCTGCCGCCGATCGCCAGGATCCGCTCAGGGGCGCTGCGGCCGAGGTGCCGCAGCATGGCCCTGAGGATGTTGGCGGCGTCCAGGGCCAATCCTTCGAGCACGGCCCGGAACATGGCGCCGCGGCTCGTGGTCGCCGACAGACCGATGAAGGCGCCACGCCCGATCGGGTCGGGGAACGGCGGCGAGCCGAGGCGCAGATGGGGTAGGAACAGGACACCGTCGCTGCCGGCGGGGGTCCGCTCCGCCTCGGCGATCAGTGTCGCATGGTCGACGCCACCGTGCAGGCCGCGAAACCATTCGACGGCGGCCGCCGCCGTCGGCAGGCCGCCAAAAACGTAATAGAGCGGCCGGTCGACCTTGATGACACCCTGATTGAAGCCGTCCCAGCCCAAGGCGACATCGGTGACGGGCGCCTCGACGACCAGGCTCAGCGCCTCAGCCGTGCCCAGGCTGTCCAGCAGCACGCCCGGCCGGTCGGCCCCAGCGGCGAGCAACCCGCAGACATGGTCGTGCCCGCCGACGCCGACCACGCAGTCCGCCGCCAGCCCGGTCGCCGCGGCGTCCTCGGGGAGGAGCCGCCCCAGCTGGGTGCCGCTGGCCAGGATGGGTGGCAGCAGTCCGGGCCGGATCCCCGTGGCGTCGAGCAGGGACGATGCCCAGACCTGCTGCTCGAGATCGAGCAGCAGCGTGCGCGAGGCGAGACTGAGATCCGTGGCCAGCTCGCCGCAGAGGCGCCAGGCCAGATAGTCGCCGACATTGAGCCAGTGGCGGGCAGCCTTGAACGTCTCGGGCTGGTGACGCTGCTGCCACATCAGCTTGGGCAGGCTGAAGGTCGGGTCGGCGCACAGGCCGGTCAGCCGGTGCAGCTTCTCGAAGCCGATCGACGACAGCAGCCATTCCAGCTCGCCCTGGGTACGCGTATCGTACCAGGCGATGATGGGCGCCAGCGGCTGCCCGTCGCCGCCGATGAGGACGCCGGCCTCGCCGATGCTGGCCACGCCGATGCTGCGGAC
>JBATRI010000230.1:0-3542 GCA_049292515.1 Geminicoccaceae bacterium
GTCACTGACCCCGTCGAGGCGTTGCGCGGGCGACCGACCGGCAGACCTGCCGGCCGGTCGCCGCCTAGGTCACTTCTGCTGCGGCGCGTACCAGGAGGCTAAGCCCTTCTGCATCTGGGCCATGCCGTCCTCGGGCGTCTGCTTGCCGTTCACCACATTGGCCGAGACGACCCACATCTCGTTCCAGAGGTTCGGCGTACCGCGGCTGATGATCTGGTAGGGCAACCGGATGGTGGCATCGCACTCGGCGCGCCAGTCCACGAACTCCTGCGCCAGCGGGTTCTCGAGCTTGATCGGCGCCTTGGACAGCGACACGAAGCCGGGGAGCGCGTTGCTATAGATCTCGGCGAACTCGGGCGACCCGACCCATTCGACGAAAACCTTGGCGGCATCCTTGTTCTTGCCCGCGGCGTTGATACCCATGCCGATATCGACGTGATCGGTGATGTAGCACTTGTCGCCAGCGTTCTTCACCGGTGGCTTGAAGGCACCCATCTCGAACGACGCGTCCTTGCCGAACGGCGAGATCTCCCAGCTGCCCGTCGGATAGATCGCGGCCCGACCGAGCGTGAACAGGTTCTGGCTGTCGGGGTAGGTCTGGGCCTCAAACCCGTCGCCCAGATAGGGCTTCCACTTGGCGAGCACCTGCATCGGCTCGAGATAGGCGGGATCGGTCAGCTTGGCCGTGCCGTCGAGCAGAGCTTTGCGACCGGCCTCGCCCTTCCAGTAGACTGGGCCGATGTTGGTGTAGCCCATCGTCGCCGCTTCCCACTGGTCGATGGTGCCCATCGCCATCGGGATGTAGCTGCCGTTCTCCTTGATCTTGTCGAGCACGGCGAAGAACTCGGCCTCGGTCTTCGGTACCTCGAGCCCGAGTTCCTTGAAGATGTCCTTGTTGTACATAAAGCCATGGATCACCGAGGCGATCGGCATGCAGAACGTGCTCTGGCCGTCGTCGGTGGACCAGGCGGCGACGGCGAAGTCCGGGAAGTTCTGCAGCTCGGGCATACCGCTCAGCGAATCGAGCTTGCCATTCTGATAGAGCTGCAAGGCCGCATCGAACGGCCGGCAGGTGATGAGGTCGCCGGCTGTGCCGCCGTCGAGCTTAGCCCGCAGGGCCGCGTCGTATTCCTTGGGAGCCGTCGGCTGGAACTTGATCTTGATGTCGGGGTGCTTGGCCTCGAAGGCGGGGATGATCTTCTCCTGCCAGATCGACAGGTCATCGTTGCGCCAGCTCTCGATCACGAGCTCGGCGCCGTGCGCGGTCGCCAAGCTGGTGCCGGCGAGCAGCACGGCCGCCAGCGCCAGGGCCGAACGATGGTGAATTGCCATGTGGGTGCCTCCGTGGGGTGATGTTCAGCGATCGGGAGAGTGGCTGGGGCGTGCGCGGCGCAGGTCACCCCGCGCCTCGGCCAGACGGGCAGACGCCGTGGCGTGATCCAGCCCGTCGAGCAGCAGCACGGCGAGTCTGATGTCGCGGCCGGCCTGCTCCCAGGCGGCGGCGGCGGCGTCCGGATCGCAGCCGGCGAGCACCTGCACGATCCGCTGGCTGCGGGCCACGAGCTTCGCGTTGGACGGCACCACGTTGACCATGAAGCCCTGATAGACCCGCCCGAGCTCGATCATGAGCTGCGTCGACAGCAGGTTCAGGGCGATCTTCTGGGCCGTTCCGGCCGTCATCCGCGTGGAGCCGGCTAAAAACTCGGAGCCGGTGTGCAGGAGGATCGGAATGTCGACCTCGGCCAGCAACGGTGCCGCCGGGTTGTTGGCCAGCCCCACCGTCAGCGCCCCGGCCGCGCGGCCAGCGGTCTGCGCCGCCCGGGTGAACGCGGTGGTGCCCGAGGCCGCCACGGCGATAACGACGTCCGAGGCGCCGGGGTTAAGGTCCAATACGGCGGATCGCCCGGCCTCCGCGTCGTCCTCGGCCCCTTCGAGCGAGCGCACCAGGGCCTCAACACCGCCGGCCTGCAGGTAGACCAGCCGCTCGTTGGGCCAGCCGAAGGTCGGGTAGAGCTCGACACCGTCCTGGACCGCGAGACGCCCCGATGCACCCGCCCCGACATAGATCAGACGGCCAGCGTCGCCGAGACGGGCGGCGGCTGTCCGTGCCGCCTGCGCCAGCGCCGGCAGAGCATTGTGCACCGCCACGAACGCACTTTGCTGATTGTCGAGCATGGCAGCGAGCGATTCCTCGACGGGCCAGCGATCGGCATCGCGGTAGCGTTCGAGTCTGCCCTCGGTATCCATGTCGCCTCCAGTCCGGTGGCAACGACACATACCACTCAAATACCAATTTTCAATAGGAGTATATTCAATGCACACTTTACCTCGATCTATATTACGATACTCTAAGTTTCGAGTTCGCGGTCTTGCCAAGTGGCATCTTTTTGGTATGCTCTTTCTATGAGTGCATTCACGCATGTCCTGGCCGTCGACGGAGGTGGCACCAAGACGGCGGCGGTCCTTCTGACCAGGGACGGCCGACAGCTCGCCGCCTGCCGCAGCGGCCCCAGCAATCTCTACCGCGATCCGGTCGCCGGTCTCGCCTCGATCATGGACGCCTGGCTGCACCTCTGCGCCGAAGCCGGCCTGGATCCGGCGGGTGCGGCGACGCAGACCATCATCAGTGCCGGCCTCGCCGGTGTGAGCGGCGCCGCGCAACGGCGCGCTTTCGCCCATACCTTCCCGAGCTTCGCCGCGCGGCGTCTCTCCAGCGACGGCTACACCGCCTTCCTCGGCGTCTTCGGGGCCGCACCGGGGGCCTTGCTGTCGATCGGCACCGGCGTCGTCGCCTATCGGCGGCTTCCCGGCGAGCTGCCCGTCGTCAGAAGCGGTTGGGGCTTTCCGGTGGCCGATCGGGGCAGCGGGGCCTGGCTCGGCTTCAGGCTCGCCGGCGAATATCTGGACCATCTCGACGGCGGCGCCGTGATCCAGGACAGCAGCCTGTGGCCGGTGGCCGCCAAGGCCATCGGGCGCGAGCGCGAGGCCATCCTCGACTGGCTGAAGAACGCCCGCGCGGCGGAGTTCGCCGGCCTCGCTCCGGCCGTCATCGAGGCTTCGGCCGCCGGCGACCCGCTGGGTGGGGCCCTGCTCGCCGAGGGGGCGGCGCACCTCCTCCGTCTGGCCAGGGCCCTCGATCCCAATGTGCCTGCTCCGCTCTGCCTCGGCGGCGGCTTGGCCCCGATCTATCGCCCCGGACTCGAGACGGCCCTCGGCGACACGCTGCTGCCGGCGACCCGCCATCCCGACCCGCTGCATGGCGCGTGGCTCGTCGCCACCGGCCAGGTTGCAGCCGAATTCTCCGACGTCAGCTGAAGGAAGGAAGCGTCCTTGATCTCGCTCATGCTCGCGGAGACCCGCTCCGCCCCCGACCGGGTCGCTGCCATGCTCGACCGCGACGGGGCCGCCTACATCGCGCTCGCGACGGCGCTGCGGGCGCGGGAGCCGGCCTTCGTCGCCACCGTCGCGCGCGGCAGCTCCGATCATGCCGCCCTCTACCTCGCGAGCCTCGTCGGCATCGTCGCCGGGCGGATGACCGCCTC
>JBATRI010000231.1:0-3144 GCA_049292515.1 Geminicoccaceae bacterium
CCACACCCCGTGGCCCCGACCACGTTCTACACCGGCCGGGTTAATGGCCCGTTACCGCCGCCGGCGTCAGGCTGCCTGTCACCGGCGCGCCACCTGGGCGCCAGGAGCACACCCAAACTCTACCTCCACCTCGTCACACCGGTCACCGTTCGCCCCATCCGCCCGTGGTTAGAGCAGCGCTTGGCGCGACGCCTGCGCGAGATCTACGCCCGCGAGCTGCAAGCCGACATAAACCGCATCACCGTCGCCATCCGCGAACTCGGTGAAGGCGGCGCCTGACGCTGCGGCGACGCCGAGCCGCGCCTGATCATCGCCACTCTAATAACATCTAACATTTCGCAGGCCCAAAATGCATCTCATAATTTACTCTCGAAATAATAACTCTATTTATTGACTGAACTAATAACTTACCCTGAAGAATTGGTCTTCCAAATAACGCTAAATTTGGAATCATCTTCTGCTTCTCCCATTTTGCCATTCTAGGTACTATTCTATGTGATATACCATACGACGTTTCAAAAGGCACAAACCCAGTGCGCAGTAGGCTGAAATATGAGGGGTAAATTATCCCATCGAATCCGGCTTTTACCGCTTCGATAGATATCTGACGTGAAATCTCATATGAATGATTCCCTGCGAGAAAAAGCATATGAACGGCCATATCAAGACTCTCAAATTCAGTCATGTTTTCCTCTATAAGAACTTCAGTTAGATCAAGCATTTTTAGCTCTTTAGTAATCATCAATGTTGCTAGAAAAATATCATCCTCCGCGGTAACACGACATTCATGCAGGCATACTTGTAGATCTTGTGATCCATATAGAATTGGCAAATCGACTGATTCAAGCCTGCCCGAACCTGCGAAGTGAGCAGGAGGACTATCGTATTGTGCTATATCATTTGAAACTACTGGATTCTTACGGACTCTGTAAAATTCGGTCTGGGACGACAAATTTACTGTAGGATACTCGGAAATGATTCGAGATATTATTTCTAATCTTGTAGATGGACCTTGTAATTTCTTAAGCGGCTCTACCTCTCCTACCATCCACGTTCTTGGTCCGTAATAAAATAGCTTAACGTTTACGGCGTTTTCGATCAATTTTACATCATCTGCCAGTTCGTCGACAAAATCGACTTCGGGAGGCCCATCAGACCGTCCTTGATTAAATTGTAGTATCGGCGCCCCACCGTACTGCAATTTTTGTATGGTTCCCCATACGAAGAATCTGTATGTAAGCCGTAATATCTGTGAACTATTTAACTTGCTTCCGATAAAACTACCGCAGCTACGACATTTCTTATGATTTATTATGCCAATTTGAGTTGCATCTAATTTTAGCCCTTCATTATGAAAGCAGTTTGAACATAGGAGAAGACGCCTATCTTTTATATAGTTTTGGAATATCTGAATTTTTGATCTTATAAAAGTAAGTGACATTTATCTTCTCGGTGACCAAATAAGTTCATAGACTCAGTATTTCTTGTTAATACTCGCGATGGCTTAGCATCATCGACACTCGAACACCGCCGTTGCTAGGCCCTATTTGATGCTGAAGTTCTCTTTTACCTTATCGGCACACCGCTCTTCCACGCCCCCCAATTCTTCACGATCTCATTCACCAGCGGCGTCCCCGCCCGCACCAGATTCTGCAGCGCCGGCACGAACCCGCCCTGCTTCGCATAATCCAGCAAATTCTCCACATCGCTCCCACCCGGCGCCGGCCGGTCGAAGTCCGACCCCGCGCGCAGGTCCGCCACCCGCCTGACGTCGACGAGCCCGGCCGCGTCCGCCCGCTTCAACGCCTCGTAGACGGCATTGTCCTCCTGCTGGGTCGTGCAGTAGCGGCCCTTGCCGTCGGTCAGGATGCGGGTCCAGGCTTCGGCGCGCTCGCCGAGTTTGGTGCCACTGAACCAGGTGTCGCCCGACATGGTGTCGCACATCAGCACCGACGGCGGCTGGTTCGCCGGCGCCGGGTAGGCGGCGCGGGCGAGCTTGGCCGCGTCGCTGTCGGCGAGCCTGGCCCCCTTGGACAGCGCGTAGGCCCGCCGCTGCAGCGCCCCGTCGAGCTGGAACACCTCCGTGCCGTAGTCGAGCGGCGGCTTCTCGTCCGGGCTCCTGGTATTGATGCCGAGATAGCCCGAGGGCCAGCTCTTGGGCTTCTCGCGGGCATCCAGCTCCCACTGGATGCCGAAAGCCACGAGCCAGCGCGCCCAGGCGACCGAGCCCACCGTGCCGTGCTTGGGGTTGATGCCGGCGATGCCCGCGATCAGCCAGTAGGTGTGGGTGAGATCGAACTGCTTGGAGAACGCCAGCGCCATGATCGAGGCCGCGGCGTTGGCGTGGCCCATGCCCAGCGTCACCTGGCAGACCCGGTCGGGGCCGCAATGGACCTCCGGATAGTCCGGCGACAGGCCCGGCACCGCGATCGTCTGGCCGAGATCGCGGGCGTCACGCCAGACCTGACCCTCCGGGCCGAACATCGAGACGATCATCACCCGGACCGGGATCGGCGCCGTGGTCGCCTCGGCCTGGCCCGCCCCGGCCCCGCCTGCCCCAGCCACCACCACCCAGCCCACCACCGCCAGCCCCAGCCACGTCGCCAGCCGCATCCGCCGTTCCCCCCAGCCATCGCCGGAGCTTAGGCCCATCCCGCCCGCCGACTCAACCCTCAGTAGCCTCCCGCGCGAGCCGACCGTCTTGGATGATATTCCTATCCGTGCTATCCTCCGCTCTCCCTCCCCCCGGCACGCCGGGCATCACCCACACGGACGCGGAGCCACGACGATGCACGCCCGAACCCGAGCCCCCGAACGGCATGAACGAACCCACCACTCCGGCGCGCACGTGCGAACCCGAGCCGCCGATGTGCACGTGCGAACCCGAGCCGTCGGCGCGCACGTGTGAACCCAAGCCGCCGATGTGCACGTGCGAACCCGAGCCGTCGGCGCGCACGCGCGAACCTGAGCCGCCGACGCGCACGTGCGAACCCGAGCGCACGGCGTTGCCCGTACGGCCTCCGGCCTCAGCCGAGCCCCTGCACGAGGCAGAGCAGGGCCGCCACCGCCAGCATCCCGGTGGTCAGCACCATGCCGGCGGTGCGGGCGCGCAGCCGCAGCCCGGCGACCGAGAACGCCCAGGCA
>JBATRI010000232.1:0-8245 GCA_049292515.1 Geminicoccaceae bacterium
CCTCGAGGCCGAGGTCCGCGAGCGTCGCCACGCCGAGGCGCAGGCCCGCGCCAGCGAGGCGCGGCTGCGGATCACCGCCGACAGCCTCGGGCTGGCGGTCAAGGCCGCCTCGCTGGGCATCTGGGACGTCGATCTCCTCGCCGGCGCCCGGCAGTGGTCCGACGAGCTGAAGACCATTCTGGGCCTCCCGGCCTCGGCCGCGGCGGACCTCGACCTGCTTGCCGCGCTGATCCATCCCGACGATCGTGAGTGGGTGATGGAGCGGTTTCGGTGCGCCTTTTCACCGGCTGGTGGCGGCAGCTACTCTGCCGAGTATCGCATCCTCCGCGCCGACGACGGGGCCGAGCGATGGGTCTGCGATACCGGCCAGGTCTATTTCGATCCGGCCGGGCGGCCGACCAGGGCCGTCGGCACGATGGCGGACATCACCGACCGACGGCGCTCGGTCGAGGCGCTCAAGGAGGGCAAGGAGCGCTATCGGGCACTGGTCGAGACGGCACCCCAGGCCGTGTTCGTGCATCGTCAGGGCACGATCGTGCTGGCCAACCGCGAAGCGGTCACCCTGTTCGGCGCGCGCGATGCCACCGATCTGGTCGGCCGGCAGATCTTCGGCCTGATCGACCATGCCAGCCTCGAGCGGGCCCGCACCCGAACCGCGGCCCTGGCCCGGCCCGACGCCCGAGCCGAGTTCACGGAGCTGACCTTCCAGCGGCTAGACGGCTCGGCCTTCCCCGTCGAGGCGGCGACAGCGGCGGTGCAGATCGACGGCCAGCTCATGATTCAGGTGGTGTTCAGTGACATCACCGCCCGCAAACGGGCGGCGGCGATCCTGCAGGCGCGCACGGCCGAGCTCGAGACGGTCATGGAGACGGTGCCGGTAGCGGTCTGGCTCGCGCACGATCCCGACGGCCGGCGCATCACCGGTAACCGCCACGCCAACGACCTGATGCGGCTGCCAGGCCCAGACAATGCCTCCTTGAATGCTGACGAGACGGAGCGGCCGACGCATTTCCGCATCTTCAAGGACGGGCGCGAGGTCCCGCTGGAGCAGCTGCCGCTCCGACGCGCCGCCCGCGGCGAGATGGTCAGGAACGAGGAGCTGAGGGTCGTCTTCGACGACGGCACCTATTTCGACGAGCTGCTCAGCGCGTCGCCGGTGCGGGACGCGGACGGGACGGTCACCGGCGCCGTCGGGGCCGCGATCGACATCAGCGACCGCAAGGCGGCCGAGGAGCTGGTGCGCCACACGGCCCTGCACGACCCGCTCACGGACCTGCCCAACCGTCTGCTGTTCTACGATCGCCTCGAGCACGCGCTCGCCCGCGCCCGACGCACCGAAGGGCAGCTCGCGGTGATGCTGCTCGACCTCGACCAGTTCAAGGAGGTCAACGACAGCCTGGGCCACAGCGCCGGTGACGCCCTGCTGCGCGAGGTCGCCGTCCGCCTGCGTGGCCTGACCCGCGCCAGCGACACCTGGGCCAGGCTCGGCGGCGACGAGTTCGCGCTGGTCCAGGAGGGCATCACCGACATCGGTGCCGCCGCCCGCATGGCCGGCCGCGTCCTGGCGGCACTGGACTGCCCGTTCCTGATCGACGAGCAGGAGATCGAGATCAGCGCCAGCGTCGGCTTCTCGACCTACCCCACCGACGGTGCCGATGCCGAGCAGCTGGTGCGCAACGCCGACATGGCGCTGTACCGCGCCAAATCCTCCGGCCGAAGCCGGTACGAGCGCTATGGCCCGGCGATGGACCGCGAGCTCGTGCGCCACCGGAAGCTGCAGCGTGGGCTGCGGCGCGCCATGGCCGAAGGCGAGCTGGAGCTGCTCTACCAGCCGGTATTCGAGCTGCCGCGGCTGCGTCTGGCTAAGGCCGAGGCACTGTTGCGCTGGAACCAGCCCGGTGGCGGTGTGGTGCCCCCGGCGGACTTCCTCCCGATCGCCGAGGCATCGGGCCTGATCCACGACCTCGGCCAGTGGGTGCTGCACACCGCCTGCCGCCAGGGCGTGGCCTGGCGCGACGCCGGCCGGCCGCTCAAGGTCGCGGTCAACGTCTCGGCGGCCCAGCTGCGCCGCCCCGACTTCGCTGCCATGGTCCTGGCGACCCTCGACCGGACCGGGCTGCAGCCGGACCTGCTGGAGTTCGAGCTGACCGAAAGCGTCTTTCTGGACTCGTCGAAGGAGCTGATCCACGGCACGTTGCGCCAGCTGGCCGAGCATGGGGTGACGCTGGTCATCGACGATTTCGGCCGCGGCTACAGCTCCCTGTCCGACCTCAAGGATTTCCCGTTCGACGAGGTCAAGCTCGACGGCTCGTTCGTGGCCGATATCGGCCTTGGCGCCGACGGTGGGATGATCGCCGCCGCCATCATCGGGCTGGCGCACAGCCTGGGCAAACGGGTCACGGCCGAAGGCGTGGAGAACACCGCCCAGCTGGAATATTTGCGCGAGCACGGCTGCGACGCGGCGCAAGGCTACCTGCTCGGCCGCCCGGGGCCGGTCGCCGACATCGTCCATCTGCGGGCGGTGGCGGCCTGACCCTCAGCTGGCGTGCAGCCGCTCACCGGCGACATAGGTCGCCCGCACCGCGCGGTCGTCGCCCATCGTCATCAGCACGAACAGCTCCTCGGCGAGATCGCCCGCGATCGTCTCCATCCGGTGCGCCATGGCCGGGGTGGCGGCAGCGTCGAGCACCACGAGGTCGGCCTCGCGACCGGGCGCCAGCGAGCCGATCCGGTCCTCGAGCCCGAGGCAGCGCGCATTGCCCAGGGTCATCAGGTAGAAGGCTTCCAGCGCCGGCAGGTTCTGGCGGCGCAGCTGCAGCACCTTGTAGGCCTCGGCCGCCGTCTGCAGCATCGAGTAGCTGGTCCCGCCGCCGACGTCGGTGGCGAGGCCGACCCGAACCGGCCGCCTTGCGTCGCGCAGCATGGCGAGGTCGAACAGCCCGCTGCCGATGAACAGGTTCGAGGTCGGGCAGAACACGGCGATGGAATCCGTGGCCGACAGGCGCTGCAGCTCCGCCTCGTCCAGATGGATGCAGTGGCCGAACAGCGAGCGGGGCCCGAGCAGGCCGTAGCGGTCGTAGATGTCGGTGTAGCTGCTGGCCTGTGGATAGAGACGGCGCGCGGTCGCGATCTCGTCCAGGTTCTCGGCCAGATGGGTCTGCATGTAGGCGCCCGGATGCTCGCGCACCAAGGCGCCCGCCGCCTCGAGCTGGGCCTCGGTCGAGGTCAGCGCGAAGCGCGGCGTGATCGCATAGAGCTGCCGCCCCTGCCCGTGCCAGCGGGCGAGCAGCGCCTTGCTGTCGCGGTAGCCGGTCTCGGGCGTGTCCAGGAGCCCGTCCGGAGCACCCCGGTCCATCATCACCTTGCCGGCGATCATGCGCGTGTTGCGGCGCTGGCTCTCGGTGAAGAACGCCTCCACCGATTCCGGCCGCACCGTGCAGTAGACCGCGGCGGTGGTGGTGCCGTTGCGCAGCAGCTCGTCGAGGAAGAACCGCGCCACCCGCTCGGCGTGCGCCGGGTCCTTGAACTTCTGCTCCTCGACGAAGGTGTATTTCTGCAGCCACTCCAGGAGCTGGGCGCCGTAGGAGCCGATCACCTGGGTCTGCGGGTAGTGGATGTGGGTGTCGATCAAGCCGGGGAGCACGAGCTGCTCCGGGTAGTGGTCGACCGGCGTGCCCGGCGGCAGTGTCGGCAGCAGGGCCGAGGCCTCGCCCACGTCCGTCACCATCCCGGCCTCGATCACCACCAGGCCGTCGGGCAGGTAGCGATGGCTGGCGGCGGCGCCAAGTTCGGCCGGGTCGCCGACGAAGGTGAGAACCCGGCCGCGGACGGCCTTGCGCGTGCTCATGCCCTGCCCCCACTCATTCCGGCTTGGCGCCGTCCGCGATCCACGCGGCCAGCACCTGCCGTTCCTCCGGCGTGATCTCGGTGATGTTGCCGGGCGGCATCGCGTGCGTGTGCACCACCTGCAGCCCGATCTGCTCGGCATGCTGGAGGATCCGCTCGGGCGTATCCAGCATCACCCCTTTGGGGGCCGCATATACCCCCTCCCAGAACGGCTCCGCCGTATGGCACATGCTGCAGCGCCCGAGCACCACCTCCTCGGCCTGGGCGAAGGTAACGGGCTCGGCCGACGGCGCCGCACTCTCCTCGGTAGTGGCCGGTCCGGCAGCACTCAGCAGGATGATCGCGATCATCCCGGCCGCGGCCACCGCCCAGGTCCACCACGGCGACGGCTTGCCCTGGTGGCGCGTATTGTAGAAGTGGCGGACGACCGCGCCGATCACCAGCACGATGCCGAAGATCAGCCAGTTCCAGCGCGTTGCGAACGCCAGCGGATAGTGGTTGGCGATCATCACGAAGATCACCGGCAGGGTCAGGTAGTTGTTGTGCAGCGAGCGCTGCTTGGCGACCGCACCCAGCTTGGGGTCCGGCTGCCGGCCGGCGATCAGGTCGGCCACCACGATCCGCTGCTTGGGGATGATGATCATGGCGACATTGGCCACCATCATCGTGCCGACCAGGGCTCCCATCTGCATGAAGGCGCCGCGGCCGCTGAAGACGAACGTGTAGCCGAACGCCAGCACCACCAGGAATAGGAACAGCACCGCGAACAGCAGCGTGTCGTTGTCGCCGAGCTTGGACTTGCACAGCTGGTCGTAGACCACCCAGCCCAGCGCCAGCCCGGCCACGCTGATCAGCACCGCACCCCAGCTCGCCAGATCGAGCACGGACGCGTCGATCAAGTAGAGCTGCGCGCCGAAATAGTAGACGATGATCAGCAGGCCCATGCCGGAAAGCCAGGTGGCGTAGGCTTCCCATTTGAACCAGGTCAGCTCCTCCGGCATGCGAGCCGGGGCCACCAGGTACTTGACCATGTTGTAGAAGCCGCCGCCGTGCACCTGCCAGGCCTCGCCGCCGGCGCCCTCGGGCAGCCCCGGCCGCTGCTTCAGGCTCTGGTCGAGATGCACGAAATAGAACGAGCTGCCGATCCAGGCGATTCCGGCGATGACGTGCAGCCATCGCACGCCCATGCTCAGCCATTCCCACAAGATCGGCCCCACGGCGTTCCCCTTTCGTGCTGGTTTCGGCGCGCCTCCCGGCTCGCCTTTCGTGCTACCTGAAGCCGGGGTCGCGGTGAACCGCGCCACGCCGGCCAGGACTTTCAAACCGAAGCAAACAATGGGCCGCAGGGAAGACGGGCATGGGGATGCTGGTGGAGAACATGCAGGTGTTCGTCCGCGTCGTCGAGCTGGGCAGCCTGTCCGCGGCCGGGCGGCACATGCGCCTCTCGCCGGCGGTGGTCAGCCACCGGCTGCAGCAGCTCGAGGCCCATCTCGGCGTCCGGCTGCTCAACCGCACCACCCGCCAGGTGCAGCCGACCGAGCAGGGGGCGGCCTTCTACGAGGCCGCCCGGGAAGCTCTGATCGCGGTGGCACACGCTGAGAGCGTCGCGGCCGATGCGGGCGGCACACCACATGGCAATCTGAGGGTCACCGCCCCGTTGGGATTCGCCCGCCGGATACTGGCCCCCATCCTGCCCCGCTTCCAGGACCGCTACCCGCAGCTGGACGTCCGCCTGCGGCTGTCCGACCATCTGCTCGACCTGCTGCGCGAGGCCGTCGACGTCGCGATCCGGCTGGCGGTGCTGCCGGATTCGAGCCTGGTCGCGCGCAAGATCGCCGATTGCCCACGCCTGCTGTGCGCCGCCCCCGGCTATCTCGCCAGCCACGGCACGCCGACGCGACCGGAGGAGCTGCTCGACCACCAGTGCCTGCTGCTGCGCTTTCCGGGCTCGCAGCAATATCGCTGGAGCCTGCGGACGCCCGAAGGCACCGAGCCCTTCGCCGTTACCGGGCGGCTCGACGCCGACGACGGCGACATGCTCACCGAATGGGCGCTGCTGGGTCAGGGAATCGTCATGAAGCCGGCCTTCGAGGTGGCGGCATATGTGCGTGACGGGCGGCTGGTGCCCGTGCTGACCGATTTCCCGCCGGAGCCGGTGACGCTGGCCGTGGTCTACCCGCACCGCAAGCTGCTGCCGGCCAAGGTCAAGGCGTTCGCCGACTTCATGGTCGAAGAGATCGGCAGGACGGTGGCAGCCGAAATGAGCCCGGCGCTCGTGGCGTGACGCACTCATAGCATACTGCTCCGGAGGGGTGACGTGGTACCCTGTGCTATGAGCCAGGGCACCAGTGTCCGCATGAGTCTGGCTGATCGCTGCCATATCCAGGCAATCGTGGCGGACCGGAACAGTCGGCAGAAGCACGTGTGGCGCGCCATGTGCGCCCTTGCTGCCGCCGATGGCCACGGCACCACTACCTTCCCCGAACGGACCCGCCGCCGGCTGCGGCGCGGCAGCGTCCCTTCGCCCATTGCCTTGCAGGTGGCAATCAACCGCTTCGTCAGGGAGCACAACGAGCGCCCGGGACCGTTCGTCTGGACCGCCGGCCCGGACGCGATCGTCGAGAAGGTCCGGCGCGGGCATCATGCGTTGGGGTCGATGGAACAGTGGGCGGGCTGAGTGGGACGGCGATGGGGTCCGCGCGGATCGAGCGGCGGCTCGCCGCCATCCTGGTCGCTGACCTCGTCGGCTATTCGAGGCTCGTCGAGCGGGACGAAGCTGGCACGCTGGCGGCGATCAGGGGCCTGCGCGTCGAGGTGATCGACCCTCTTCTGGCCGAGCATCGTGGCCGGATCGTCAAGCTGATGGGCGATGGCGCCATCGTCGAGTTCGGCTCCGTGGTCGACGCAGTGGCCTGTGCCGTCGCGGTGCAGCGGGGCGTCGGCTCGCGGCAGGCCGAGGTCGCGCCGGAGCACCGGCTCGTGTTCCGGATCGGGGTCAACCTCGGCGACGTCGTGGTCGAGGGGGATGACCTGCTCGGGGACGGGGTGAACGTGGCCGCCCGCCTGGAGCAGCTGTGTGAGCCGGGCGGCGTGCTCATCTCGGGTACGGCGCACGACCATCTCAAGGGCAAGACGGCACTGGTGTTCGAGCCCAGAGGCGTGCTGCGGTTGAAGAACATCGCTGAGCCCATGTGCGCCTATCGGGTTCGGATGGAGCCCGGTCCCGTCCGTGAGCCTTCCCGCGCGATTGGCCGAGACGTGCCTGCATGGCGATGGCTTGCGGCCGCGTCGCTGCTGCTGCTGGTCGTCGCGGCCGGTTCAGCCGCCTGGTTTCGGCCGTCGCGACCGACCGTCGAGGCAGCATCCATCGAGCGCATGGCGTATCCCCTGCCGGAGAAGCCGTCGATCGCGGTGCTGCCGTTCAAGAACATGAGTGTCGAGCCGGGGCAGGACTACTTCGTCGACGGTCTGACCGACGACCTGATCACCGACCTGTCCAAGATCACCGGGCTCTTCGTCATCGCCAGGGCGTCGGTCTTCCCGTTCAAGGGGCAGGACGCGAAGGTGCGCGAGGTCGCGGAGAGCCTGGGCGTGCGCTACGTGGTGGACGGCAGCGTGCGCCGGGCCGGGAACACCGTCCGCGTCAACGTGCAACTCGTCGACGCGCTGACCGGCGGCCAGCTCTGGGCCGATCGCTACGACGGGGGCCTCGACGACATCTTCGCAGTCCAGGACAAACTGGTCCGGGTGATCGTCGACGCGCTGGCGCTGAAGCTGTCGAAGGACGAGGAGCGGGAGATCGGCCGGGGCCAAACGCGCGACGTCGACGCGCGCGAGGCGTTCCAGAGGGGCTGGGAGCGCATCGTGCGGTTCACGGGCGAAGAGAACGCCCTTGCGGTCGCCGAGCTGCGCCGGGCCATCGAGCTGGATCCCGAATACGGGAGGGCCTACGCCGCCTTGGGCCTCGCTTTGTTCCGGAGCTGCGCCTGGGACTGGACCAAGCCCGCCGGGATGAGCCGGCCGCAGACCTGTGAGCTGGCGTCGCGGTATCTCGACGAGGCCAAGCGGCACCCGTCCGCGTGGACGCATGTGGTGGCGGCCCACGTCAACCTGCACTTGCTGGAGTACGAGGCCGCCTTCACCGAGGCGGCGCGGGCGCTGGCGCTAGACCCCAACGATCCCGAGGCTTCTGTGGCGATGGCGTGGGTCATGCTCACCACGGGCAGGCCGCAGGCCGCGCTCGACTTCATCCGAACGGCGATGCGGCTCAACCCCGGCTACCCGAGCCACTACGCCCTGGCCCGCGGCCTGGCCCTGTTCTCTTTGGGCGCGCTCGCCGAGGCCGCGCGCGTGCTGGAGGAAGCGCTCGAGCGCAGCCCGGCCGCCACCGAGCTGGCAC
>JBATRI010000233.1:0-2840 GCA_049292515.1 Geminicoccaceae bacterium
GTCCAGGACGGCGCCACGCCCCAGGACCGCGACGCCGCGCTGAACGTGATCGCGCAGCAGGCCGGCATCCCGCGCGAGGAGGCCGAGCAGCGCCTGACGCAGTTCCAGGCCACCTACCGCGACTACAGCCAGCGCGCCGCCGAGCAGGCACGCCAGACGGCCGAGGTTGCGGCCAGCACGGTGGCCCAGGTGTCGTTCTGGTCAGTCGTGGCTCTGGTCTTGGGCGCTCTGCTGGCCGCCGTCGGCGGCCGGATGGGCACCCCGCGCGACCTGAACGCGACCTACTGATCGACCTTTGACCGAAACTCGCTACCCGGGCCGCCCATGGCCCCGGTAGCGAGACCATGTGGATCGGCTGCCGAACCCTGAACGATACCTACGTGCGCGGCACCAGCCGGAAGATCGGTGCCCGGTCCGGTACCGTGGTCACGACGGCTACCGGCGTGACGCGGGTGGGGCCGACCAGCTCGAGCCGGAAGGCCGCCAGCAGCCGGGCCAGGACGAGCGTGGCCTCGATCAGCGCGAACTGAGCGCCGATACAGACCCTTGGGCCGATGCCGAATGGCAGATAGGCGAAGCGGTCGACCGGCGGTGCTCCCGGCACGAAGCGCGTGGGGTCGAACCGCTCCGGATGGGCCCAGCGCTTGCGATGCCGGTGCAGGATCCACGGCGCCATCACCACGAGGCTGCCGGCCGGCACAGTCTCGCCGGCGATCTCGTCCGCACCTTTGGCCATACGGACAATGGTGAATGCCGGCGGATAGAGCCGCAGCGCCTCCTGCACCACGGCCTTGGTCAGCGGCAGGCGGTCGACGGCCTGGGCCGCCGCATCGGGCGACAGGTCGATCCCGGCCGCCTCGGCCGCCACCTGCTCCTGGACGGCGGGTGCCAGGCACAACAGGTAGCAGGACCAGAACATGGCCAGTGCGGTGGTCTCGTGCCCGGCCACGGTCAGGGTCGCGATCTGGTCGCGCAGCTGGTCGCGGCTGAAGCCGGCGCCGGTCTCGGGGTCGCGAGCACTCACCAGCACGTCGAACAGATCGCGCGGCGGGTCCTGCACCGGGGTGCGGGCGCGCTCCGCGATCATCCGGTCGAGCACGTCCTTGAAGTCCCGTGCCAGCCACCAGCGGGCCAGATCCACCGGGCTCGGCGCCTGCGCCGGCAGCAGGAAATCCAGGAACGTCGGTCGCGCCAGCTTGGCACCGTAGCGCTCGAACGCAGCCCGTACGGCGGCCCCGTGCTCGCGCATCCCCTGCGAGAAGAACGAGCGTCCCGCCACCTCCAGCGCCAGTCGCTGCACGACCCGCAGGAGGTCGACCGCATTCGTGGGCCGCGCGGCCAGCTCGGCCACCGTCTCCTCGGCCACCATCGCGATATGGCGAGCGGCCACGTCCAGGCTGCGCGGGGCGAAGGCGGGTGCCACGGTGCGCCGTTGATGCTTCCAGTCCGCACCTTCGGCGAGGAACAGCCCGTCGCCGATGATCGGCCGCAGGATGCGGATGCCGGCCGGCGTGCGGCCGTAATTGGCATGGTTGTCGACCAGCACCCGCCGGATGGCGTCGGGCTGGTTCACCAGGAAGCTGGTCCGGCCCATAAACGGCCGCGACATGATCTCAAGCTCGTAGGCCGGGAGCCCCCAGGTCGAGATCGCGTTGCGGCGCAGCTGCAGAATGGTCCGCCACAGCGGCAGCACCTCGGTGGCGGGCTTGGGTGCCGTCGGCACCACCGGCTCGCGGGCCAGCGCCGCGGCCATGTCCGCCCAGGGAGAAACCGCCTTCCCGCGCCGCTCCGGCAGCGTCGCCGCCATCGCCGAGCCCATCGCGCGATCCTTTCGTGCCGATGCACCGATTGCCCACCGGCCACTCAGCCACCACCTGTTCGAGATGGGACTTGAAGGGACCGTTGCGGACCGATCGAGGGGTATAGCATGCCACTCGACGGCGTCGATGATCTCGCGCGGCGGGGCTGCTTTTCAAGCCCGCCGCGGCAGGTCAGTGGTCGGCGCGATGCAGCAGCTGATCGGCGAGCCCGGTGTCGTAGGCCAATCCGGTCGGCGTCAGGACCGGGAGCCCGCGCGGCCCCGGCACCACCAGGCCCTTGCGGGTGAGGGCGCCATAGACGGCAGGATTGAACAGGCCCGTGGCATCGCTGCTGCGCACCACGGCGGAGCCCACATGAAAGTGATCGCCATGCGGCTGGGGCAGGACGCGGATCTGCACGGAGCCATCGGCTTCAGGCGGTGCCGCGAAGCCGGGCTGCCGCACCAGCTCCTGCAGGATGGTCAAGGCCTTGGCCTGGAGCGAATTGAGCTTCAGCGGGTTGGGACGATCCGGCATGGGTGCGCGCTACCTTTCGAGCGGTCACGAGGGGCTGGGACACTAGCGATCCGGCGCGCGCCGGTCGAGGCGGTCCGATGATGAACGTCACCCTGGCCCGCCGCCTGGTGGGGCTGGCGCGTCGCGCCTACGCCTATCTCGATCCCGCCCTCCCGGTGGGCTGGGAACCGCGGCATGTCGACGACTTCACCACCCCCGCCTTCACCGGCTTTGCGGCCTCGGATGCGAACGGCGCCTATCTCGTCTTTCGCGGCACCAAGCTCCACCTGGACTCGCGCGGCTCGTTCGAGCGGACGCTGCAGGCTTGGCTCGCCAATCTTGATTTCGCCCAGGTCGAAGTCGGCGATACCCGGGTTCATCGCGGCTTCGCCCGCGAGCTGGACAGCATCACCGACCATCTCGTGGATCTCGCGCGCGACCACGCCGCCGGGGGCAAGCCGCTCTACGTCACCGGTCACAGTGCCGGCGGGGCCTTGGCGACCCTGGCCGCGCGCCGCTTGCACG
>JBATRI010000234.1:0-5297 GCA_049292515.1 Geminicoccaceae bacterium
GCCTTCAGCCCGGCCGGCGCGCTGTCGTCCGGTGCCGCCACGCTCAGCTCCCCTGCCCGGCCGGCGGTTCGGTGCCGACTTCGAGCTCGCTCAGCGCCAGGGTCGCGTGCGCCACCGCCGCACCGGCCCGCATCTCCGCAGCCACCCAGATCGCCTCCATGATCTCCTCGGGCGTCGCACCCAGCCGGCGGGCCGACCTAGTGTGACCGGTGATGCAGTAGGGGCATTGGGTCACGTGCGCCACGGCCACCGCGATCAGCTGCTTCATCTTGGCCGACAGGGCCCCCTCCGCCATCGCCTTCTGGCTGAAGGCGCGGAAGGCATCCTCGACCTCCGGCGCCAGGGCGCGGCGGCCTTCGACGAGACCCCGCGTCACGCGGGGATAGGTGCTCTCGCTCACCGGACTCTCCTTCGCCCTGCCGGTCGGCAGGGCAGGCCTAGTACAAAGCGAGCGTACCGTCGTGCCGGCAGAAGTGAAACAGCGCAGCCGCACGACCGAGTCGAGCCTGGGGCCGGACGGCGCCGCGATCGGCTTTTCCGTTGGCAACCGGGCGGGCGCCGCCTACCGTTCGGGCCGGTTGGCTGAACAGTTAGGGGTAGCCATGAGATCGATCGTCAAGGCGTTGGCCGTGGCCGGTTTGCTGGCGGCGGGACCGGCCGGTGCCGCCGACTTCACGCCGGCCGTCATCTTCGACATGGGCGGCAAGTTCGACAAGTCGTTCAACGAGGCGGCCTACAACGGCGCCGAGAAGTTCAAGGCCGAGACCGGCCTCCCCTATCTCGAGTTCGAGATCACCAACGAGAGCCAGCGCGACCAGGCGCTGCGCCGGATGGCCCAGCGCGCCGACATCGTGGTGGCGGTGGGCTTCGGCTTCTCGACCCCGCTCGAGACCATCTCGGCCGAGTTCCCGGACAAGAAGTTCGTTATCATCGATTCCGTGGTCGACAAGCCCAACGTCGAATCGGTGGTGTTCAAGGAGCACGAGGGCAGCTTCCTGGTTGGCATGGCGGCGGCTCTCGCCAGCAAGACCGGCAAGGTCGGCTTCGTCGGCGGGATGGACATCCCGCTGATCCGCAACTTCGCCTCCGGCTACGAGCAGGGCGTGAAGTATGTCGACCCGAACGCCCAGGTGATCGTCAACTATGCGGGCACCACGCCCGCGGCCTGGAACGACCCGGCACGTGGCGGCGAGCTCGCCATCGGGCAGTTCGGCCAGGGGGCGGACGTGGTCTACGCCGCCGCCGGGGCCACCGGCCTGGGCGTGCTGCAGGCGGCCGCTGACCAGGGCAAGCTGTCGATCGGCGTCGACAGCAACCAGAACTTCCTGCATCCCGGCAGCGTGCTGACCTCGATGCTGAAGCGGGTCGACGTGGCGGTCTATGAGGCCTTCACGCAGGCCAAGGACGGCAGCTTCAAGCCGGGCATGGAGAGCCTGGGGCTGAAGGAGAGCGGCGTCGACTATGCCGTCGACGACGACAACCGCCCGGTGCTGACGCCCGAGATCCAGGCCAAGATCGACGCCGCCAAGCAGGCGATCATCGCCGGCGAGCTGGTCGTGAAGCCCTACGAGCAGTGAGTGCCGCCCCGGTCGTGCCTCCGGCCGGCGGAACGGTGACGCGGCTGCCGGGGGCCCTGCCCCCGGCGGTCGAGCTGCGCGGTATCGACAAGCGCTTCGGCGCCGTCCACGCCAACAGGGCGATCGACCTCGTCATCCCGGCCGGGACGATCCACGGCATCATCGGCGAGAACGGTGCCGGCAAGTCGACCCTGATGAACATCCTCTATGGCTACTACCAGCCGGACCGCGGCAAGATCCTGGTCGATGGCCGGGAGCGCCCGATCCGCGGCCCGCAGGATGCGATCAAGGCCGGCATCGGCATGGTCCATCAGCATTTCATGCTGGTCGAGCCGTTCACGGTGCTGGAAAATCTCCTCCTGGGCGCCGAAGGGGGCGCCACGCTGAAAGCCGGCTTCGCCCGTGCCCGCGCCGAGGTCCAGGCCCTGGAGCGCGACTATGGGCTGGAGGTCGACCTGGACGCGCCGGTGGCGGAGCTGGCGGTCGGCGTGCAGCAGCGGGTGGAGATCCTCAAGGCACTGTTCCGCGGCGCCCACGTGCTGATCCTGGACGAGCCCACCGGCGTGCTGACGCCGCAGGAGGCGGATCACCTGTTCCGCATCCTCCGCAACCTCAAGGCGCAAGGGCGGACCATCGTCCTCATCACCCACAAGCTGCGCGAGATCATGGCGGTGACCGATCAGGTCAGCGTCATGCGCGCCGGGGCGATGGTCGCCCACCGCCGCACGGCCGAAACCTCAAAGGAGGAGCTGGCGGAGCTGATGGTCGGCCGCAAGGTGCTGCTGCGCGTGGAGAAGGGCCCGGCACGGCCGCGCGAGCCGGTGCTCGAGGTGCGCGACCTGGAGATCATGGGCGACCAGGGCGTGCCGCGGGTGAAGCGGATCAGCTTCGATGTCCGCGCGGGCGAGATCGTGGGCATCGCCGGCGTCGCGGGCAACGGCCAGTCGGAGCTGCTCGAGGCGCTGGCCGGCATCCGCCCCCACAGCCGCGGCGAGATCCTGCTGCGCGGCAGCCCGATCACCAGCGGGCCCCAGGCCCGCGTGCACCGGCTGGCGCATGTGCCCGAGGACCGGTTGCGGGTGGGGCTGGTCAAGGGCTTCTCGGCCTGGGAGAATGCCATTCTCGGCTACCAGACCGAGCCCGAATACGCCGAGAAGGGGTTTCTGCGGCTGCGCCACATCATCGGCGTCTGCCGGCGCTGGATGAGCGCCTACGACGTCCGCCCGCAGGAGCCGGCGCTGGACGCGCATTCCTTTTCCGGCGGCAACCAGCAGAAGCTGGTCCTCGCCCGCGAGATGGAGCACGACCCGGACCTGCTGCTGGTCGGCCAGCCCACCCGCGGGGTCGACATCGGCGCCATCGAGTTCATCCACAAGCGCCTGATCGCCATGCGCGACGCCGGCAAGGCCGTATTGCTGGTCTCGGTCGAGCTCGACGAGATCCTGTCGCTGGCGGACCGCATCCTGGTGATGTTCGACGGCACGATCACCGGCGAGCTGATGCCCGGCGAGGCCGACGAGCGGCGGGTCGGCTGCCTGATGGCAGGAATCACGCAGGAGGCGGCGTAGTGTCAGGCGGCGCGGGGGGTGATCTCGCGGGCGATCACCTCGCTCTCATTGCGCTCCGCGAGCTCCAACTCGTACCCCATCTGCAGATTCAGCCAGAATCTCGCCGAGGTGCCGAAGTATCGAGCCAAGCGCAAGGCGAGAGGCGCGGTGATCGGCGCGTCGCCAGACAGCACGGCAGCAACCCCCTCCATCGGAAGGTGCACGGCAGCAGCGAGGTCGGCCGCGGTCATACGCTCCTCGTCGATCCAGTCGGCCAGCACCTGGCCCGGATGCAGAGGGTCCATGCGCGGCGAGCCGGGCATGTCGATGTCGGAAAAGTCGATCAGGCCAGCGTCGAGTTGCGCGCGGGTAATCGTCATGCTCGCGGTCCGTCAGTGGTAGTCGCCAAACCAGACCTCCACGGCGTCGGCTCCGGTCCAGGCGAAACAGATGCGCCATTGACCGGTGACCCGAATCGACCATTGACCTTGCCGATCACCAGACAGCTTCTCAAGCCGATTGCCTCGCCGACTCGCAAGATCATCCAGATCGGTCGCCGCGTCCAGCTCACGCAGCTTGCTGCGCGCGCGCCGCTGCAGATCAGGATGAACATCCTGCACCCAAGTGCCCGCGAACAGGCGAGACGTTCGTCGATCGGCAAAGCTCCTGATCACGACCGTATGATAGCGAAAAGACGTTTGCGCGCATATGAGGCAACAATTTTCAATTTTTGGTTCATGTAGTGGCCACCTCCCGCAAGCTCCCCGCCTGGGCCGACTTCGGTCTGCTGCCGCTGCTCAACCTGTCGCTGGCGTTCGCGGTCTCGGGGCTGGTCGTGGTGGCGCTGGGGGAAAGCCCGCTGCAGGCGGTGCGGACGCTGGTCTACGGCGCTTTCGGCTATGGCGAGGCGGTCGGCTACACGCTGTACTACGCCACCAACCTGATCTTCACCGGCCTCGCGGTGGCGATCGCGTTCCATACCGGGCTGTTCAATATCGGCGGCGAGGGGCAGGCCTATCTGGGCGGGCTGGGGCTGGGGCTGGTGGCGGTCCATCTGGGGCATCTGCCGGGGATCGTCAGCATTCCCTTGGCGGTGCTGGCCGCCGCCCTGTTCGGCGGCATCTGGGGGCTGATCCCGGGCTGGCTGCAGGCGCGGCGCGGCAGCCATGTCGTGATCACCACGATCATGCTCAACTTCGTGGCCTCGGCGCTGATGACCTACCTGATGGTCAACGTGCTGATCAAACCCGGCCAGAGTGCGCCCGAGACCGTCACGTTCGCCCAGACGGTATGGATGCCGTCGCTCGAGGACGTGCTGGGCATCGAGCTGGGCTACGCGCCGGTCAATCTCTCCCTGCTGCTGGCGCTGGCCTGCTGCGTCGGTCTGTGGCTGTTCATCTGGCGCAGCCGGCTCGGCTACGAGCTGCGCGTGGTCGGCCACAGCGAGGCGGCCGCGGTCTATGGCGGCATCTCGCCCGCCAGCCGGATCATCCTGGCGATGACCATCTCGGGGGCGCTCGCCGGGCTGATGGCCACGAACGAGGTTCTGGGCGGCGAGCATCGGCTGATCCTGGGCTTCACCGGCGGCTACGGCTTTGCTGGGATCGCCGTGGCGCTGATGGGCCGCAACCATCCGGTCGGCATCATCCTCGCGGCGCTGCTGTTCGGCGCTCTCTACCAGGGCGGCTCCGAGCTCGCGTTCGAGATGCCGCGGGTCAACCGCGACCTGGTCGTGGTCATCCAGGGCCTCGTCATCCTGTTCGCCGGCGCGCTCGAGCACATGTTCCGGCCGCGGCTGGAGGCGCTGCTGGGGCGCAACCGCATCGAGCCGGCGATCGCATGAGCGTCGAGGAGCTGTTCCTGCAGGTCCTGGTGATGCTGGCGAGCACGATCCGCCTTGCCACGCCGCTCGTGCTGGCGGCGATGGCCGGGCTGTTCTGCGAGCGCAGCGGCGTCACCGACATCGGCCTCGAAGGCAAGATGCTGGGTGCGGCCTTCGCCGCCGCCGCCGTCGCCCAGACCACGGGCTCGGCCTGGCTCGGCGTGCTCGCGGGCATGGCGTTCGGGCTGGCCATGGCCATGGTCCACGGCTTCGCCTCGATCACCCATCGCGGCGATCAGGTGGTCTCGGGCATGGCGCTCAACGTGATCGCCGCCGGCCTGGGGCCGACGC
>JBATRI010000235.1:0-57420 GCA_049292515.1 Geminicoccaceae bacterium
CACCCCAGCCCAAAAGCCGGAATAACCAGCAGATCCACGCCAAAGACCCACCAGAAGATGCCACAGTCACGACAGACCCAACCGCCGCCTGCACATCCCCTCTACAACCAACCAACGATGAGAAAGAGCGTCGGTGACGAACAGGGGCTTCCGCTCACCTTTCGGCTTGCTGGAAACCCAACCACCTCGTTACCGGTGTCGCCAGCCGATGTCTCGCTGGCGGAGGCAGGTTCTAGTCCCGACCAATCGGCCCCGCAAGCATTTTTTTTCGGTCTGTCGGCATTTTCCCGCTGGCGCCGCTTGCTGCTCTAGGTTCAACCGCAGGCGACAGCCGGTGCCGCCGCCCGCGAACGAGGTACAGCCATGGCTCCGGTCGATGTCGAGGTCATCATCGTCGGCGCAGGGGCGGCAGGACCGGCCGCCGCTGCGTCACTACGGGCGCGCGGCCTGGACTGCCTCATCCTCGAGGCCAGGGATCGTATCGGGGGCCGCGCCTTCATCGAGACGGCCACCCTGGACGGACCCTTCGATCTCGGCGCCTCGTTCATCCATGCCGCCGAGCAGGGCAATCCCTGGTCCGACATCGCGCTGGCCAAGGCGGCACCGGTCATTGTGGACCCAGGTCGACGGTTGCTGCTGGCACAAGGTGCCACCGCCCCCCGTCCCGCGGACGTGGCTCTCGACGCCGCAACCAGGCGCGCGTGCAAGGATCTGGCCACGGCCATCCAAAGCGGCAGCAGGGGCAGCATCGGCGCCTTCTTATCTCGGACAACCTCCGCCGACCATTTTGCCGCCGCCCGCATCGGGCCGTGGCTCAGCGGTGAGGACACGGATAGGCTGGACCCCGCCGACTTCCTGGCCACTCGCGACGGCGAGGACTGGCTGCTGCCCGACGGCTACGGCACGCTGGTCGCAAGCTTCGGGACGCCCCTCCCGGTCCGACTCGGCTGCCCGGTGGAGGCGATCCGGACGACCCGGGAACGGGTGGAACTGGCGACGGCCCAAGGCATCGTGCGCTCCCGGTATGCCATCCTCACCGTCCCCCTGGGTGTGCTGCAAGCGGGGCGCATCCGGCTCGACCCGTCTCCTACCTCAGACGTCGAGGCTGCGTGGGCGGGCCTGCCCATGGGGGCGTTGACGAAGGTCGGGATCGGCTTCGACAGCGATGTATTCGGCCTCGGCCGCGACTCCTATCTGTTCGCCGAGCCCACGAGCGAGCGCTCGATCCTCTATCTCGTCCGGCCGGGTGGACGAAACCACGTCATGGCCTTCATCGGCGGCAGTCTGGCACGGGAGGTGGCAGCCCTCCCCGGCTCCGCCCTGCGTGAGGCGGTGGCGGCACCACTGGTGGCTCACCTGGGCACCGCGATCAGCGACCACATAGGTGCCTGCCTCACCAGCGAGTGGCACCGCGATCCCTGGGCCATGGGCAGCTACGCCGTGGCTCAGCCAGGCATGGCCGGCGCCCGCACCGCCCTGCGGGTGCCGCTGAGCGAACGGCTGGTCTATGCCGGCGAGGCTGCCGCCAGCGACGGCTGGCACGGCACGGTGGCCGGCGCCTATCTCAGCGGCCGCGCCGCCGCCCGCAACGTCGCGCATACGGCGAGCTGCGGCCGCGCGGTCAAATTCGAGTGATCGGATGGGGCATCGCCGTGGCCACAGCGACGGGCCCGCCTCAGGGGGATGGCCGAACCTTGTCGAGCAGCTGCCGGCCGACACCTTCGATCCGCTCCACAATGCCGGCGTCAGGGTCGGCAGCGACCGGCGCTGCCAACCGTTCCGGACGGGCCGCGAGATCCAGACAAGCATTACTCCTGCCGCTGCCAAGATCGACGAAGGCACCCAGGACCGCCGGCGGGAAGAAGATGGCGCCCAGAAGACTCGCCACCCGGCGCGACGCATCACGCTCGTCGAGGCCCACGTCAGGAGATGCCAGCGGTCCCCGGACGGTGATCGGCACGGCCACGTTAAGATTGAGCTGTCGCGCCTGCGGCGTCAGAGTCAGGTCGACCAGTTCACGTCCGAGATCGATCGTACCGCCGCCGACGATCGTGCTGTAGGCGCCATCGACCAGCAGCTCGACCCGAACGAGACCGTTCTCCGCCCGCGCATCAAGCGCCGCGCAATGGAGGGATGCGGCCTCGATACTTCCTCGCCCCGTGGCGTCAGCGAGCAGCTGGCGCACGCCGCCGGTGAGTTGTCCCAGCAGTTCGGTCGGCAGCGCCCCCGCACCCATCAGAACGTTGGCGCTGCCGGTGGTCGTCGCTGCGAGCGCGTGGAGCGTCTGCCCGAGACCCGCGATCTGCAGCCGGATGTCACCCCTACCCTCCACGGCCGCACCGTGCGCCAAGCTCGCCAGCAGCCGGCCGATGTCCAGATCATCACCACCCAAGCTCAGCTTCACGCCTGCCGGTTCGTCCGCGCCATCGACCGCAAGTTCACCGGTAACGGGTCGGTCCTGCAGGCGAAAGCCAAGTGGTTTGACCTGCAGGCGACCGCCTTCGAGCGCCGCTACAAGCTCGAGCTGACCAAGCTCCACGGCTGCGGTCTGAACTCGTTCGGCGCGCAGACGCACCTGCAGATCAAGCTGGTGCAGGATCTCGAACGGCAACGGAGTGGTCGAGAACAGCTTTCCGCTATCGACGGGCGGCACCGGTGCGGCGCCCCGGCCACCAACGTCGCGCAGATCGAGCATGTCCGCCGCGAGATCGGCCTCGACGCGCGGGCGCTCGCCATCAAAATGCAGGCTGACACTGCCGGCGAGGTCGGAGTCGCCAAGCACAAGCATGAAGTCGGTCACGGTCAGCGGCATGCCGTCCGCACCGGTCAACGCATCGAGCGAACCCAGCCGGCCGCTGGATCGCAGCGGCCTGCCGTCGAGGCTCCCGGCCAAGCCGAAGGTGGCTGAAGCACCTGCGGGCGAGGCATCGAAAGCCGCACGGACCAGGTTCAGCTCCGTGGTGGGGCCTCCTGCGGCAAGGTAGCGGACACGCGCATCGGCGATCAGCACCTGTCGCACGATGGGCAACGAGTCCGTGTCCGCCGCCCCGGCACGGGCGGCTGCCGGCTCGGTCGGAGGCTGGGGCGGGAACATCCAGTTGCCGGTGCCATCCGGCCCAGACTCGAGCAGCATGTCCAATCCGCCGAGGCTCAGTCGCTCGAGGTCGGGACGGCCACTGAGCAAGGACAGCGCATCGACCTGCAGCGCCAGCCGCTCGACCGTGAGCATCGCCAGCTCGGCGGCGGCCGGGATGTTGGCCAGGGCGATGCGGCTCAGCGTGAAGGTCGGATGCAGCCCCCAGCTCACCTCCACCGGACCGTCGATGGTGAAGCTGCGGCCTGTCGCCTGCTCGACCCTGGTTACGATCAGGCGGCGAACGTAGGAACTGTCGATCGACCACAGGCCAAGCGCCGCTACGAGCGGGATCAGCAGAACGAGGAACAAGAGGAGCAGCAGCAACGTGCGCGGGCGCATGGGTCTCTTTCGGTGGCGGTGTCGACGAAGCCTAGGCCAGGAGACCGCACCCGCCCAGCCCTGCGGGAGCGCCGTTGACCGGACCGGCGCAATGCCCTATCAAGCCGCGCGCCTTGCTTTGGCCCCGCGTCGGCCGGCGTCCGCGCGTGCGGTCCGCCAGAGCCTAGCGGCGCCCATCCCGACCCGAAGGATTGTTCCATGGCCGTCCCGAAACGGAAAACCTCGCCATCGCGCCGCGGTATGCGCCGCTCGCACGACGCGCTGACTGCGCCCACGGTGATCGAGGACAAGGACTCGGGCGAATTTCGCCGTCCGCATCATATCGACCTCAAGACCGGCATGTACCGCGGCCGGCAGGTGATCGTGCAGAAGGACGTCACTGACGAGGATTGATCGACGCCGCCACCAGCCCGCGGCGGCGGCATACCTTGCATTGCACGCAAGCGCAGTTTGCTGCATGCGTTGTTATCCGGACAGGCCCTAGCTGGCGGCAACGCAACAGCGTCCCGCCGCGACGACCGTTTGATCGCCTGCGGAGCTTAATGGTGACCGCTGAATACCTTGCGGGCGGGACCGGCGTAGCGCAGGAGCATTTATTGCCGGCGTCGCGACGCACTTCCTCAGTGAAACAGCTCAAGATACCGCGGGATCCTGCTCGGTAGCTTGCCACCACGCATGGCGGTCACGAGCTTGGCTGCGCGCAGCAGCTTTGGCGGATCATCTGGCTTAGCGATGACGCCCAACGCGGCCTCGGTGCCCGGCTTTGCGGTCGGGATTTTCTCCACAGGATGCTGTCGATTCATAGCGCTGGGCGTCGTTGCAATGCAGCAAGACACCGGCCTGCGAGTTTACAGGCTCACCGGAACCGCAGGCACGCCGCTCCACGCTGCAAGAGGCGCGATTGGCTTGCGCACTTGCAGCTTGATGACGTCCGATATGATGGCACGGCTGCAAAGCATGCAGCCGTGCCAGACATCGCTTGATATCCGACTCTTCCTCGGCCCGAGCGCTAGCCGTCTCGATACGCCAGGGTTGCAAATCCCTCCCCATTCGCACACCCTAAGGTGCTAATACCATTTGGGAGGGGCCAAGATGCTTGCTGTCACGCGGCTATCCGTCACGTTGGCTATGCTTGGAGCAGCCATCAGCCCGCACGCGGCAGCGGAACCCAGCCAGAGCAGCTATCTCCACGACGTGCAAATCGACATGAGCACGTTGACCAGGTTCGCGGACGAGAGCGACAATTTCGCCCTGACCTGGCACACCGACGGTGGGCTCTATGGTGCCTACGGCGACGGGTGGGGGTTCACCGGCAGTGAAGTCAGCAAGCGCGCGATAGGCGTGAGCCGGATTACGGGCACGCCACCCAACCTGCTGGGGACAGACGTATGGGAGGGTGACGCGTTCGGGCAGAAGTGTTGCTGGCTCCCGTGGAACGGCAAAAGCTGGGGCATGATCTCCACCGGCGCCGACGGCCTGCACATGTGGTTCACCATCGGTCGTCCGCGCCTGCTTGGCTTCACCGAGGCGCGGCTTGCCAGCTCAACCGACAATGGCAGAAGCTGGACCAAGGCCGACTGGGCATTCACCCCGGCCGACAAGATCCTAATGCCGAGTTTCCTACAGATCGGCCAGGGGCACACCTCAAACATGCTGCCGAGTCGGATCGAGCGGTACATCTACGGCTACAGCGTACGCTTGGTTACCCAGCCCGCTCATGTCCAATCCCCAGGGCAAATCGATTTGATGCGCGTGGCTAGGAAGACCCCCGCGCGTCGAGGCTCCTATGAGTTCTTCGCCGGCACAGATACGGTGGGTGGTCCTATTTGGACAAAGGATCTCAATCAGCGCGTGTCGGTACTTCAAAAAACCCATGTCCTGGACGCGCCGCCGACAGTAGCGTGGAATCCCCATCTGCAACGATACATCATGGTGATGGGGCACGTCGCGGAGCAGGATACCACCAAGCGCGGTGTCGGCTTTTATGAAGCAACGCAGCCGTGGGGGCCATGGTACAAGATCAAGGAGTTGGAAGACTTCGCGGAAGGTACGATATTCTTCTACCAGTTCCCCACCAAATGGATGAACGCTGATCTGTCCGCATGGATGGCGTTCACCGGACCGGACAAGGCCGATGGACAGGAATGGGACGCCCTCAACGTCGTCAAGGCGCAGTTCGTGCTAGCGCCAGATCCATCCTAAAGTACTGGATGTCTTCGGCTCGTGGCATGGTGTGGAGTTCTGGCGCCGTCCCAGATCCACGCCGTCACGCATTATCAAGCCTTGAAGCGTTTGGTAGCGGAGGAGGGATTTGAACCCCCGACCAAGGGATTATGATTCCCCTGCTCTACCACTGAGCTACTCCGCCAACCGGCATCGCCCCCAGGGGGCCGACGCGGCCCGCGTCATCTAGGGTCGTGCCGGCGGGCTGTCAAGCGCTGAGCCGGGCGGCGTTTTCCTGCCACAGCAGTGGTGCGCGCTCGATCCAGCCGCCCGCCAACATGCGGGAGCCCTGATAGGCGACGCACGCCTGACCCGGGGCGATGCCGGCCTGTGGCGTGTCCAGCGTCACGCGCGCGCCATCACCCGGCAACGCCTCGATCCGAGCAGGGACCGCGGGCTCGTTGTACCGGTGCTTGACCATGACCGGCTGGGTCACGCCCACCGGCGGCGGAGCTGCCAGCCAATTGACCCGGCGCAGCTCGATCTCGCCGCTGCAGCCGGCCTCCCGGGGCCCCACCACGACCCGCCGGGTCCGCGGCTCGATGCCGACCACATAGAGCCGCTCGCCATCGGCAACCTTGAGGCCGCGACGCTGGCCGACCGTGTAGTTGGCCATGCCCTCGTGCCGCCCCAGCACGCGCCCGTCGACATGGACGAGATCACCCGGCTCGAACGCGTCGGGCCGGAGCTTGGCGACGATGGCGCTATAGCGTCCGCTGGGAACGAAGCAGATATCCTGGCTATCGGGTTTGTTCGCAACCTCGAGACTAAGCCGCTGAGCATGGGCGCGGGTCGTGGACTTGTCGAGATCGCCCAGCGGAAAACGAAGATAGTCGAGCTGGGCCGCGGTGGTGGCGAATAGGAAGTAGCTCTGGTCCTTGGCCGCGTCGGCCGCCCGGTGCAGTTCCACACCCTGCGCTCCCACGACACGACGCGCGTAGTGGCCGGTAGCCAGGGCGTCGGCGCCAAGATCTCGGGCAATCTGCAGAAGATCCGTGAACTTGACCCGCTCGTTGCAGCGCACGCATGGGATAGGAGTGCGGCCCTCGGCATAGTCCTTGGCGAAGTCGTCGATCACCGCCGACTTGAAGCGGGCCTCGAAGTCCAGCACGTAGTGCGGAACGCCCAGCCGGTCGGCCACGGCGCGGGCATCGTAGATATCCTGCCCGGCGCAGCACGCCCCCTTCCGCCCGGTGGCGGCCCCGTGGTCGTAGAGCTGCAGGGTAACTCCCACCACGCCATAGCCGGCCTCTGCCAGCAGCGCTGCGGTCACCGAGCTGTCGACGCCACCGGACATCGCGACGACGACACGGCAATCGGCAGGTCGACGGCCGAGACCCAGATCCAGGCTCACGGCCAGCTCAACAATGTCGAGCGTGGCACGCTGACCATGAGCCCGTCCAAAGCGGCGGTTAGGCGGACCTGGCAGCCGAGCCTGGAGGTCGCGCGCACGTCGGCAGCGAAGTCCAGCATATCCTCCTCCTCGGCCGATGGCGGCGGCAGGCGATCGACATGCGCATCGTCGACGACGACGTGACAGGTGGCGCACGCCATCGATCCGCCACAGGCGCCCTCGATGGCGATGTCGTGCTGCCTGGCGATGTCGAGTAACGTCAATCCAGCCATTGCGGGCAGCGCCCGAGTGGTGCCGTCGGGCATGACGAAATAAACGGTCAGCAAGGTGCGCGGCTGCTCCAATTCAAACGGAGAAGCTTTCGCCGCAGCCGCAGCGTGCCTTCTCGTTCGGGTTGCGAAACACGAATTGCGCGCCCAGCTTGTCCTGGACGAAGTCGAGCTCGGTGCCGAGCACGAACATCACCGCCCGTGGCTCGATCACCAACCGGATGCCCTCGACCTCGATGACCTCGGAGCCCGGCTCGATTTCCCGGGCAAAATCCAACTGGTAGCTGAAGCCCGAACAGCCCGACGGCTTGACGCCCAGCTTCAAGCCGAGTGCATCTGGCCCTTGGCCAGCCAGCAACTCGCGCACACGGCTCGCCGCCGCTGGGGTGAGCGAGATCGCAGCCCTTGCCATGACGTTCTCCAGACCTCCAGAGCGCGCCTGCCTGCGCGCTCCACCTGCGGCATATGTCGGCATCCCAGCCACTAAGACAAGCCCGGTGGCTGGGGCTCAGGCGTGCGCTGCCAGATACGGGAGTGGCATCTCCGCCGATACCGAGCGTGCATAGCGGTAACACTTACGACTTTCCTCGCTGGCAAGCGCCAACCACTTGGGCTCTATGATATCGGTGCTAGAGCTGTCGAAGCGGTTGCGCCGAAGCTCATCACCGCAGGCGGCGCCGACAGGAGGCACATCAAAGCTATGGGCCGCGGCGTCGACCAGCGAGTTCGGTCCAAGCCTGGACGAACCGCGCAACATGCTCGGCGGTGCTCGACCAACCGAGGCTGACCCGGATCGCACACCGGGCAAGACCCGGTGCCAGTCCCATCGCAGCCAGCACGTGCGACGCGCCGATCTTGCCGGAGGAACAAGCCGAGCCGCTGCTGACGGCCACACCAGCGAGGTCGAGGGCCATCAGCTGCGTCTCGGCGGCCAAGCCCGGTGTGACAATAGAGGTCACGCTCGGCAATCGATCGGCTGCAACACCGATGATCTGGGCATCGAAAGGAGCGGCGCAGACCTGCGCCTCCAGGTGAGCGCGAAGCTCCATGACGCCGACCCAGTCGGTTGCGAGTTCCAGGGCCGTGCCAAAGCCGACGATACCGGGCAGGTTCTCGGTCCCGGCGCGGCGCTGGCGCTCCTGCCCACCACCCCGCTGCAGCGGTTGCGGCTCGTAGCCTTCGCGCAGAATGAGCGCCCCTATCCCCGGAGGTCCGCCGATCTTGTGTGCGGACACGGAGAGCAGATCGACATCGAGATCGGCCAGGCTGAACGGCAGCTTGCCGAACGCCTGAATCGCGTCGCAGTGAAAAAGGCTGCCGTGGGCGTGCGCCAGCCGGGCGGCCTCCACGATCGGCTGGATCACGCCAGTCTCGTTGTTGGCAAGCATCACCGAGGTCATTCGAGGCCGGTGACGAACAAGCAGATCGCGCATGACCGCCAGATCGATGCGGCCATCGTCATCCACGGGAATGTGGGTGGCCGCCGATACGGCCTCCATGACGCTCGCATGCTCGACGGCCGAGACCAAGCAGTGACCACCTGTTCCGCTGAGCGCCAGATGATTGGCCTCGGTGCCACCACTGGTGAAGATCACCCGGTCAGGTGCTACCTTCAGCCGGTCTGCCAGCCGACGTCGTGCCCGCTCGACCAGCTCGCGCGCGCGACGTCCGGCCATGTGCAGCGATGATGGGTTGCCGCGCTGAGCCATCGCCTCGGCCATCGCAGCGACAACTTCGGGGCGAACCGGTGCCGTTGCAGCATGATCCAGATAGACAGGCTCGCCGCCAAATAGCCGTCCCCGACCGACCGCCTGCACCTCAGGTGCGGCTAGCGGTTACGCACATCGGCTAGCCGGAGCCCGCTCATTCTGCGCATGGTCAAGCCGCTCCTCCAGCTCGCGGACGCGGTCGGCGAGGCGTTCGAGACTGCGCATCATCGGGTCCGCCGCAATACCACCCGGCGTCGTGCCATAGGGCGAGAAGCAGAACGATTCGTCAGGCACGGGCTGCGGGCCAATCGCTCGGGCGGCGGTGCCGACCATGGTGACGCCAGCCGGCACGGCCTTCACGACCACGGCGTTGGAGCCGATGCGAGCACCGTCACCGACCTTGAACGGCCCGAGCACGGCAGCACCGGCGCCGACGACGACACCATTGCCCAACGTCGGGTGACGCTTACCAGGATCAAGGCTTACCCCGCCCAAAGTAACGCCCTGATAAAGCGTCACGTCATCACCGATCTCAGCCGTCTCGCCAATCACGACGCCCATGCCGTGATCAACAAAGAAGCGCCGGCCAATCGTGGCCCCCGGATGGATCTCGATCCCGGTCATGAATCGGCCGACCTGGGACACGAAGCGTGCGGCGAGTCTCCAGCCGCGGCCCCAGAGAGCGTGGCCAAGGCGATGAAACACGAGCGCATGGATACCCGGGTAGCACAACACCACCTCGAGCCTGGACCTGGCGGCCGGATCACGCTGGAAGACGGCCTCGACATCCTCGCGGAGACTCTTGAACATCGGCCCTAGCCTGTTATATGGCACTGTCGCTCTCGTGCCGGCTCACCTACCAACTCATGCGCGATCGCGATCGGGCGTGAGCAGGTATGCGTGGCCGCAGGTTCGCGGCGGAGCGAACGTCCTGTCCAATATAATAGGGGTGCGGGTCGGGTCAACGTCCAGACCAGGAGACGTTGGTTTCATGCTGAAACTGACGTCGACGGCCATCGGAGACGACCGACCCTGCGCTGGAGAAAAAGATGCCTGAGGTGATCTTCAACGGCTCGGATGGTCGGCTGGAAGGTCGTTACGTTCATGGCGAGGGACCGACGCCGCCGCTGGCCATGGTCCTGCACCCGCATCCGCTGCATGGCGGGACCATGAACAACCGGATCACGTATAGCCTGTTCCACATGTTCCAGCGCCGCGGCTTCTCGGTGCTGCGTTTCAACTTCCGCGGCGTCGGCCGCTCGCAGGGAGTCTTCGACCACGGCCAGGGCGAACTGCGCGATACCGCGGCAGCGCTGGACTGGATGCAGAGCCACAATCCCAACAGCACGGGCTGCTGGGTTGCCGGCTTTTCCTTCGGTGCGTGGATCGCTATGCAGCTGCTGATGCGCCGGCCCGAGATCGTGGGCTTCATGTGCGCGAGCCTACCGGCCAACATGTACGACTTCACGTTCCTCGCCCCCTGCCCTGCTTCAGGCCTGATCGTGCATGGCGACAAGGATACGGTGAGCCCACCGGAATCGGTGGTGAAGCTGGTCAACAAGCTGTCGCAGCAGCGCGGCATCACGATCGACTACAGCTGCCTCGAAAGTGCCGATCACTATTTCACGGACCACCACGAGGAGCTGGAAGAGATCTGCGAGGCCTATCTCGACAAACGGCTCAAGCCGGCCGATCGGCCGATGGCCCTGGCCCGCTGACGGCATCACGATGAGCGAGTATCGTTCGGAGTTGCTGCGCACGTTGGAGTCGCGCGGCTTCATCCATCAGTGCACCGATCCCGCCGCGCTCGACGCGTTGGCGGCCGAGCAGGCGGTCACGGCCTATGTTGGCTATGACTGCACCGCAGACAGCCTCCATATCGGGCATCTGGTCAGCATCATGATGCTCCGGCACTTGCAACGGACCGGGCATCGCCCGATCGCGCTGGTCGGGGGCGGCACCACGAAAGTCGGCGACCCGTCCGGCAAGGACGAGAGCCGCCAGCTGCTCGACGATGCCGGGATCGAGACCAACAAACGTGGCATCGAGCGGTCGCTGGCCAAGTTCCTCGATTTTGGTACTGGCGGGGCCGTCCTGGCCGACAATGCGGAATGGCTCGATCGGCTCGGCTACATTCCGTTCCTGCGCGACTTCGGCACGCATTTCACAATAAATCGCATGCTCACCTTCGATTCGGTGCGCCTGCGGCTTGAGCGCGAGCAGCCGCTGACGCTGCTCGAGTTCAACTATATGGTCATGCAGGCCTATGATTTTCTGGAGCTGTCACGTCGCTACGGCCTACGGCTGCAGATGGGCGGTTCGGACCAGTGGGGCAACATCGTCAATGGGGTCGAGCTGGGCCGACGCATCGACGGCATCCAGCTGTTCGGACTGACCACGCCGCTGATCACGACCGCCTCGGGCCAGAAAATGGGTAAGACAACGGCAGGCGCGGTATGGCTGGACGCCGGCAAACGCACACCGTTCGAATATTGGCAATTTTGGCGCAACACCGAAGATGCGGATGTCGCTCGCTTCTTGCGCCTTTTCACCGAGCTGCCGCTTGACGAGATTGACCGGCTGGCCCGGCTTGAAGGTGCCGAGCTGAACGACGCCAAAAAGATCCTGGCATTCGAGGCAACATCCCTGTGTCACGGGGTCGAGGCGGCCAAACAGGCGGCCACGGCAGCCCGGGCGGTGTTCGAGGGTGCTACCGACGGGGTCGCCGGGCTGCCGGTGATCACCTGCGACCTCCGCAGGCTGCAAGACGGCATGCCCGTGATCGAGTTGCTGGTGGCAGCCGGACTCGCGGCTTCGAATGGCGAGGCTCGCCGTCTGGTGCGCGGGGGAGGCGCTCGCCTCAACGACGAGCGGATCGAGGATGAAACCGCTACCGTCAATCTGACCTCCCTACGCGACGGTCTCATCAAGCTCTCCGCCGGGCGCAAGCGCCATGTGCTGGCGCGCCCAGCCTGAGGGTCGACGCTCTAGCGCTCGTCGATGCGGCCACTGGAGCCGCTCGTATCAGTCGTCATCGCGCTGAACAGATCGCGGATCATGCCCGGGACCAACGCCGCCAGCGGATTGACGCTTACCTGTGGTTGGGCAATCGGGCCGCTTACGCTGAAGGTGGCCGCCAACGCCGCATCGGAACCCCTGCCCGACATGATCTGGCCGATGATCGGAATCCGGCCCAGGATCCGGTTGATGGTGTAGGCCGGCGCTACCGTGCCGTTGATGGCAAGGGTCTGAGCACCAAGGTCGATCACACCGTCGGCGCGCGCACCGATATCGCTGCCGACCAGCCGCGCCTCTTCGAGCGTAATGCGTTGCCCCTGGATGTGGAACGGTGCCACCAGCCGCTGTACCGGTACACCCTGCCCGCTGAGCGCGTTGCCAAGGCCGCTGAATGACGCCAGGGAGATGATGCGGGCGATCAGTGGGGCGCCCCACAACGTAAAGTGACGTACCTTCAGGTCACCGCTACCGTTGAGGCCGCCGGTACCCTGGTTGACATCCCCCGACAGGCGGAACGTGCCGCCGCGGATGCCGTTGTCGGACGTGCCGATCCCGCGAATCAGCCAGCCTGCGTCGCTGCCGAGCAGGGTCAGTACGGTGCGCTGCGCAGGCGTCGCGACATCCAGGCTGACCTGACTATCCTCGATGTTGGCGCGCAATCGGGCGCTTGCCCAGATCCCCCGACGCCGTTCCACCGAGCCGTCGAGGTTGGAAAACGGTGCATCCCCAAGCCGAAGCTGCCGCGCGGTGACATTGACCAGGAAGTCCGGTAGCGCAGCGGCATCGCCGCCGCCGCTGCTCCCACCCTGAAGCACCGGCCGCAGGTCGAAGCGGCCGACATCGACGCGACCACGCCAGCGGCTGCCGTCCAGGCTCAGGTCGGCCGTGAGGTCGCCCAACGGACCAATCAGCCTCCTCAGCACCACGCGCTGCGCCTGCAGCGGATCCAATTTCAGGTCAGCGTCGCCCGCGATCTGCCAGCCCGCTGCGTCGACCTGCGCATTTTGAACCGCAATGTTCCGCGCATCGCTTTGCAGCAGCCGTGCCGTTATATGGCCCGGCTCGCCTCGACGTTTTATCAGCACCAGGGGTGCCAAGCTGAAGGTGGCCTGCCTTAGATCGAGAGCGACGTCGATGGTGCGCAGTGGGCTCCGCGCCTCCACGAGCCCGACATCGAATCCAACAGCACCGCCGATCTCGGTCGGCCAAGTTACCGCCAACGCCTTGGCGCCAGTGGCGTCGATGGTCCCAACTGCTTTGACCGTGCGCGTGACGCCCCGCACTGGAGGCGTGTTTTCCCGGAACTCGACCGTGGCCGGCACGCCGTTGACTTGCACGTCGCCTTTGACGCTGATCCCCGCGGGCTCTGCGACCAGCGTCACTCTCGCGGCGGCCAGATCATAGCCGGGGCTGACCTGCCGAAGCTGGACGTCGCTCAGCTGCGTCGTCGCCTTGAACCGTATCTTCGCGGGCGGAATGTCATCGAGCAGGGGCAGGCCGACCTCAAACTTAGTCGTCTGTTGCCCCGTAGCATTTGCAGCGGATAGGCCGGTGGTCTTGCCCAAGGCCACCGGCTCGCTGTCGAGCAATGTCATGGCGGCAGGCACGGTGGACTGGAGGTCGGCCGTGAGCCGCAGCTGAACGGGCGGTTCGATGAACAGATTGGACAGAACAACGTCACCGTTCGCGAGACTCACTCCACCCGTCTGCCCCGCGTCGACCTTGAACTGGAGGCTGTTACCGGCAAGGCTGGCCGAGCCCGCGAGGCCAGTTGCGGGCGGCATCGTATCTAGATAGCGCAACTGGATACCGCTGAAGCTGAACCGGCCACCGACTTCTGGCTGGTTCGGCCGATTGCTGTGGCTGGAAAGCTGGAACGTCGCGGCCGACACCTGGCCCACGGGCACATTCTCGACGACCCAGTCACGTGCATCGGTGCCAATGCTCTTGGGCCACAGCTGTAGGATCTCCGCCACGTCGAGCTCGTCAGCATCGAGGGTGAGGTCGGCATCGACGCCATGCTCGGCCAGCCCGACCTTCCCGGCCAAGTTCAAGGAGTATCCTGGGGCTGCAAGCTGGCAGCGCTCGATCTGGCCGGACAACCACCCCGCCGCAAGTTGACCCCGCAATGAGCCTCCGGTGATCGGGATGGGCGCCAGGCCCAAAGACGCGATGCCGATTTCCCCAGCCCCCGCTGTGAGATCGATAGTCGCCCCACCCCGTTCCCCTGTAGTGGGATTTATGGTGAAACCGACTGTGCCCGAGATCGGGACGGCAATCCCAACCAACGGCAGATCAGGTGCAAAGGCGGCAAAATCTCGGGCCTGGAGACCCTGGAATTGTATCGTCACCTGCTCCAGCGGTCGAGTTGGGGCAGGTTCCGTCGACGCCTCGACATATCCCTCACCCAGTCGGCCACTCAGCGACGCCGTCCACACCCCTTTCCTCTGCTCGAGCTCGAAAACCGGGTCGCTGGCAGTGGCGCGGTCCCCAGAGACGGCGTCCACGAACTGCAGGGAGGGTGCCCTGACCTGAACCAGCCGCAGGTCGCGCACACGAGCGTCCGCACTTTCCGCCGGGCCACCCATCAAACTGTCCAGTCCCTCGTCGCCGCCGGCCTCCCCGAAAACCACGTCGGCCAACTGACCACCGAAGCTCAGGACGAGCTTGCCGTCAGCGTTCCTGGTCAACTCGATGCCGGGCAACTCGAGCTCCGCCGCCACCAGCTCAAGCCGTCCGAGCAGTAGCGGGCGGGCGGCGATCTGGCCACGCAGCAGGGGCGCGCTCGCGACGAACGCACCAGCGTCGGTGCGAGCTTCGACGTCGTGAATCTCCAGCGCGATCGTGCCCTTGTCACGCAACCAGACCAAGCTCGGGTTCATGAACGAGACTTGGTAGGGGGAACCGCGGGCGACCAGCGTGTCCAATAGCGACTGCACTGGTGCGAGTGACAGCGGGCCCTGATCGAGGCGCCACGCCAAGCCACCGATGACGACTCCCAGCACCAAGCTGAGAACGAGGAGCCATTTGAGTAGACGACGCATGCGAGAGACGATCCCAATTTACCCCTGCGACAAGGGCAGAAGGCTGGGCCAGCATCACCGACTGACGCGTTGTCGGCAAGCGCCGGTACGGGCATTGAAGCTTGACCCCGACAACCCCGTTCAACGATCCTCGGTCCCTTGCTCCAGGGAAGGCGATGTTGTTGCACAGCACCATTCTCGCACCGCCGCGCCTGGCAGATGCGGCCTCGGCCGAGCGCGGAATTAAGCGGTGGCTACACACGGGCGAAACCGCAGCAGATCCGGCGCTCGCCGCCTTCGTCAGGCATGTTGCCAACGCTGCTGACATCCGGCCTTTGCTGGAGGGTATGCTAGCCGGCAGCCCATTTCTTACCGATTGCCTTGTAGCCGAGCCGGGCGTGTTGCGGCTCCTGTTGGAGCAAGGAGCTAGTACCGCATACCAGATATTGCTGGCCGAGATGGACGAGGTTCCAACAGGCGAGCGTACCCGCCTGATGGCGGGACTTCGGCGGGCGCGGCGGCGTCAAGCCCTGCTGATCGCACTTTGTGACTTGCAGGGCACGTGGCCGGTGGAGCAAGTGACCGCCGCTCTCACCACGCTGGCCGATCGTGCGGTCGAGATCGCCTTGCGCCACCTGCTGGGCGAGGCCGTGAAGCGGGGTGAGCTAAGGCTCGCCGACGGGCGCATGTCCACTGATCAGAGTGGGCTGTTCGTTCTGGGCATGGGCAAGCACGGTGCCGCCGAGCTCAACTTCTCCAGCGACATCGACCTGATCATCTTGTTCGACGAGGAGCGGCTACCCTATTGCGGCAGCGAGGGACCGATGGCCTGCTGCACCCGTTTGGCCCGCGGCCTCGTCTATCTCCTGGAGACGAAGACCAAGGACGGCTTCGTCTTTCGCACCGACCTGCGTCTACGCCCCCACCCGCCGGGACATCCGCTGGCGCTATCCAGCGAGGCTGCTGAGCTCTACTACGAGCGACATGGTCAGAATTGGGAGCGCGCGGCGCTGATCAAGGCGCGCGTGGTCGGTGGCGACGCCACCGCAGGGATGAGCTTCCTGAAAGCGCTGATCCCGTTCATCTGGCGCAAGCACCTCGACTATGCGGCCATTCGCGATATTCATTCGATCAAGCGGCAGATCAACGCCTATCGGGGGTTCGGCAACGTCCGCGTCCTGGGCCACGACCTCAAGGTTGGCCGCGGCGGCATTCGCGAGATCGAGTTCTTTGCCCAGACGCAGCAGCTGATCCTGGGCGGACGAGTGCCGGAACTGCGCTTGCGGCAGACATGCGCCGCGTTGGCGGCGTTAGCGGACCGGCGTTGGGTCGACGAGAAGACTGCGTCCGAACTGACCAGCGCCTACAGGTTGCTCCGATGCCTCGAGCACCGATTGCAGATGGTTGCCGACCGCCAGACCCAAACACTCCCTGAACTCGAACCTGACTTTCGGAAATTTGCAGCATTCGCCGGCTTCGATGACCCGGGCCAGCTCGAGCAATTGGTCCATCGGACCCTGTTGACGGTCGAGCGCCACTATGCAGCGCTGTTCGAACTCGAGCCGGACCTCGGCGCAGGCGGAAGTCTGGTGTTCACCGGCACGGCGGACGATTCGGAGACGCTGAAGACGCTCACGGCCATGGGGTTCAAAGAGCCTTCGGCGATCTCCGGCCGGATCCGCGCCTGGCATCACGGCCATATCCGTGCCACCCGCAGCACCCGAGCACGCGAGCTGCTAACCGAGCTTCTGCCGGTGCTGCTGGACGCATTGGCGGAACAACCGGACCGGGATGGCGCCTTCCGCCTGTTTGACGAGTTCGTGCGCGGCCTGCCGGCCGGGGTACAGCTGTTCTCGTTGTTTCGAGCCAACCCACGCCTGCTCAACCTGCTGGCGGACCTGATGGGGACCGCTCCCCGCCTAGCACGACAACTGAGCGGACACGTCGACCTGTTCGACGCGATGCTGACGCCCGACTTTTTTGAGCATCTGCCGGACCGTACGGCTCTCGCGGTCGAACTCGCCTCCCGCCAGGTCGATGCCCGGGATCTCCAAGATCGGCTGGACGTCTGCCGTCGCTGGGCGCATGGGCGCCAGTTCCAGGCGGGTCTGCAAGTCCTGCTGGGAATTGTCGATGCAGGGGCGGCGGCAACCATGCTGGCGGCGATTGCGGAGGTCGTCATCGACAGTCTGCTGCCTGCCGCCGAGGCTTGGCTTGTATCCCAGCACGGCGTGATCCCGGGCGGGGCGTTCGTCGTGCTCGGGCTTGGCAAGCTTGGGGCCAAGGAACTTACCGTCAGCTCCGATCTCGATCTCGTCTTCATCTATGATGCGGCCAAGCATGCGCACTCCGCCGGTCCACGCCCCCTGCCGGCGGCCACATACTATGCAAGGCTCGGACAGCGGCTGGTCAGCGCGCTCGCGGCCAAGACCGGGGAAGGGCAACTCTACGAGATCGACATGCGCCTGCGCCCGTCGGGGAATGTCGGCCCCGTGGCGACCACATTGGACAACTTCACGCGCTACCACGCCGAAGCCGCGCAGACCTGGGAACAGCAGGCACTCAGCAGGGCCCGCGTCATCGCCGGCGACGCAAATCTGGCGCGGCGGGTCGAGGAAGCGATCTGGACCAATATCGCCCGGGCTCGACAGCCTGAGCCGTTGGGTCGGGCGGTACGCGCCATGCGGGAGCGCATCTTCAAGGAGCACGGCAGCTCGGACCCTTGGCACCTCAAGCACGCCAGGGGTGCCATGGTCGAGATTGAATTCACGGTCCAGTACGTCAAGCTGTTGCATGCTCACCGACATCCGCGACTGCGCACGACCGCGATGCGCGACCTGTTCCACGTGATGCGCGAGGACGTCCTGCTGCCAACGGACCAAGTGCAGGAGCTCGCCCGAGCCTACGCCCTGCATCAGGCTCTACAAGCCGTGCTACGCTTGTCGCTGAGCGATCGATTCGACCCCAAGGGAGCGCCCGCACGCCTGCTCGACGCATTAGTGCGGGCCGCCGCCGTTGCGCTCGACGGCGAGCCACCGCCCGTCGATTTCGACGCGCTGCAGCGACTTCTCATTGAAAGCCAGCGCGCGGTTGGCCAGATCTTCGATCAGCTCTGCCCTACCACCGCACCGGTGGCCTGACGGCGAGCCAAGACCATCAGCAAAGGGAACGAGCCATGAGTGGTCCAAGCGAGGGCGATCCGGCACCCGTGTTCGAGTTGCCGACGGACGGTGGCGGGCGCATGAACTCGGCCGACCTCAGCGGTAAGCCCTACGTGATCTATTTTTATCCCAAGGACGACACACCGGGCTGCACCAAGGAAGCGATCGGCTTCTCTTGCGTGTACGACCAGTTCAAGGTAGCGGGCGTCGAGGTGATCGGGGTCTCCAAGGACAGCGTCGCCAGCCACGACAATTTCAAGCGCAAGCACGACCTTGCTTTTCCGCTCGCCTCCGACCAGTCCGGTGATGTCGTGGCGGCGTTCGGCACCTGGATCGAGAAAAGCATGTATGGGAAGAAGTACATGGGGATCGACCGGGCTACGTTCCTCGTTGGCGCCGATGGCAAGGTGGTCAAGGCTTGGCGAAGCGTGAAGGTACCGGGTCATGTCGAGGAAGTGCTGCAAGCCGCACGGGCGGTGACGAGCTGAGGCGTGCCGGGTGAGCCCCCGCACGCTGGCACTGTCCGATCGCCTCGACGCCTACCTGCTGGCGGTCGGACTGCGCGAAGCGCCGGCACAGCGCGAGCTGCGTCACGTCACGGACGGGCTCAGCGACGGCGGCATGCGCAGCTCCGCCGAGCAGGCGCAGCTACTGGCATTGCTGCTCGAACTGATGGGCGGCCGGCGCGCGCTCGAGATCGGCTGCTTCACGGGTTATGGCACACTCGCCATGGCGCTGGCGCTGCCTCCTGAAGGCTGTGTCGTCACCCTTGATGTCAACGCCAACTGGGCCGAAATCGGGCGCAGGTATTGGCGGGCGGCTGGGGTCGAGGATCGAATCGAGCTGCGCCTGGGTCTAGCCTTGGAAAGCCTCGATGGCCTCTTGGCGGAAGGCGCTGCCGGCAGTTTCGATCTCGCCTATGTCGACGCCGACAAGAAAGGCTACGACTCCTACTATGAACGGGCCCTGGCTCTGGTTCGCCCGGGAGGCATCGTGGCACTCGACAATGTGTTGTGGCACGGCGAGGTCGCCAACCCGGACAACGACGATCACCAGACCTTGGCGCTGCGGGAACTCAATGCCAAGATCCACGGTGACCTGCGGGTCACGCCTGTGCTTCTCCCGATCGGCGACGGACTGACCCTGGCACGTCGACGCTGAGATCGCTTCTTAGTTGACGGACTTGCGCTCTTCACTGACGAGCTGGGCCAAGCGCCCGACGTCGACTGCCCCCGGGATCAGGGTCTTGCCGACGACGAAGCTGGGCGTCCCGTTGATGCCCAGCTGCTCAGCCAGCGCCACATTGGCGTCGATACGCTCCTGGACCCAAGGCTGATCCATTTCCGTGGCGATCTGATCGCGATCGTAGCCTTGTGCCACAGCCACGGACAGAATCGCGTCACGGCTGAGTTCCTTGCTCTTCATCAGGGCAAGATGAAAGTCGAAATACTTTTTCGGATCCAGCTTCGAGGCGGCGATCGCCGCCTTGGCGGCCGTCACCGAATCCGGGCCCAGCACGGGTAGGTCCTTGAATACGAAGCGGAGGTCCGGATCGCTACCGATCATCGCTTGCAGCCCCGGCACCATGCTGCGGCAGTAACCGCAATGGTAATCGAAAAATTCGACCAGGGTGACGTTGCCTTCGGCGTTGCCTGCAATCGGATCGTCGACGTGCCGGAAGATCTCATCGCTGTGCTGGGCGATCATCGCCTGCTGCCGGCTCGCCTCTTCGGCCTGCTGCCGCTTCTGCAGCTCCTGGATCGCCTGATAGATCACCTGCGGCTCACGCATCAGATAGTCACGGACGATCTTCTCGACCTCGCTTACCGTCAGCTTCTCGGCAGTCACCGGCTTCGTATCCGCCGCTGCAGCCGACAAGGCAGGCAAAAGGAGCGCGCCAGTCAACGCGAGGACGGCGGCAAACCGAAAATTCGACATCACGGCACGGCTCCGGCGAAGAAATAGGTTCGGCATCGAACTAGGCCATATCGATCGTTAACGCCACTCACAAGCGCTCACGGGCGTCGCCGTTGCGGCACCTCCATGTCACCGACGGCACGGGAAACGTCCTGCAATTGCAGCCAGGCCGCGTCGTTGGGCTGGACGATCTGCTCGGCGCGTCGGAGATAGAACTCTGCATCCTTACGATTGTTGACTAGGACCGCCTGCTCGGCCAACGCCAGTGCGGACAGACCTTCTTGACCGCGACGTCCTTGGACAATTCCTAAGGACCGCCAGGCACTAGCATTGGTGGGCTCTATTCGGACCGCCTCCTGCAACAGTGCGGCCGCCTCGTCCAGGTCCGTGTCCTGCCCACCCTCCATGAGAGCCCGCGCCAGCCCATACCGGATCAACGACGAGTCCGGTCGATATCGCAACGCTTCTCGATAGGGGGGGATCGACTGCACGATCCGCCCGTTCTCAAACAATATCTGCCCCTTCAGCTCGGCGAAGTAGGGGTCCTTCGGGTATTGGGCGATGAGGCCGTCAACTAGGCTCAGTGATTTGTCCAGGTCGGGAATACGATAGTACGCAATGGCTCGGGCATAGCGATCCGGGACGCTGTCGCTTGGCCGACGTCGCAAGACATCCTGCGGGTCAGACAAAAATCCGTCGAGTTTGGCTACACTCCGATCGTAGGCGGCGACGAGCGATGGGTCGGGACGCGTATCGCGATAGGGCGAGACTTCCACCTGACGCTCCAGGAACTCGATCCGATCACTGGTCAGCGGATGGGTGCGCAGAAATTCGTTACCTTCGGCACTGATCCGCAGATTCTGTGTCTCCAGCACATGAAAGAAATCCAGCAATCCCTGCGGCGACATCTTGAGCGCGCGCAGATAGGTGACCGCCGCTTGGTCCGCCGCTTCTTCCTGCCCGCGGCTGAACTTGAGGAGCCCACGCTGGGCGACGGTGGCTCCCCCGGCCATCACCGCCATGCCAAGTGCAGGTGCTCCCGCCACAGCCGCCGCTGCGCCCAGCAGTGCCCCGGCAATGCTGCTGATCCCGGCCTCCTGTTGAGCCTGCAGCGACCGGCTCAAATGACCGCCAGCAATGTGCCCGGTCTCGTGCGCGATGACGCCGGCCAGCTCATCGGGGTCCACGGCATGGATGATCAGCCCCGTGTTCACGAACAGGTTCTGGCCGCCAGCGACGAAGGCGTTGAGCTTGCTGTCGCGCAGGACGTAGACGTCGATGGAGTCAGGGTCGAGGCTGGCAGCCGTGAAGATCGGATTGGCGATCCTTCGTACCGTGGCCTCGACCTCCGCGTCGCGGATCAACGTGGCGCCGAATGCCGGCCACGCCACCGCACACAGCAATGCCGCTGCGATAACTCGCTCGCGACGGGTCAAAACCCCGAGCTTACGCCGCATCTATCAAGTCCATTCATTGACGGTCGGCGATGCCACCGTAACAAACCTTACATGAGGTCGCCATGTCCGCGACCACCGCCACGGGACCAGTCTAACATGAGTGATCACCCGCCCTTCAAGGCCTCGCGGCGTAGCGCCATCGCCCCCTTTATCGTCATGGAGATGATGGCGGCGGCCAACGCTAGGGCGGCAACTGGCGCCGATGTGCTCCACCTGGAGGTCGGCGAGCCCGGCGGCGGCGCGCCAGCTAGCGCGCTCGCAGCGGCTACCACTGCCCTGACCGGAACCAGCGGCGGCTATACCGAAGCGTTCGGGCTCCCTGCCCTGCGTCGTCAGATCAGCCAGCACTATCTGTCGACGTATGGAGTAGCTATCGATCCGAGCCAGGTGGCCATGTCCGTCGGCGCATCGGGTGCGTTCATCCTGGCATTTCTGGCTGCGTTCGATGAGGGCGACCGCATTGTCGTCACGGACCCCGGCTATCCAGCCTATCGTAACATTCTCCTTTCGCTGGGCCTGGAGGTCGTGTCCGTCGCCACTCATATGGAGACACGCTTTCAACCAACACCTGAACTGCTGGATCGCGTTCAAGGACCGATACACGGGCTGATCCTGGCCAGTCCGTCCAACCCGGCCGGTACCATGCTGCCGCGCACCGAACTGCAGCGACTGGCAAGCTACTGCGCCGACCGCAGGATCCGACTCGTCTCGGACGAGATCTATCACGGGATCACCTACGAAGAACCGGCCGAAACGATCCTCGCATTTTCCCAAGATGCGATCGTGATCAACAGCTTCTCGAAATATTTCTGCATGACCGGCTGGCGCCTTGGGTGGCTGGTGCTGCCGCCGGATCTCGTGGCCGCGGCCACTCGACTGGCGCAGAATCTGTTCATATCCGCGCCCACGGTATCACAGCATGCCGCACTGGGCGTGATGATGAATGACCTGCCGGAGCTGGAGCGGCGGATCGAGCGCTACCGTCGCAACCGCGCCCACCTGCTCGCAGCCCTGCCACGCGCGGGACTGACGCGGATGGCACCGGCTGACGGCGCGTTCTATGTCTATCTGGATGTCGGTGACTTCACCGACGATTCACTGCAGCTCTGTCGGCGACTGCTCGACGAGACCGGTGTCGCACTTACCCCCGGTGTCGATTTCGATCCGGTCCGCGGGCATCATTTCGTACGGTTGTCGTTTGCTGGTGCCGAGGACGACGTGGTGAAGGCATCCGAACGCCTTTGCGGCTGGTTCAGCAATGCCAAGCAGACAGCGCGATCGACAACGCAGAAGCGGCTCGCCGCCGTCGAAGCCTGAGTTCCAACGGACGGCGAGCCGACAACCCAGATCAGCGCACCCAGCGGCTCCACCAACCTTGCCGCTGCGGCGTCTCGGCGCTTTCCTCGGTCGCAGCCGAGACCTGCTCGGCATTGGCCCCATCATCAGCCACCGGTTCGTCCGCCTCGCGATCCGCACCGTTGGAAACTGCTGCTGGCGGCGGAACTGCCTCGGCGGCGAGCGTCGCCTCCTCGGGCATTGGAGCCTGCGGCAGTGGCTCGCCCTCCGGCTCGAATGCGGGCATGGCCTCAAGGGCCGACGCATCCTGCGCATCGGTTGAGATATTAGCCGACACCGACGTCTCGGCAGTGGCCTCTGCTGCGGCGGCCGCTGCCTCTGCCGCCGCAGCTTCCGCCGCGATCATTGCTTTTGTCTTGCGCGGCTTGCGGACGCGTTTCGGTTTGGCAGGCTTCGGCGCTTCCTCGGCAACCTCGACGGCAGGCTCAGATGCGACGACTGCCGGTTCGGCTGCAGCCGCAGGCTCCTCCACCTCGATCGGTGCAACCGTCGGCTCGGGTTCCGGCGCTACCGTTAGCTCGTCGACCTCGGCCGGCTCTGGAACAACCTCGGCGGGCGCTTCGGCAACTGCATCCGCCACCTCCACGTCGGGCAACATCTCACTCTGCGATGGAGAAATTGCCTCGGCACTGGGCGTCGTCACATCGATTGGCTGATCAGCGGCTTCCGCTAATTCAAGTTCGCTCGTCGGGTGCTCAAGCTCCGCTTGGTACGGCTCGGCCTGGTCGATCTCTTCATCCGTCTCGCCACTCTCGCCCGCGAGCGCAGCCTCCGGCGCAGAAGCGCCATCGCTCGGCCGACGCCTTCTCCGGCGCCGCTTGCGGCGACGCCGCGCGTTCGCTTCCTCGCCGTCCTCGGCGGCGACAGGTGCAGCCTCAGCCCGGACCGGCTGTGCCGGCTCGTCGTGGACCTCGACTTCCGCTATTTCCTCCGGCACCTCTTCAGCGACCTCGGCGACGATGGGCTGCGCGGCTTCCACTCGCACCAACAGCCGTTCACGCTTTTCGGTCACGTCGATGCGCATCGACGGCGGCACCAGATCCTGGTCGACGTGGATCATGACCCGCATGGCGTAGCGCTGCTCTAGGCGCGAAAGTGCCTCGCGCTTCTGATTCAACACGTAGAGTGCGACTTCGCCGGGTAGCACCACACGCAAGCTGGCCGCATCGCCACGGATGCCATGCTCCTGCACGGCACGTAGGGTCTGCAGGGCGCAGCTTTCGGTGGAGCGCACCACGCCCAGCCCAGCGCAATGCGGGCAGATCTGGCTGGACAGCTCCTGAAGGCTCGCACGCAAACGCTGGCGCGACAGCTCGAGCAGACCGAACTGACTTATCTTGCCGATCTGGATGCGGGCGCGGTCGGCCTTGAGCGCGTCGCGCAGCCGTTTTTCCACGGACCGCTGGTGGCGGGACTCGGCCATGTCGATAAAATCGATCACGATCAGCCCGGCCAAGTCACGCAGGCGCAGCTGACGTGCGACCTCGTCGGCGGCCTCGAGGTTGGTCTTGACCGCGGTTTCGTCGATATGGCGCTCTCGAGTCGACCGGCCCGAATTGACGTCGATCGCCGTCAACGCCTCGGTGGTGTGGATCACGATCGAGCCGCCGGCAGGGAGCTGCACGGTCGGGCTGTGCATCGCGTCGAGCTGATCCTCGACCTTGTACTCGAAGAAGAGCGGCGTTTCCTCCTTGTACTGCTTCACCAGACGGGCACGGCTCGGCATCAGCATGGTCATCAGGCGCTTGGCGGAACGGTAGCCCTCCTCGCCTTCGACCAGCACCTCCTCGATGTCGCGCGTATAGAGATCGCGCATCGCCCGCTTGATGAGGTCACCTTCCTCATAGATCATCTTGGGAGCGATGCTTTTCAGCGTCGTCTCCCGGATCTCGTTCCACAGCCGCAAGAGATACTCGTAGTCGCGCTTGATCTCGGCCTTGCTGCGCTCCTGTCCGGCGGTGCGGATGATGAGGCCCATGCCCGTGGGCACGTCGAGATCCTGCGCTATTTCCTTCAGCTTGCGCCGGTCATCGGGTTGCACGATCTTGCGGCTGATCCCGCCGCCGCGCGGCGTATTGGGCATCAGCACGCAATAGCGGCCGGCCAGCGACAGGTAGGTGGTGAGTGCGGCGCCCTTGTTGCCGCGCTCCTCCTTGACGACCTGAACCAGCATGATCTGCCGGCGCTTGATCACCTCCTGGATCTTATAGCTGCGCAACAGACGCGCGCGACGGCGCGCCTGATCCGCCATGACCTCGGCGGTCTCCTCGTCGGCGTCGTTGGTGATCGTCTCGGCCGCGACGACGTCGCCAGCGCTTTCCGGTTCGGCGTCGGACGCACCAGGCTTGGTGGCCGTCTCGCGCTCGATGTCCTCAAGCAACGCCCGGTCCGCTTGCGGAACCTGGAAATAATCCGGATGGATCTCACTGAAAGCCAGGAAGCCGTGGCGGTTGCCGCCATACTCGACGAAAGCTGCCTGCAGCGAGGGCTCGACCCGCGTCACCTTGGCGAGGTAGACGTTGCCCTTCAGCTGGAGCTTGGTCGAGGTTTCGAAATCGAAATCGGCAAGGTAACGGTCATCGACGACAACCGCCCGGGTCTCCTCCGGGTGGGTGGCATCGATCAGCATACGTTTGACCATGGACGAGAAACTCCGGTAGCCACCGTGCCAGCCGCGACAGAGGCATCCGGCAATGGCGGCTCGATGTGGGGACGACCCGGGGCGTGCGACGCGACACTGCGCTGCAAGCGAACAACGCCAGATCGATGGCGGAACGACGGGCTCCGAGCCTGGAGCCGCGCACACCGCCCGAGACGCGAAATTCGCGACACTGCGCCGGCAGCGAATGCAGCCTGTGGGTCAGAACCTTCAGGTTGAGAGGATCTTCAGCTGGCGCGCCAGCACGTGTGGGTATCAACCCCTTGCACGCACTCGATTCTCGCCGAACCCGGATCATCACGGGCGCGACTATAGTGCCTGTCCCAGCCGTCCACAATCGAGTATTCTGCACGAGCACATGACCTTGGGCCATCCACCGAACGCCGCGGCAGCGCGGACATTGCCACGGAACCGCGCGACGCGGACGTGTGTGCACGTGCTCGTCGCAGCGGCAGCGATTTGGTTTCTCAGCTTGGCCGGTACGCTCGCCGGGCCGGCGCCTGAGGTGCTTGGTCTCCGGTTCGGTGCCAGCGGCACACGGACGCGGGTCGTCGTCGATCTCGACCGCTCGGTTCCTTACGAGGCCAGCGTGCAGGCCGACCCCAGCCAGCTGGCGATCATGCTAGATGGCGTGCAGTGGCGCGTGCCACCGGGTGCCGAAGGCTCCCGGCGCGGCTTGGTGCGCGGCCATAACGTCGAGTCGGTGGCACCAGGGCGAGCACAGCTGACCGTCGATATGGCGCGACCGGTGCGCATCGTCGGCGCCATTCTCCTGCCGCCATCCCAGGACAGCGCGAGCTATCGCCTGGTCGTGGACGTGGTTGCGGATCCAGATGCGAAGGCTGCGCCGGTGGTGTCGCAGGTCGGATCCGAGATGGTTGCGGCCGCGCTCCCGTTGCCGACCGACAAGCCACAGCTCGATCAGCGCGCCATGCCGGTGGTCGTGCTCGACCCGGGGCACGGTGGCGTGGATCCCGGAGCTACGGCCGTCAACGGCGACTACGAGAAGGACCTGGTGCTGGAGATGGCCAAGGAGCTGCGCACGCTGATCGAGCGCAGCGGCAAGTATCGTGTGGTGCTGACACGTGACAGCGATAAGTTCATTCGTCTGCGCGATCGGATTGCGGTGGCCCGCGAGCTCGGTGGCAGTATTTTCATCTCGCTTCACGCCGACAGCCTGCGCTACGCTGACCAACGCGGCGCTTCGATCTACACGCTCTCCGAGAAAGCCTCCGATGCGGAGGCTGCGCGCTTTGCGGCGCAGGAGAACAAGGCGGACATTCTGACCGGCACCGATTTGTCACAGCATGATGCCGTTGTGGCCACGATCCTCATCGACCTTGCACAGCGCGACACCAACAATAAATCTATCGTGTTCGCCGATATCATGTCCGAAGAGCTGGCGGCGGTAACGTCGATGCTGCGACGCCATCGGAGGTTCGCCGGGTTCGCGGTCCTGAAATCGCCCGATACTCCGTCGGTGCTGCTGGAGCTGGGCTACCTGTCGAATCCCGACGACGCGCGTAACTTGGCGCAGCCCAACTATCGGGCCAAACTCGGGCAAGCCATCGTGCGGTCCCTTGACCGCTACTTCGCCGCATCGAGGTCCTGAGGCCCTTTCCCAGGGCTGGATATCCGACCTGTCGAGGATAAGAAGTTGAAGCGCCTCCTGCATATCCTCTCGGCCATGGTACTGGGCGCCGTGGCACTCGCGGTGCTGGGCGGCGTGGCCTTGCTGTACGTGGTGCACAACTATGAAGGCGCCGGTTTACCGGACCACCGGCAGCTGGCCACCTACGAGGCGCCGACTGCCACCCGCATTCACGCCGGCGACGGGCATCTGCTGGCCGAGTATGCGCGTCAGAACAGGATCTTCGTGCCTGCCGAGGCGATTCCCGACCGCGTGAAGCAGGCGTTCATCGCCGCCGAAGACAAGAATTTCTATCATCATCCGGGAATTGACGTTGTCGGCATCGCTCGCGCGGCCCTGAGCAATCTTGAGCGCCTCAGCAGCAACCGGCGACCCGAGGGAGCGTCGACAATCACCCAGCAGGTCGCCAAGAATTTCCTGGTGGGCAACGAACTTTCCTATAAGCGCAAGCTCAAGGAGATGATCCTGGCGCTGCGGATTGAGAGCGCTTTCAGCAAGGAGCGCATCCTCGAGCTGTATCTGAATGAGATATTCCTGGGCAACCGATCCTACGGCATCGCCGCCGCGGCGCTCAATTATTTCGACAAATCCCTGGACGAGCTGACCGTGGCCGAGGCGGCGCTGCTGGCGGGGCTGCCGAAGGCCCCATCCAGTTACGACCCGTCCCAGAATGCCGACGCCGCGCTCCAGCGCCGCAATTACGTCATCGGCCGGATGGCGGAGGATGGCTACATCACCGCGGCCGAGGCCGAGGTTGCACGCGCCGAGCCCATCGTGCTGCGCAAACAGTCGGCCGTGGAGACGGCGCAGGCTGATTTCTTCATGGAGGAAGTTCGTCGCCAGCTGGTGGCCAAGCTCGGCGAGCAGGGTTTCTACGAGGGTGGTCTGTCGGTGCGGGTTACCGTGTCGCCGGACCTGCAGGCAGCAGCCGACCTGGCCTTGCGGCACGGCCTCTCCGCCTACGACCACCGCCACGGCTGGCGTGGTCCCTGGGGTCAGCTGGATCTCGAAACCGCGGGGGTTGCTTGGCCAGCCAAGCTTGCCAGCCTGGATCCGGGTTTCGAACTCGGCGACTGGCGGCGCGGGTTGGTGCTCACCGCAGGCGGCGGGCGCGTCGAGATCGGGCTGGACGACGGGCAAAAGATAGCGCTGTCGGGCGCCGACGTGAGCTGGTCCAAGGCGCAGCCATTGGCGCCTGGCGATCTCGTCTTCATGGAGCCCATGGGCAAAGACGACGAGCAGCGCTGGGTACTCCGGCAGCGGCCGGAGGTGGATGGCGCCGTCGTGGCTCTCGATCCGCACACCGGGCGCGTGCTGGCGATGAGCGGTGGTTTCAGCTATCGACAAAGCCAATTCAACCGCGCCACACAGGCACGACGCCAGCCTGGGTCCTCGTTCAAGCCGTTCGTCTACTTGGCGGCGCTGGAATCAGGCATGACCCCTGCCAGTCAGGTGCTTGATTCACCCATCATTATCGACCAGGGGCCCGGACTGCCAGAGTGGCGTCCTGAAAATTTCACCGACGACTATCTCGGCATGATCACCTTGCGGGTCGGGCTCGAGAAGTCCCGCAACCTGATTTCGGTTCGCCTCGCGCAGCAATTGGGCATGGACAAGATCATCGATGTCGCCGATCGGCTGGGAATCGGTGCCGGGCTGAAGCCAAATCTTGCGGCTGCCTTGGGCTCGAATGAGGTGACACCGATCGAGCTCGCAGCCGCGTATGGAATGCTCGTCAATGGCGGCAAGCAGATCAAGCCGGTGCTGGTCGAGCGCATCCAGGACCGCCATGGTCGAACCATTGTCCGTGGCGACCCTCGCAGCTGCGACGGTTGCGCTGTGCCAGCCTGGGACGGCGCCCCGCCGCCGAGCCTGCCCGACACGCGGGCGACGGTGGTCGACCCGCGCAACGCCTATCAGATGGTGGCCATGCTCGAGGGTGTGGTGGAGCGCGGCACCGCCAAGGCGGCCCAGGTGATCGGCAAGCCACTGGGCGGCAAGACGGGCACCACCAACGATAGCAAGGACACTTGGTTCGTCGGATTTTCCCCCGATCTGGTGGTGGCGGTGTTCGTCGGCTTCGACCAGCCGAAGCCAATGGGCAAGCGAGAAACCGGGGCATCGCTGGCCTTGCCGATCTGGATCGAGGTCATGCAGGCGGCACTGGCCGACAAGCCCGCAACACCGTTCCGGACGCCGCCGGGCCTGAACATGGTGCGAGTGAACGCCAACACGGGCAAACTTGCCGACAGCAGTGATGCCGTCGTCATCACCGAACCGTTCATTCCCGGCACCGAGCCCGGCCAGAATCGCTCGGCCGAGCACGAACCCGACGAGCCGACTGCGGACCCGTTTGCCCGGCCACGTCCGTCGAGGCAGGTGGTCCCTCCGTCGTCGAACGGGATCTATTGAACCTGCCATCGCGGCCCCCTTCAGATCTCATTCGCAACCAAAGGTATCGCCATGCGCGCTGAAATCGCCAACCTCGCGAGCTTCATCAAAGAGGGTCTCGAGCTGCAGCGGAGGCATCTTTGACTGGGATGAAGCACTGCCGCGACTGGACGAACTGAGCGCCCTGTCCGAGGACCCCAAGCTTTGGGAGGACTCGGAGAAAGCTCAGGCGATCATGGGCGAGCGCAATCGGCTGGCGGCCGCAATCGATCGGCAGCGCGCACTCGAGCAGGGACTTGCCGATGCGGTCGGGCTCGCGGAGCTGGCCGAAGAGGAAGGCGATGAGGCCACCCTGGACGAGGTCCAGAGCGATCTCAGCCGAATGAAGGAGCAGATCGACCGACTACAGCTGGAATCGATGCTCTCGGGCGAGGCCGATCATAACGATGCCTTCTTGCAGGTGGCAGCCGGTGCCGGCGGTACCGAGAGCCAGGACTGGGCGCAGATGTTGCTGCGCATGTACCTGCGCTGGGCCGAGCAGCACGGCTACAAGACGGAATGGATCGAGGAAAGCGAGGGCGAGGAGGCAGGGATCAAGTCCGCTACGGTCAAGATCCTGGGCGAGAACGCCTATGGCTGGCTCAAGACGGAGGCCGGCGTGCATCGCTTGGTGCGGATCTCGCCGTTCGACGGCAACGCTCGCCGGCATACCAGCTTTGCCTCCGTCACCGTCTCGCCGGTGATCGATGACAAGATCGAGATCGAGATCCTGGACAAGGACCTCAAGGTCGACACCTATCGCGCCTCGGGTGCCGGTGGCCAGCACGTCAACCGGACCGATTCGGCGGTGCGCCTGACCCATCTGCCGACCGGCATCGTCGCCGCCTGCCAGAACGACCGCTCGCAGCACCGCAACCGCGCCCAGGCCATGGATATGCTGCGCGCCAAGCTGTACGAGCTCGAGCTGACCAAGCGCCGCGCCGTGTCCGATGCCGCCGAGGCGCAGAAGATGGACACCACATTCGGCTCGCAGATCCGCAACTACGTCCTGCACCCCTACAAGATGGTCAAGGATCTGCGGACGGGGATCGAGAGCGGCAATCCGTTGGGCGTGCTCGACGGGGATCTGGACAAGTTCCTGGAGGCTGCGCTCGCACAAGGGGCCGGCGATCGCCGGCCGGACGCGGACTGAGGCGCGCTTTCACGAGTGCGGGCCGGCCGTTGGTGGTGAGCGATACCTGCGAAGCCAGAGCGAACGATGGCGGTCGGTTGGCCGCCATCAACGCCGTTCTCTTGCGCCTAGCCCAAAACGACACGCGGGCCCATTCGACCACGGACCCGATGGCGGCACCGGCATTATGCGCCTTCGTTGCCCATACCCGTGAGCGGCTGGCGTCGGTCACCTTGCGGCGGGCAGCGCTGGTCCTGGTGCTCGAGGGCGACAAGGAGCTCGTCGTGTCGGGCCGCCGCCTCAGGTTCGCGGCCGGGGCTGCCATCGCACTGCCCGCAGGCTGGCGCGGCGAGGTGGTGAACGACCCTGATGACACTACGGGTGTGTACCGGGCCCTGTGTCTGGATTTTCCGGCCGAGCTGATCCTGCGCACCCACCGTGCCCATCCCGATTGGGCGGGGCGCACGCTGCCACTGGAGCGACGCATGCGCGCCAGGCTCGATGCCGTGCTCGCCGGGGCCGTCCATCATTTTGCCGAGGGCCTGGCGCTGCCCGATCTGCCGCCACAGCTCCTGGAGCATCGTGCGATGGAGGTGCTACTGGCCCTGGTCGGTCAGGGTGCCTTGCCCCTGCAGCCGCATGCCGGCGCCGCCCTGGCCAGTGAGGCCGTCAGCCGGCTCGTGAGTTGGGATCCGGAGCGCGACTGGACGGCGGATGCGCTGGCGGCGGAGCTCGGGCTCAGCAACGCTACCCTGCGTCGCCGGCTGGCCGGCGAGGGCACCTCCCTTCGCCGGGTCCTGGCGGCCACGCGCATGACACTGGCGGAGACCCTGTTGCGGGACGATGCGATGACGGTGCGCGAGGCGGCACTGGCGATCGGCTATGCGTCGCCCTCGCGGTTCGCCCGCCGTTTCAAGGCCGAGCGGGGCATGCTGCCCGCCAGCATTCGGCCACCCGAGGTCGATTGAGCGTTGCGGAGCCGGTAGTGAGCGTTGCGGTGCGGCCTCCGGCTCTGCAGCACAGCTAGGGTCCCTCCAGACAACCGTACTGGAGAACCGCATGAGCCCGAGAATATCGAGTGTCGTGGCCGCAGTGATCGTCATGACCGGAGCTGCAGGAGCTATGGCCACCCCGCCGCTCTCGGTCACCATCGACGGTCTGTCGGTCCGTGGCACCCTGCCCGACGCGGCCGCATTCTGCCGGCTCACGTCGGCCACTACCGTGGCGCCCGGCCCGAACCAGAGCCTGGGCGTGCAATGGTCGCGTGGACCGAATGGTACCCGCTCCTATGCACTGACCATGGTCGACCCGGACGTGCCGCAAGACCTGTCGGCCATGAACCACGCGGACCGAGAGATCGCCGCCGGTGCGCCGCGGATGACGTTTACGCATTGGGTATTGACCGACATCCCGGACGCCATGACCCATTTGCTTCCCGGTGCGGATAGCGAGGGGCAAGCTACGGGCGGGAAGCAGCTTGGCCGCACCACCCACGGCGTGCGGGGCCAGAACGGCTATGCGAGCTTCCTCCAGGATGGTGCCTATGGCGGCTACGATGGTCCGTGCCCACCCTGGAACGACCGGCGGCCGCATCGCTACGTGGTGCGGATCTACGCCCTCGATTTGGCGACGCTTGACCTGAGCGGCCCCTTCACCCGTGGGGACATGGAGACAGCAATGGCGGGCCACGTGTTGGCATCCGGCGAGGCCAGCGCCACCTACACGCTGAACCCGAACCTGCATCAATGAGCGGCGCCGATTGCCCGTAGGGCCTTGCCCGATCCTGCCGGTTGGCCACATTGGCCCTGGATGCCACTTCCGACCGGAGCCGCCATGCAGTTCGAAGGTACCGACCGCTACATCGCGACCGACGAGCTGCAGCTGGCGGTACGGGCCGCGGTGGCGCTGCAGAAGCCACTGCTGGTCAAGGGCGAGCCCGGTACCGGCAAGACCATGTTGGCCGAGGAGGTGGCCGAGGCGCTGGGGATGCCGATTTTTCGCTGGCACATCAAGTCCACGACCAAGGCGCAGCAGGGACTCTACGAGTACGATGCGGTCTCGCGCCTGCGCGACAGCCAGCTCGGCGACCCGCGCGTGCAGGACATCCGCCACTATCTCCGCAAGGGCGTGCTGTGGCAGGCGTTCGAGGCGGCCGAGCGGGCGGTGGTGCTGATTGACGAGATCGACAAGGCCGACATCGAGTTCCCGAACGATCTCCTCCTGGAGCTCGATCGGATGGAGTTCCAGGTCTACGAGACCGGCGACACGGTGGCTGCACGCCATCGCCCGGTCGTGATGATCACCTCCAACAACGAGAAGGAGCTGCCGGACGCATTCCTGCGCCGGTGCTTCTTCCACTATATCCGGTTTCCCGACCGGGAAACGATGCAACGGATCGTCGAGGTGCACCATCCGGGCCTGCGCAATGAGCTGGTGCGGGAGGCGCTGGAGGCGTTCTTCGAGCTGCGCGAGCTGCCGGGGCTGAAAAAGAAGCCCTCGACCTCCGAGTTGCTGGACTGGCTGAAGCTGCTGATGGCCGAGGATGTGGGTCCCGATGTGCTGCGCGAGAAGCGCCTGAAAAAGGCGATCCCGCCACTGTTCGGGGCGCTGCTCAAGAACGAGCAGGACACACAGCTGTTCGAGCGGCTAGCCTTCATTGCCCAACGGCAGGGCGGGCGGTAGGCGGCGCAGGCATGGGAAACAGGTCGGCAATGCGCTCGGCGAGGCACCGGTAGCTCGCATCGGTCATGTGCAAACCGTCCGGCCCGAGGAGGCTCGTCGGCGTGAACTGGCCGGACTCTACCCAGTAGTCCATGAGCCGGTGGCGCGGCAGCAGCACAGTCTTGGTGGCGTTCGCGACATCGACCAGCAAGGCCTCGACCCGCTCCACGGCTGCTTCCTGTATCTTAGAGTTCAACGGCTGGGGATCGAGCAGCACGACGTCGGCCCCCGTCGCACGCAGCTTTGTTATTCCCTCCTGCAGACCGGCCCGTATCGTCGCCAGTGGAATTCCCCGCAGCGCATCGTTGGTTCCGACCTGCCAGATCACCAGATCCGGCTGCAACGCCAGCACGTCACGATCGATGCGAGCAAGGTTGGCGGCCACGGTTTCACCGCCTCTGCCCCGGTTGACAATTTCGATCCGCGCCGCTGGAAAGCGGTGCCGAAGCAGCTGTTCGAGCTGCGCCGGATATGTACGGTCGGGCGCCGTGGCACCGCTGCCTGCCGTGCTGGAAGAGCCCAGTGCCACGATGCGCAACGGCAATCCGGCGTTCAGCGCCGCGGTGGAACGCGTCAGTGCAGGGAAACCGCCCCAGACGGCCGCCGACGTCGCGCAAGCTAACGCCGCGTGGCCGGCTGGTGGCCCGGCCACCGACAGCATGGTTGCGAGCAGGAGTAGTGGGATCATGCGGTTGCTCAAGGTTGGCATGCCTCTTGCGGGAACTTCCGGAAGTCAATCCCGTTCCAGGGTTGTAGCGGTGAGGTGAGGAGCACAACGGAATGGGTCGAATCAGTATATTGGACGGGCTTCGTGGCTGGTGCCTCGTCTTCATGATGGTGACGCACCTGCACATAAATGGCGACTTTCTACTGGGCTATGCTCATTTCAACCAGCTCACCTTCGCTGACAGCGCCCAGGCCTTCATTTTCCTGTCCGGACTGCTGGTAGGCCTAGTCGGGGTCAAGCAATATCGCCGCGACGGTATCACTCCGATGACACGCCGCTACTGGGGCCGTGCGCTTGAGCTTTATGGCTGGCATCTGGGCCTGCTGGTGGCGGTCATGAGCTTGGTGTGGCTGGTGCCGGCGAGCTGGTTCGCATGGCGCGATTGGCTGCAGCACCTGCTGGTCGCGGGCGATGCATATGCGGGGGCCACCGCAGCGCTCCTGTACCAACCGACCTATCTCGACATCCTGCCGCAATACATCCTCTACCTGTTGGCAGCGCCGCTTGCGATCTACATGGTTGCCAAGGGCAAATCGGGCTTCGTGCTGGCCGGCAGCATCGGGCTGTGGCTCGCCGTCCAGCTCGGGCTCGACGCTCCCCTGGCAGCATGGCTGCAGGAGGGTGTTCGCCTCTCCGGTCAACATGTTACACTTCGGGCGGCTTTCAATCCTCTGGCGTGGCAGCTGCTGTTCGTGACCGGCATAGTCCTGGGCGGACTGCTGGTGCGGGGCGAGATCGACTCCGATCGGCTATTTGCCCCACGGCACAGTCTGCTTCTGCAGCTGGTGCTGGGCCTGCTTGCGGTGAGCGTCGTGCTGCGGCTGGCAATACCCTATCTGAGCGCGGCCGACCCGGTGTTGGCGGAAGGCTTCCGCCCGTTCGAAGATCGTCAGGATCTGGGCCTACTGCGTGTGGGCAGCTTCGCGGCACTGGCCCTCCTGCTGACGTGGCTGCTCGCGGTGGCACCGACCAGCCGACAGCCTTGGCTGAATGTCACCGGCACGGCGGCCAATCGACTTCTTGGCCACCCTTGGTTCAGCATGCTGGGCCGGCATTCCCTGCCGGTGTTCGCGTTTCACGTCCTATTGGTCTACCTGCTCCGGCTCGTCGACATGCAGTTGGGTGGTATTCCGGATCCCTTGTACAGCCTGCTGGCACTGGCCGCGATCGGCAGCCTCGGCATACCGGCGGCGTTGCTCGACGCACGTCGGCGCCTCGTAACCTCGCCTGCGCGTGGGGCTTGCTAGCGTTGGTGCCTGTCGCCAGAACAGGGGCGTACGAAACTGACGGACGGCACAGTTGCTGGTCGATTTTTTCTTCAAGCTGCGCGCCCATGGCCTGCCGGTAACGGTTCGCGAGCTTTTGGATCTGCTGGGTGCCTTGCAGGCACGGGTGATCCATGGCTCGCTCGACGATTTCCACCAGCTGGCGCGGCTGTGCCTGGTCAAGGATGAATCGCACTACGACAGGTTCGATCTGGCGTTCCGCGATTTCTTCGACGGCGTGCAGAGCTTGGCCGAAGTGCTGGGCGAGATCCCCTACGAGTGGCTGCGCAAGGAGGCCGAGCGGCTCCTCAGCGACGAGGAGAAGGCCAAGATCCAGAGCCTCGGTGGTTTCGAGGAGCTGATGAAGACGTTGGCCGAGCGACTGGCAGCGCAGGAGAAGCGGCACCAGGGCGGCAACAAGATGATCGGGACCGCCGGCACCTCCCCGTTCGGCGCCTATGGTTACAACCCAGAGGGCATTCGGATCGGGCAGGACCGCAGCCGCCATCGCCGCGCGGTCAAGGTCTGGGACCAGCGGCAGTTCCGCAACCTGGCCGACGATGTCGAGGTCGGAACCCGCAACCTCAAGATCGCCATGCGCAAGCTGCGCCACTTTGCTCGCACCGGAGCGGCCGAGGAGCTCGACCTCGAGGCCACGATCCGTGGCACCGCGCGAAACGCCGGGCTGCTCGACCTCCAGCTCCGCCCGGAACGGCACAATGCGGTCAAGGTGCTGATGTTCTTGGATATCGGCGGTTCGATGGACGACCACGTGAAGCTGGTCGAGGAGCTGTTCTCAGCGGCGCGAAGCGAGTTCAAGCACCTGCAGTTCTACTATTTCCACAACTGCGTCTACGAATGGGTCTGGCAGGACAATCGCCGCCGCTTCGACCAGCGGATCCCCACCGTGGAGCTGCTGCACACGTTCGGTGCCGACTACAAGGTGCTGTTCGTGGGCGACGCCACGATGAGTCCGTACGAACTCGTCTATGCCGGTGGCGCCAACGAGCACTTCAACGAGGAACCCGGCGTCAAATGGCTGGCCCGCGTGCGCGAGACCTGGCGTAAGGCGGTCTGGCTCAATCCGCAGCCGGAGGACTGGTGGGAGGCCCACCAGTCGATCCAGATCGTGCGCCGGCTGTTCGAAGGCCGAATGTTCCCACTGACTTTGGCCGGTCTCGACGGCGCCATCAAGGAACTGCGCTGAGCCGAGTGTGGCTCAGGCGCCGTTCAGGATCTGCGTGCGCCGCGTCTGGTATTCCTGTGGCGTGATGTAGCCACCGGCAGCAAGCGCATCGAGCTGCTTGAGCCTGGCTTCGATGGAGGCCGTACTGGGTGGTGGCACATAGACCGGCGTCGGTGCCGGCGTGTAGTAGACCGGCGCCGGCTCTTCGACATAGGTCGTCGAGGGCGCCGCGCTCTTGTGGCTGTAGTCCGACACGACCGTACCGAGCGCGTAGCCGCCGAGGGCACCGCCGACCAATGGCGCCGCCCAGTCATTGTGGTGCGCTTCCGCCACGCCGCTGGCCCCCAGCAGCCCTAAGCCCAACCCCAACGCCGCCACGGCCAGACCGAACTTAGCGACCATCCAAGCAACCTCCATTGATGTGCCATCGAGCCGGCGCGGCTTTGGCATGCACTTGCGGCGTAACCTAGCATCGGGCAAAGGAGTGAACCAGTGCGGCAGGCCAGGAGGGCGGGGATGTTCAGAGCAGCTTGGATCGCGGGCGCGATGTGTCTTGGTTGCATGGCATGGAGTGCCGGGGCGCAGGCTGCAACCTTCTCCGACGCCTACCTCCAGGGGCGTTGGACCACCGGCAGCACTGAGAACTGTACCAAGAGCACGCACGAGCAGACCGTATTTCGCGCCGATAGTACGTTCGCCACCGAGCACAATGGCAAGGCCCTCGCGGTCGGGTTCTGGAAGATCGACGAAGACCGTCTGGAGATGCATATCCTGACTACGGAGGCCTCCCTGCCGCAGCTGCTCCAGGACGAGCTGCCCGGCGACTACCACGCCCTCGAGGTCAAGGGTCTGGTGTTCGATGTCGGCGACGATCGCTTCCGTCTGGTGCAGGGCATCGCCGGTGAGATCCAGGGCCTCGATATGGTGAGGTGCCCGGCGTCCTAAAGCGTCCGCAGCAGCGCCGAGAGCTGCTGCGCTGTGGAGCCGGCGCCAGCGCTGCACTGCTCGCGGCGCCGCTCGCCGGCTGCGACGAGAGCCCGGCTGCGGCTTTGGCAGCATGGCGTGGGCCAGCGGCCAATATTGTCGATCCGCGGCTTGTTGCTTTGTCCTGGGCGATGCTCGCGCCCAGCCCGCACAATAGTCAGCCGTGGCTGGTCGAACTGACCGACGTCGGCATCGGCATTCGAGTCGATCATCGCCGACTGCTGCCTATCGTCGACCCGCAAGCGCGTCAGGCGCTGATCAGCCTCGGCGCGTTCCTTGAGCTGCTGGCTCTTGCCGCGTCAGCCCAACGGCTGCGCGCGACAATATCGCTGTGGCCCGACGGCGACGCGGACGTGCAGCTGAGTCCTGGCGTTGCGCCTGATCCATTGTTCGCCGCGCTGCCGCACCGGCGCTCGACTAAGCTCGCCTACGATCTGGAGAAGCCGGTCACTCGCGAACACCGCGAGGCACTGTCGCAGGCGGCCGGCACTGCGGTGGCCATGGGCTTTGCCGGCGAGTTCATGCAAGTGGCAGCCTTGCGCGAGATCGTCCTTGCGGCGTTCCTGCTCGAATACGGCATGCCCGTCGCACTTGAGGAGACGGTGCGCTGGATACGGCTGGGCGCCGCGGAGGTCGAAGCGCATCTGGACGGTCTCGCTCTCACCGGAACGGCGGTTTGGTGGCTCACGCGGCTGCGTGTGCTCTCTTGGGAAAGTCTCGGCCATCCCGGTAGCCCCGCATGGCATCTTGGTCGCCTGCAGTGGGAGAATCTGATTGCCGGCACGGCGAGCTTTGGCTGGCTCGTGACCGCCGACGACAGCGTGGCCAGTCGCATTGCCGCCGGGCGGGCCTACCAGCGGGTGGATCTGGCGGCAGCCGCCGCCGGGGTTGCCATTCACCCGGTGAGTCAGGCCCTGGGGGACTATGCCCAGATGTTCCCATCGCGCCTGCAATTGGAGACGTTGCTGGGCATCCAGCCGCCGGCCCGCGTGCAGATGCTGTTCCGGCTCGGCTATGCGGGACCGCAAGCGCCCTCACCGCGACGTCCTCTGGTGGATGTGCTCGTCAGTTAGTGGAATATTTCAGCCTTAATATTATCCTAAATTGAAATTGTCAGCTGCGACTCTGCTGTCGCGCCCAAGTATGCCGGACCGTACTTCCGGACCCGTTGATGCGAGTCTATTGCTCGCTGATGCAGAATAATGCCTCAGTCCACATCGCCATTGCCCTCTTGTTCGTAGTGGCAGCCGCATTGCCGCTGACGGACGCTACTGCGCGCAGCACGAAGCCAAAACGTCCAGAGCAGAGCAGCACCGGCCAAGCGTCGGTCATAGACGGCGACACGCTGGAGTTGCACGGGATGCGCATCCGACTGGCGGCGGTCGATGCTCCGGAAGCACGGCAGAGCTGCCGGCGCGACGGTGAGTTGTGGCCTTGCGGGCGCCGTGCGGCGTTTGCGCTCGCCGACCTGATCGGCGAGCGGACCGTGACCTGTCGATGGCGCACGAAGGACCGATATCGTCGGCCGGTGGCACGATGCGCGGTGGGGGGCACCGACCTCGGCGGCTGGCTGGTCGAGAATGGTTGGGCGCTGGCCTACCGGAAATACGGCGCCGATTATGTCTCGCAACAGGAGACGGCGCGCGCCGCGCACCGCGGGCTGTGGGCAGGCTCGTTCGTCCCTCCGTGGGATTTTCGTGCCCACCGTACCAAAGAGATTTCGGCCCGGAGCTACGCCGGAGCGTGACATTGACGCCACCGCGGCACGTGGCCGCTCGCGCACCCCTTTCGCGTGGTGCATCGCAGCGATATATAACGTATTGCTTCTTTTCTCTCTCCGGGGACCTGCGGAATGCTCGCAAGAATCAACCCTTGGCAAGGCCGGAAGTACCTGCTCGACAAGATGACATTGAGCGATTTGCTCGGCGCCTTCTTCACGCACTACTCAATTCAGGTCTACCTGGTGCTTGCCATTCTGGCGGTGGCGTTCTCCGTTACTTTCGCGCCCAGCTGGCATGGGCCGGTGAGCGCTGTCGTGGCGGTGCTGGTGCTTTATCCGCTGGCCGAATATGCTTTGCATCGCTGGGTGCTGCACAGCCAGCTGCTCTACAAAAGCGCCATGACCGCCAGCGTCTGGAAGCGAATTCACTACGACCACCACCAGAATCCGCACGATCTGGCAGTGCTGTTCGGGGCACTCTATACGACCTTGCCGGCGATATTCCTGCTGACCTTGCCCATCGGTTGGGTCGTCGGCGGCCCGTCGGGAGCGGCAGCCGCCCTGGCCACGGGTCTCGTGGTCTTCACCGGCTACGAGTTCTGCCATTGTGTCCAGCATCTACCGTTCACGCCCAGGAATCGTTGGCTGCGCGAGATCAAAAAGCACCATCTCGCTCACCATTTCCACAGCGAGCGGGGTAATTTCGGCATCACGCTCGGCGTCTGGGACAAGGTGTTCGGCACCGAGTACGACAGCCCGCGCGAGGTTCCGCGCAGCCAGACCACGCACAATCTGGGCTACACCGACGTGGAGCGTCAGCAGTATCCCTGGGTCGCGGAATTGTCGGCCAGCGATGACGAGTACGCCGTACAACGCACCCGTCGCGCCAAGTGACGGGTTAGAACAGGGTGCGCTGCGCCGGCCCCTGATCCACCTGCACGGAATCCAGCGCACGAATGAGTTCAGGCCCGTCATTGCGTGGGGCGTTCACGGCCCGACTCACTTCATAGGCATACAGCTCATGGTCCGGCCGCGGGGCCAGCAGCGCCTGCAGTATACCGGCGTCCTTGAGCGTCGGATCGAGCCAAAGCGCCTGACTCGCCTGAGGCAGGATGACAGGCATGCGATGGTGGATGGGCTCGAGCAGCGACGAGGCCTGGATCGTCAGGATGGCGCAGGTGTCGTGGCTCGAGCCGTCAGCCAGCTTGTTGCGCCGCCATAGTCCGGCAAAGGCGAACGCCTCGCCGGATGCTAGGCCGACATAGAACGGCCGTGACGAGCCGGCGCCAGCCTTCTGCCACTCGTAGAAGCCCGTCGCCGGGATCAGGCAGCGGCCCTTCTTGAACGCATCGCGGAACATCGGCTTCTCGGCGGCCGTCTCGGCCCGGGCATTGATCTGCCTTGCGGGGTCGTTGGCCTCCTTCATCCATGCCCCGAGCAAACCCCAGCGCGCGAAGCCGGCGACCGGACGGCCCTCCTCATCAGCCCGTATGACCACGATCTGTGTGTCTGGTGTCACGTTGTAGCTGGAGGTGAGTCCATCGGGCGGCGCGCAGTCGAATGCCAGCTGAAACTGTGCCGCGACGATCGACAATGCGAAGCGACCGCACATCGCTCAATTCTCCCAGATTCGGCGAATGTCGGCGGCGACCTCGGCCAGGGCACGGCCGGCGCCGACTCTTGGCCATGTCACGGAAGGATCCTTCAGCGATCGCGCCTGGTTTCGAACCACGGCCACGTCGGCGTCGGAGGCATCTCCGGTCCGCTCGGTGACACGTCGTTCGAGCACCAGCTCGGGTGCCTCCAGCCATACCGCGCGAAACGGCACGCCGGCCTGCCGGGCGGCGGCCTTGATCTGCGCCCTCTGCACTGGACTGCCGTAGACACCGTCGGCGATGACGGTCCGGCCAGCCTTGGTCAACTCCCGCGCACGAGCGGCGACGGTGAGAAAGACACGGGCCGAAACATCTGGCGTATAAGCCTCGGCCGGCAGACGCTCGCTCGCATGGCGGCCGAACAAGCGTTTGCGGATCACGTCGGTGCGTAGGATGACCGCGCCCGGCATGGCGCCCAACCCCGAGGCCAGGACCGCCGCCACGCTGGACTTGCCGGTGCCGGAGCGGCCGGCGACGACGAGCAGCCGTGCGGGCTCCGGCCGCAAGGCTCGGTGCGCGAGATCGAGATAGGCGCGAGCATCACGCACTTTCTCGGCCCTCCCCTCGCCCTCCAGCACGCGCGCATTGAAGCCGGCGACCTTGGCGCGGATCGTCGCGCGGATAGCGATGAACAGCGGCAGCAACGCCTGCCCGGAATCGTCCTGGACGCTGTCGCCGTAGGTCTGCAGCAATAACCGGGCGCGGTCGGTCAGACCCCGTTCGATCAGGTCCATGACCAGGAACGCCAAGTCGTAATAGACGTCGATGCAGGCCAGGGCGGCGTCGAACTCCAGACAGTCGAACAGCACGGGCCGGCGATCCAGCAGGACGATGTTGGCGAGGTGCAGATCGCCGTGGCAGTGACGGACCCGGCCAGCGAGGCGTCGTCGTTCGAGGAGCGCCGCAGACGCTTCTAGCAGCTCCGACGTCGCCCGGTTCAGCGCCGCGACAGCCTTGGCGTCCAGCACCTCGGGGGCGAGGCTCGTCAGATCGCCGGCATTGCCCTCGACCACGTCCCGCATGGCGGCAAAGCCGCCTCGATCGCGATGGATCTCGGCGGTCGCGTGGAACTCGGAGATGGTCGCCGCGAGCGCTTCGACAAGATTCGCCGTCAGCTCACCGCGCGCCGCTACGTGATCAAGCTGTGCCGATTCTGGAAACCGCGACATTTCGAGCAGCCATTCGGCCGGACTTCCACTGCCGTCGAGCGCCAGACTACCGTCAGGTTCGCGCGTGATAGGTAGCACGCGGCGATAGAGCATGGGCGCGGTACGCCGGTTGAGTTCAAGCTCGCTGCGTAGGGCGGCCTCCCGAAGATCCAGCGTGGAGAAGTCCATGAAGCTGAAGCGCACGGCACGCTTCAGCTTATAGGCGCGCTCGCCGGCGAGCAGCACGATGGCGCCGTGCGTGTCGATTCGCTCCACACCATTGCCCAGTGCTCCGTCCAGGAGGAAGGCCAGGACTTCCGCTTGCTGCTGTTCGGTCATGCCGCGTTGTAGCCCAGGTAGCGGCCGAGCCCAACCCGGGGCGCTTGCCGTGGTGGGACGCTGGCTTTACATCCTCACAGGGGGCGAACCGCTGCTTCACGGGCAGGATATGGACATTCGAGCGGGCTTCATCGATCTCGTCGGCAACACGCCACTGGTGCGCCTCAAGCGCGTATCGGAAGCGACCGGCTGCGAGATCTTGGGCAAATGCGAGTTCCTGAACCCGGGCGGCAGCGTCAAGGATCGGGCGGCACTGGCGATCATCACGGATGCCGAGGAGAAGGGGATCCTGCGTCCCGGCGGGGTGATCGTCGAGGGCACCGCCGGCAATACCGGCATCGGCTTGGCGCTGGTCGGCAATGTCCGCGGCTACCGGACCGTGATCGTGATGCCGGAGACGCAGAGCCAGGAGAAGAAGGACATGCTCCGGCTGGTCGGCGCCGATCTCCGGCTGGTCCCGGCACTGCCCTACAAGGATCCCAATAACTACGTGAAGTACTCCGGCAGGCTAGCGGCCGAACTTGCGCAGAACGAACCCAATGGTGCGATCTGGGCCAACCAGTTCGACAATGTCGCGAACCGGACCGGACACTACCGGACAACCGGACCGGAGATCTGGGAGCAGACGGGCGGCAGCATCGACGCCTTTACCTGTGCCGTCGGCACGGGCGGGACATTCGCCGGCGTGGGCATGTTCCTCAAGGAGCGGAATCCTGGCATCAAGATCGTGCTGGCCGATCCGATGGGAGCCGCGCTGTACAACTGGTACAAGCACGGTGAGCTCAAAGCCGAAGGCTCGTCGATCACCGAGGGCATCGGCCAGGGGCGGGTGACGGCCAATCTGGAAGGCGCACCGCTGGACGACGCGCTCCAGATCACCGACCGGGAGGCGCTGCCTTACATCTTCGATCTGGTGCTCGACGAGGGGTTGGTGCTCGGCAGCTCCTCGGCGATCAACATCGCGGGCGCAGTCCACGTCGCCAGGATGCTGGGCCCAGGCCACACGATCGTGACCATCCTCTGCGACTACGGCACACGGTATCAGAGCAAATTGTTCAATCCCGAATTCCTGCGCGAGAAAGATCTGCCAGTCCCGTCCTGGCTGGCCTGAGCCTGCCGTCCCACACCTTTAGCGAGCAACCGCGCCCATGCCCGAAGCCCTCGTCACCACCGAATGGCTGCAGACCCATCTCGATTCGCCTGACGTCCGGGTCATCGACGCGACGTGGTTCCTGCCGACCATCGAGCGCAATGCGCGCGCGGAATACGAGGCGTGCCACATCCCGGGGGCGGTGTTCTTCGACCTGGACGAGGTCTGCGAGCCGAAAGACCTGCATCCGCACATGGTGCCGTCGCCGGCAAGGTTCAGCAGCCGCGTGCGTCAGCTCGGCCTCGGTGACGGGGTGCGGATCATTGTCTACGACAATAACCGCTTCTTCGCCTCCGCACGCGTCTGGTGGATGTTTCGCTACATGGGGCATGTCGACGTCTGGGTGCTGGATGGCGGACTCGGTCGCTGGCAGGCCGAAGGCCGCCCGGTGAATGACTTCGCGAAGGCGACCAAATCCCGCGAGTTTACCGTCCGGCAGAACAGCCTGATCTACCGGGAGCTCGATCAGATGCGGGCGAACCTGACCACACGCCGCGAGCAGGTCGTCGACGCCCGCTCCGCCGGTCGGTTCCACGCCCGTGAGCCCGAGCCGCGGGCAGGCCTGCGCTCCGGCCACATCCCCGGTGCACGAAATCTGCACTACATCGAGCTGGTCGCTGACGACGGCACGCTGAAACCGGAACCCGAGCTGCGCCGGATCTTTGCCACTGCCGGCGTCGACCTCACCCAGCCGCTGGTCACCACTTGCGGCTCCGGCGTGTCGGCGGCGCTGATCAACCTCGCTCTGTTCAAGCTCGGCGTGCACAACGCGGCCCTCTATGACGGCTCCTGGGCCGAGTGGGGCGCGCAGAAGGACACCCCGGTCGCAAGTTGACGCAGGCGCCTGGCGGACGCCAGATAAACAGCGACCGCGAGCGGCTTTGGACGCGGTGTCGCCCGCTGGGGCGCTCGCTGGCTCGCCGACTTACGGAGAGGTGGGTGGGTTGCACCGGTTGAGCGGTGGCACGCTGCCGTAGAGCAGGCGGGTCAGCAGGCGTGCGGACCCGGTGGGCGCGCCAACGTAGATCCTGGCACCGGTATCCGTGTTCGCGACCTTGCTGCCGCAATTCTTGAAGAAACCGCTCTCGCAAGGATAAGGGCCGGCGATCTGGTAGCCGATCTTGGCGGTTGCCGGATCGGCTACGGTGATCGGGCAGGAGCAGATGATCTGGTTCGGCTTCAGCGGCTTGGGCGACCCCGGAAAATTCTGGCCCTGGGTGCTGCGAAAGCAGATGCCACCGTCGCATTGGGCGTAGGCGCCGGTCGAGGTAGCGGCGGGACAGGTGTAGAGCGCCTGATTACCACGCGGCTTCACCACCGACTCCGGCAGGCTGTACGTGCTCACCATGTAGCCGTTGCCCACACCCTCGGCATTGACCGAGCAGATATCCTTGCCTTTGCCGTAATTGAACGGCAGACTGATACTGTCACCTTTCTTGACGTCGCATGTGCAGTAGGAGACATTGTTGAAGACGAAGCAGCTGGAGACAGCGCACAACGCGTAAGTCTGATCGTGACAGATTTTGAATATGTCGCGCGCATCAGTAGCCGAGTCGGCCACCAGAGGCGACGCTGCATCACTTGCCCCGGCCAGCGCCGTTGCCGTCACTAAATGAGCCAGGACAACCATGGCGAAGCCGCGCCACCAGTAGCCGCAGCGATCGCCTTTGCCTGTGCCCATCATTCTTCTCCGACTTGAGAATTCTCAACCGATGGTGCAGAGACTCAGCATTTTAGTCAATGTATAGTTTACACAATCCTGCCCGACGGGCGCAATGCGCCACGCAACCCTAGGCGATGAGCGGCAGCCACGGCGCCGAGTCGCGCGGCGCCAGACCGATCAGCCGCGGATCATCCGCCACCTCGACGGCCCGTTTGTAGGGGTGAAACCCGGAGCGGACGTAGAATGGTAGCGCGTTCGGATGGTCCAGGCTGCAGGTATGCACCCAGAAACGCCGCGGGCCATGTCTCCACGCCAGTTGAATCGCCTGTGACATGAGCCAACGGCCAGCACCCACGCCGACGAGATCGGGGGTAAGGCCGAAATAGGCCAGCTCGATGTCGGGCGGCTCGCGTCGGTCGAGTTCGAGCAGACCGTGGTCGACGCCTTCGCGGGCCAGGGCATAGACCTCGACGGAAGGGTGACGAATCGTCGCCAGGACTTCAGCGTCGGGCATCACCAGCCGGCTGAACCAGAGCCAGTCGGTGCCGATCCGCCGGTAGAGGTCGCGGTACCAGTCGAGGTCGGGGCGCTCGACCTGACGCAACGTCAGCTCGGCTGATTTCGGCAGCGGCGCGGCTGCCGGTGGAGCGGTCATTTCCAGATAGGTCACGACCGAGGCGACCTTGCCCGGCGGCAGGTCGTAGTAGCAATTCTGTTCGAGCAACACGGCCGGGTCCCGGTGGCTGGATTGGCGCGTCGTGTGACATGGCGGCCCGGCTGTGGCAACCGGCTCCGTGACCATCGTGGCGCCAGGATCGCTGTTCAGGTGCCGTCGTCGATCTCTATCACCAGCCCATCGTGCGCAGGCAGGACTCCCGGCGGCAGGCGGCTCGCCCAGTCGTCATAGTCGACTTCATGATTCATGTGCGTGAGGTAGGCGCGGGACGGGCCGACATGGTCGATCCAGCCAAGCGCCAGCTCGAGATGCGCGTGGCTGGGGTGCGGGCGATCGCGCAGCGCATCGACGATCCAGACGTCCACACCTTTCAGGATAGAAAGGGCGGCAGCGTCGAGCCCATCCGTGTCGGTGGAGTAGGCGAACGGGCCGATGCGCAGCCCCGAGGTAATGCCACGGCCGTGCTTCTGCGGGAACGATACGATCTCGACCTCGCCGATCCGAAACGAGCCCTCTACGGGATGAGGCGTCAGCTCCGGCCGCCAATAGCCAAAGCCGGCCCGGCCACCCTCGAACACATAGGGAAAGCGCTCACGGACGCGATCGAGCACGGCAGCCTCGGCGTAGGTCGGGATGGGTGCCATGATGATGTTGTTGATCGCGCGCAGATCGTCGATGCCATGGACATGATCGGCGTGAGCATGGGTGTAGATCAGCGCGTCGATCGCGCCGATCCCGGCGCTGAGGCACTGCTGACGCAGGTCGGGGCCGGTGTCGACCAGGATACGCTGGCCCTTGCTCTCGATCAGGATCGAGCAGCGCAGCCGCTTGTTGCGCGGGTCGTCGGACCGGCAGACGGCACAGTCGCAGCCGATCTGCGGGACGCCCGACGAGGTGCCGCAACCGAGAACGGTCACGCGCATGCGGCGACTTTGGTGAACAGGCGGTGAAAGTTCGTCGTGGTGGCGCGCGCGAGCTCCGCCAGCGGCAAGTCGCGCACCTCGGCCAGCACCTTTGCGACGTGCGCCGTATAGGCCGGCTCGTTGGTGCGGCCGCGGAACGGCACCGGGGTCAGATAGGGCGCGTCGGTCTCGAGGATCAGCCGATCGAGCGGCATACCAGCTACCGTCTCGCGCAGTGCCGCCGAGTTCTTGAAGGTGAGGATGCCGCCGATGCCCAGATACATGCCGATGGCGACGGCTCGCTCGGCGAGCCGGCGGCTCGAGCTGTAGCAGTGGATGACGCCCGTGAACGGGCCAGCTTCCATCTCGGCTTCGAGCAGCGCCATGGTGTCGTCGTCGGCGTCGCGGGTGTGGACGACCAGCGGCAAGCCGGTGCTGCGGGCCGCCTGGATGTGGGTGCGAAAACTCACCATTTGTCTGTCGCGCGGCGCGTGATCGTAGAAATAGTCTAGGCCGCTCTCACCGATGGCCACGACCCTAGCGTGCGCCGCCAGCTCGACCAGTGGGGCTGGATCGTCCAAGCCCTCGGTGCCAGCCTCGTGTGGATGGATGCCCACGGCGCAGAAGACCTCGGGCCGGCGCTCCGCGAGAGCGATGCCGACCGGCCAGCCGGCGCGCTTGGCAGCAATGTGGACCATCCGCCCGACCCCTGCCGCCTGGGCACGCGCCATCACCCCGGCCTCGTCCTCGGCCAAGCCCGGGTAGTCGAGGTGGCAGTGGCTGTCGACGATCATGCCGCTTCGGTATCGACATGCCGTGGGAACACGCCGGCCGGTGGCGGCAGCACGGTGCCGGCCCGCAGCACGCCCGCATCGAGGGCCGTGAAGCTTCGGTCCGCTCGCTCGACCGCCAACAGGTCCAGTAGCCTAGCCGAGGCCTCCGGCATGAAGGGCTGAGTCAAGATCGCCAAGTGACGTACGGTCTCGGCCAGCACCCACAGGACGGTGGCCATGCGCGCAGGATCAGTCCTGCGCAGCGTCCAGGGGGCCTGGGCGTCGACATAGCGATTGGCATCGCCGCAGACCTCCCAGATCAGCTCCAGGGACCGGTGCGCGGCGATCTCGGCCATGCAGCCGCGGATACGTGGCAGCAGATTGCGCGCAGAATCGAGCAGGGCGGTGTCGGCGTCGGTGAGCGGCCCGGGCTCGGGGACCTTGCCGCCGCAGTTCTTGGCGATCATCGACAGCACGCGCTGGGCCAGGTTGCCGTAGTCATTGGCCAGATCGTGGTTGATGCGGCGGACCATGGCGGCATGGCTGAAGTCGCCGTCGCTGCCGAAGGTGATCTCGCGCAGCAGGAAATAGCGGGTCTGGTCGAGGCCGTACTTCTCGATCAGCTCGAATGGGCTCACGACGTTGCCCAGCGACTTGGACATCTTCTGGCCCTCGACCGTCCACCAGCCGTGGGCGAAGACCTGCTTGGGCGGCTCCAGGCCGGCGCTCATCAGGAAGGCCGGCCAGTAGACCGTATGGAAGCGCAGGATGTCCTTGCCGACGACGTGGAAGTCGGCGGGCCAGAAGGTGCGGTACAGCTCGCCCTCGGTGTCGGGGTAGCCCAACGCCGAGATGTAGTTGGTCAGCGCATCCAGCCAGACATAGACCACGTGCGCCGGATCGTTCGGCACCGGAATGCCCCAGGCGAAGGTGGTGCGCGAGACCGAAAGGTCCTGCAGGCCCCCCTTCACGAAGCTCTTGACCTCGTTCATGCGTGTGGCCGGCAGCACGAAGCTCGGGTTCGTTTCATAGAACGCGAGCAGCCGCTCCTGCCAGGCCGAGAGGCGGAAGAAGTAAGATGGCTCCTCGACCCACTCGACAGGAGCACCTGTCGGCGCCTTGCCGTCGACCAGTTCGGTCTCGGTGTAGAACGCCTCGTCGCGGACCGAGTACCAGCCGGCATAGGAGCCGAGATAAATGTCGCCGCTATCGATCAGGCGCTGCCACAGCGCCGCCACGCCCGCTTTGTGGCGCGGCTCGGTGGTCCGGATAAAGTCGTCGTGGCTGAAGTTCATCGCGGCGACCAGATCGCGGAAGCGCTGCGAGACCCGGTCGGTGAAGGTCTGCGGGTCGACCCCGGCGTCGCTGGCCGCCTTCTCGACCTTCTGGCCGTGCTCGTCGGTGCCGGTGAGGAAGCGCACCGTCCGGCCGTCGAGCCGCATGAACCGGGCCAGCGCATCGCACGCCAAGGTGGTGTAGGCATGGCCGATGTGCGGCTGGTCGTTGACGTAATAGATGGGCGTCGTGATGTAGAACGCGCCGGACGCGGTCATGCCGGTCTCCAGGTGAACTCAGGCGATCGAGAGCTCGCTCAAGGGCTCGACGGCGCAAATCGCCTGCACGACCTGGAGCAGTGCCTGCAGCGGATCGAGATTGACCGCGTCGACCCGCGCCGCCAGGACCGCAAGCTTGTCCCACAAGCCAACCCAGTGATCAAGGCCGCGGCCAGCGGCAAGCTCCGTCAAAAGGCCGTGCTCGCCGGGAAAAAGCTCGACCATGCCCCGGCGGCCGGCCTGCCGGGAGGCCAGTCGGCGTAGCACGAAGCCAAGCAGGTCGGCCGTGGTGCGGAAGCCCTGACCGTCGCCCCCCTGTACGAGCTTGCCAGCGAGCGTCACCCGCGCTGCCGGGCTGGTACGTCCAGCCACGAGCTTGGGTAGCAGGTCGGCATAGCGGTCCAGCCAGGCGCCCTCGTTCAGCTCCAGCGCGCGGCCGATCGAGCCTTCGGCTAGCTCGGCCAACCCGGTGCGGCTGCCCTCCGGCAGCGCCGGCGCCAGCTCGCTCAGGCCCGCCAGCAGCTCGGCCGCCGACAGCGGGGTCAGCGGCAGCTGGGCACAGCGGGAGAGAATTGTCTGCGGCAGCAGACCGGGGCGCTGGCAGACCAGGAGCATCACCACGCTGGCGGGCGGCTCCTCCAGCAGCTTCAGCAAGGCGTTTGCACCGGAGCTGTTCAGCTCGTCGGCAGGGTCGATGACCAGCACCTTGCGCCCAGCCCGTGCCGCGGTGGCGTAGAGCGCATCGTCCGCCAACCGGACCTGATCGACCAGGATCTCCTTAGAAAGCTTGCCGGTCTTCGGGTTGACGATGCGCTCGAGCACGCGCAGGTCGGGATGGGCCTTTTTCGCCACCATGCGGAACACGGGATGGGTGGGGTCGACAGCGGCACGCTCATGGTCTTCCCCCGCCAGCAGCCGGCGGGCGAAGCGATAAGCCAGCGTGGCCTTGCCGACGCCACGCGGGCCTCGCAGCAGCCAGGCATGCGGCAGACGGCCACTGGTCATGGCCCGCAGCATGACGGCCTCGGCGCGCGCGTGCCCAAACAGATGCGGATTGGCCTGCGGTGGCGGCAGCTCGCTCATGACGTCGGCAACTTGAACTTGGCGACAACGGCACGCCAGACCGCTGCTGCGACCTCAGCTTCGCCGGCTGCAGCGTCGAGGATGACGAAGCGGTCCGGCTCCGTGTCCGCCAAGGCAAGGAAGCCTTGGCGGACCTGTTCGTGATAATCGCGACCCTTGGCCTCGAAGCGGGCCATGGCACCGCGCTCCGCGCAGCGGGCCATCCCGGTCTCGACCGGCAGGTCGAGCAGCAAGGTCAGGTCGGGCATATGTTCGCCCAGCAACGGCTCCTGCAGTCGGTCGACGAGTGCTAGCCCGAGACCGCCGGCATAGCCCTGATAGACCCGGCTCGAATCGGCGAAGCGGTCGCAGACCACCCACTCGCCACTCGTCAGGGCCGGCAGGATCGCACGATGCAGATGATCGTCGCGGGCGGCCATAAACAGGCACAGCTCGCTGAGCGGTCGCCAGCGCTCCACCGGGCCGTGGACGATCAGCTCCCGAATGGCCTCTGCTCCGTCGGTGCCGCCGGGCTCACGGGTCAGCCGCACCCCCAGCCCGCAGCCGCGCAGGCGGTCGGCCAGATGAAGGGACTGGGTGCTCTTGCCGGCCCCCTCGCCACCTTCGAAGGTGATGAAGCGACCACGTGGCAGTGGCATCGGTGGCGACGTCAGGATGCCGGGGTACCCCAGATCAGGTAAGTCAGTGTCCCGGTCGCCCGCCCCATCAGGCTGGCCTTCGGAATGTCGTTGGCGGCGACCAGCGGTACGGAGATGGGTGTCATGCCGGGAGCCTCGATGACCGCATGGCCCAGCTCCGTCCCCGCCAGGACGGGAGCGGCCACAGGATTGGCATAGCTGAGCTTGACCACCAGCCCCTTGCGCGCCTCGCGGGTCAGGGTGACCGCCGCACCTTCGGACGACGCCAGCGACACCTTGGGCGCGGCGCCCAGCCAGACATCCGCGTCGACGACGGCTTGGCCCGGCCGGAACAGGTGGTATTCCTGGAACTCACGGAAGCCGTACTCCAGAACCCGTTCGCCCTCGAACCGGCGCTGCTTGGTGGAATCGAGCCCAGCCAGCACGGCAATGATGCGGCGGTCATCCCGCCTGGCCGTGGCCACGAGCCCGTAACCGGACTGATCCGTGAAGCCCGTTTTCATCCCGTCGACGCCGGGAACGTTCGCCTGCAGCAGCGGATTGCGATTCGGCTGCTTGATGCCACCGTACTCGAATTCCCGCTCGGAGTAATATTTGAAGTACTCGGGAAACTCAGTGATGATTTGCCTCGTCAAAAGCGCCAGATCCCGCACGGTCATCAAATGTTCTGGAGCATCAAGACCGGTCGAATTCGCAAACGTGCTTTTGGTCAATCCGATCGCGTGCGCCTTCTCGGTCATCTCGCGCGCGAATTCCTCCTCGGAGCCGGCGATTGCCTCCGCCATGGCGACGCAGGCGTCGTTGCCCGACTGGACGATGATGCCTTGTATCAGGTCCTCGACCTTGACGCGGTCCCCGACCTTCAAGAACATCTGCGAGCCGCCCATTTTCCAGGATCGCTCACTGACGGTGATCTCATCCTCCAGCTTCAGCCGGCCGCTCTTTAAGCTGTCGAAGATCATGTAGGCCGTCATCAACTTGCTCATCGACGCCGGCGGTATCCGCTCGTCCGCATTTTTCTCGAACAACACGGCACCGGTTCGATTGTCCATGATGATGGCCGAGCGAGCTGCCGTCTCGAAGGCCCGGGCCGGCGACGCCATCCATGTGGCGACTACCACAACCGCCATAAACAGCCGCAACAGCATCGAACACCTCGTCGAGTGGGCCGAGCCCCGCGCTCAGCAACTCACAAGCGTCACATCCCCCTTGTGGGGGGCCGGGATGAGAAATGCATCGGTGTAACCGAGGGCCGCCACCCGAGCCAGCATTCTGCTGGCATCGGAGCCGGCTACCGGCCCCAAGCGGACGCGGGCCACGGCCCGATTGCCGGCGAACGCGGGCTCGACCCGCACCTGGCCCAAGCCCTCCAGGCTAGCCATCGCCGCCAGGACCTGATCCGTCTCGGCATAGGCGCCCACCTGGACAAACTGGTCCTCGGCGGTGCAGGCGACCAGCTGGGTGCGGGCCGGAACGGGCGCCGGAGCAACAGTGCGGAGGGGTGCCCGCGCCGGAAGGGGATTTGGTGCCGCCGCCGCTACCGTCGCTGCAGCAAGCTGGATCGGCGGCTGCGGCTTGGGCGCTGGCGCGGCGTACCTCACCACAGTCGGCTGGGGAGGCGTTCCGCGCGCATCGGCTAGGCCAAGGAACTCGACCCGAACCCGCGCCAATCCACGTTGCTCGTAGCCCAGGCGCCGCGCTGCGGCCTGCGACAGGTCGATCAGACGATCATCAATGAACGGCCCCCGATCGTTGACCCGAACGTCGATCGTCTGGCCGTTGTCGAGATTGGTCACCCGAACAAGGCTGGGCAGCGGCAGGGTCGGATGGGCCGCGGTGATCTGCTCCTTGTCGAACACTTCACCATTGGCCGTGGCCAGCCCATGGAAGTCCGCGCCATACCAAGATGCGGTACCGACCTTGGTGTAGGATGGATCATATTCCGGTCGATACCACCGGCCCTTGATCCGGTAGGGCTTGCCAAGCTTGTAGCTGCCGACGGCGGGTCCGGAGGCCGACTGGGAAGAGGAGTTCGGGCCTTTGGTCGTGCCGCAAGCAGCCAGCAGGAGAGCGAGCCCCAGGACCAGACAGGATCGGTGAGCAAGTGGCGCGGTCAGCATGCCGAACTTCATAACATGGATGAGAAAGCTCATCCATCCTTCAACGAATCCGACAGAAGCCCAACGGAGACGCCGAAATAGGTGGAGCGGTTCCAGGCCATCAGTGCCTTGAAGTTGCCATAGACAAGGTAGCTGGAGCTTCCGCCGTCGTCCATGCGCAGCAACGAGGCTGGAATAGCCACCACGGGCAGTTCCCCGCCGTCTGGCAGACTCACCCCGCGTGCGTGCCAAGTCGATAGCGGCGCCCGATGGTCAAGCCCTACGCGGCCGCCATCGAGACCGTCCGGCACACTGACCTCGCGGCCCCAGATGTAGCGCGCATCCCAACCGGAGCGAGACAGGTAGTTGGCCATCGAGGCGAACACGTCGGGCAGCGAATTCCAGATGTCGGGATGGCCATCGCCGTCGAACGCCACTGCATAGCTCCGATAGGTCGAGGGCATGAACTGGTTCTGGCCCATGGCCCCGGCCCATGAGCCCAGCATGCGGCTGGGCTCAGCAGAGCCACGCTCGACGATCTTCAGCGCACTCAGCAGCTCACGGCGAAAGAACTTGGCGCGCCGCCCATCATAGGCCAGCGTCGCCAGGGCCGCGAACACCGGGTAGGTCCCCTGGCGCTCACCGAAATTGGACTCGATGCCCCAGAGCGCCACCAGGACTGGAGCCGGCACGCCGTAGCGTGCGGTGATCTCGGTGAGCAGCTGGCGATGCTGGGCAAGCATCTGTCGACCGCGGTCGATACGGTCCGCGCTGACCACACGGCGTCGATACTCCGCAAAGGTGATCTGTCGCTCGGGCTGCCGCACATCGGCCTCGAGCACAGAAGGGATCGGGCGAACGCCGGCCATGGCCGCGTCCAGAGTTCGAGTGCTGATTCCTTGCCCCCGCGCCTCCCGACGCAGATCGGTGAGCCAAGCCTGAAATGGATCCTGGGCCGCAACCGAGGGCATTCCCTGAAGCCAGAGCAGCGCACCGCAGATGCCAAGCCCCATACGTCGTCGGGTGCCAAGCATGGGCCGGAGTTGCTCCACAGCAGGTTGATATCAAGGACCCTAATATGCTCGATCAAGCGCAATCGGAAGAAAAAACTTTGCCGGGTCCGCTGCTGTCGACGGCCGTCAGTAGATCAACGTAAGGTAGCGGACGTCTACATCCGCCACGCCGTCTTCAATTGTGTAGGCTTCCACGGGAACAGCGTCGGGCGCCACGGTCTCCGTCATGATGGCGAGCGGTGCGCTGGTGCTGGGACAGGCGGTCCCGACCGTCGCACTGCTGTCCGACACGAGAGCCGCCGAGCATGATGCCACCACACGAACGGTAACCGCCAACGTGCCACCCACTTGGCTGGCTCGGCCGAGGTCGGTGGTGCTGCCGAACAAGGCGATGGCGATGACCGGCGCGAGTACAATCGCGCGGAAGCTCGGGCTTCGCATGGTTTCCTCCGCTCGGGTTCTCTGGTCCCGATCGATTTGCGGAGCTTACCGCATGCGATGGCGCCCGCGGCGGCGAGGCCGCCTGCCGACACATCAGGTTATGTCGAGTTCAGAAGGTCAGGGTGACTTGCAGGCTGTCGTCGTACTCACCAGCGTCGATGCCGTCCTGGGCGGGGATGACGCCGTAGATGGTAAGGCGTCTTGCTATGCCGCCTTCTGCCGAGGCGGTGACCGGGTTGCCGATGGCTGCGCCATCTCCCCACGGCACAGAGTTGCCGGCATCGGAGAACAGGTAGTAGTCGATCCGACCACCAGTCGATCCCCGCATGCGCCTGCCGCCGCTGCCGCCGCCGCCCGGCGAGAGCCCGACCGTGATCGTCGTCGTGGCGTCGCAGTGGATGACGACCTCCCCCGTGCCGCGAGTTTGCCGTTGCGGGTCGGCGATGCCGAAGGCGACAGGCTCCGTGTCGACGCTGCAGACGGCCAGTGCCGGCCCCGTCCAGCACGCAGCGCTCAGTAGCGCTATGACCAGCGGTCCGTTCAGCGACATGCTATCGTACCCAGGTCGGGTAGCAGGCTATTATCCGGCGCCGCTGGCAGCTCGCAGGCAAAGTGCTCCTCGCCCGGCTCGCTCTCGATCACCGTCAATACCCGCAGCGGACCCTTGATCTGGCTGAATCCATCGCGCGCGACCCAGGCCGTCAGCGTGCCGTCCGCGCTGCGCAGCCTGAGACCAACCGGCAGCGGCTGGGCGTGCTCGTCCTGCAAGACCGCCGTCGCCTGCTCGCTGAGGGTAAGCGGAAAGGCGATGGTCATGCCGCTGCGCTCGAACGGCACCGCCTCGACTTCGGCGGCGCCGATCTCCGCATCGAGCGGCAGATCGTCGACGTCCACCCGGACGCGGTTGCTCTCGTACGGTCGCAGCCCCGGCAGGAGCAGACGGCCATTGCCATCGGTGCGACCCGCCTCACGATTGTCGAGATAGACACGAACATCGGGAAATCCGGGCAGGTTGACCATGCCGAAGGCACGATCGATCCGGCGCGACATGGCGACCTTGCCATCGACCACGGCCACGCTGCCGTTGACGCCGGCACGCAGCGCGTTGTTGCCGTCGAAGCGCTCCACATCGAGGTCGACCCCACCAAGGACCGACTGGTAGCCAAGCCGCGCGTCGGCGCTGCTGTAGCGGGTGCCGGTCTCGGCCGCGATCCGGTAGTCGAGGCCAAGATCGCTGGCGCCGCGGGTCTGCCGGAACACGCCGCGTGCCGCGTAGTCGCCGCTTCGCTTGAGCAGTTCCGAGGTGACTGACCGGCGGGGCCCCAAGGGAATGGTGTAGAGCGCGGTCAGCGCCAGCTCCCGGTCCGGCTGGATCAGCTGCGCGGCGCGCAGCGTCAACGCCCCGGGACCGAGGGTCACGCTATAGGTGGCGGCAATGGTGGTCGCATCATCGGTATCACGCCCGTCGCGATGCAGCCCCAGCACGCCGAGCCGCCCCATCTGGCCGAAATCGAGGCCGAGATTGAGCTGATCGACGCGCGCCGCCTGCTCGTCGCCGCCGACCTGGCGGAAGTTGTCGCTGGTGTATCGCGTGCGGGCGCCGAAGCTGAAGCGTCGGCCGTCATATTCATAGCTGAGCTCACCGAGCACACCGGGGCCACCATTGCTCCTACCGGCCCCGACGCCGCCGCTGACCACGCCGGCTTGGCCGAGCAGATAGGCACCCCCGGCGGCGAGACTCTGTTGGTCGAGCTCGAACTCGCCGTGCACTTCCCCTGTGAAGCGGTTGGTGAAGCCGTAACGATGGGTGCCGGTGGCCAGGGCCGCACCGTAGTCGAAACTGCGCGAGCCATAATCGCGACGCTCCGCGCCGGCCTGATACCCGAAATCGTGCAGCCCTTCCTTGAGCAGACGCGAGCTGACGTAATAGGATTGGGTAACGATCTGCTCCCTACCCAGCAGGTCCGTCACCCGCAGCTGAACCTCGCCGGCGCCGGTGACCACCGGCAGGCTGTCCAGCGTGAACGGACCTGCCGGGACGGCGCGGGCTTCGCGCTGAACATTGTCGATGAACACGTTGACCACCGAATCCTGCCGCGCGAGGCCACCGATGGTGGGCAACGGAAAGGTGACGAAGGTCGGGTCGGTGCCGAAATTGGTCGCGTACTGCAGGCCGGCGAACCGCACCGGCGGAGCCAAGGCGCCACCGCTGGCAATGCTGTCACCCAGCCGCACCGTGCGCCGCGATTCCGGCAGATCGCGACTCAGCGCCGTATCGAGGCGGACGATGCTTGGGCTGTCGGTCAGATCCTGCAGGCGCAGGCTGGTCAACGCATTGCCAGCCGCGTGAAAGGCGCCCAGCTCGAGCAGCCCGCCAAGGCCGGCATCGACCGCGTCACCGGCCTGATAGAGCAGATCGTAGTCCAGAAACCCACCCGTGCCTGAAACCGGCCGCAGTACTTCATTCGGGGGCGCGGCCGAGCTGAAGGGGACGAACCCGTCCGGCGGGATTTCCAGCGTGAGCGTCAGAGCCTTGGGGTCGAGCACGAACGTGGCGCCTTGGATGGCGGCCAGCGGATAATATGGCAGGCCTTCGAACGTGAGCACCTGAGCGGGGTCGGTCTTCACGCGCCAAGCCTCGAGCAGTGCCAGCTGGGCCGCAAGGCCACCCGCCGGTGCCTCGACAAACAACCCGCCCTGACTGACGGCCTGACCGTTCAGTCGGACCGACAGCAACCATTCGCGCCACGCCTCGTGCTCGACCAGCGGCGGCAGCACCGGATCGCGCCGCGCCGGCGGCAAGGTCGGGGCGACCTGCTTGGCAGGTGCCGAGCCCACGTGCGGCAGGAT
>JBATRI010000236.1:0-3752 GCA_049292515.1 Geminicoccaceae bacterium
GTGCTGGCCGAACTGCGCGGGCCGGCGGCGGCGGCGGCCATACCTAGGCTGGAGGACGCGATCGTCCGCTACCCGTACGCGGATGCCTATGTCACTTGGCCCGGGCCGAACTCCAACACGTTCACGGCCTGGCTCGCTCGCGAGGTGCCGGAACTGCGGGTGACCCTGCCGGCGACCGCGATCGGCAAGGACTTCCTGCCCGGCGGCCAGCTCGCCGCCTGGACCCCGAGCGGCACCGGCTTCCAGCTGTCGTTTGCCGGCCTCATGGGGGTCACGCTGGCGATGGAGGAGGGGCTGGAGCTGAACCTGCTGGGGCTGGTCGTCGGTGTCGACCCCAAGCGGCTGGCGATCAAGGTTCCCGGCATCGGCGAACTCGGCCCACGGATGTGGTCCGGTTGTGGCGGGACGTGCTAGCAGCACGCGATGATCACGCTCAACCAGCTGCGCATTTTCTGGGCCGTCGCCCATAGCGAATCGCTGACGCGCGCCGCCAAGCAGCTGGGCGTGACCCAGCCGGCGCTGTCGCAGCAGCTGGCCAAGCTGGAATCAGCGCTGGGCGGGCAGCTGTTCGACCGGCTCAACAATCAGCTGATCCTCACCGACGCGGGCCGCTTCCTGCTGCGCAAGGCCGAGACGGTGCTGGCCGAGATGGACGAGGCCGAGGCCGGGCTTGCGGATTTCCGTCTCGGCCGGCGGCGCCGGATCGCCGTGGGCGCGCTGGCGTCGATCGCCCGCACCATCGTCCCCGAGGCATTCCGTCTGGCGCTCGAGCTGGTCCCGGACCTCGAGCTCGACCTGCACGAGCTGGCCCCAGCCGAGGCGCTGGAGCAGCTCTATGGCCGCAACCTGCAGCTGGCGCTGCTGTCCTCGGTCTCGGTGGCGGCCAACCGGGTCTCCTTCACACGGGTGGACATCGCCCGCGACCCCTACGTGTTCGCCGCGCCGAGGGGACTCGAGCTCGATCATGTGGACGCCCCCGAGGAGGAGCTGCGGCCGGAGCACCAGCGCATCCTGAACCGGACCATCCAGTTCAACTTCGGCAACCTGCATAATCAGCGGGTCGACGAGTGGTATCGCCGGGTCCTCCCCCGGCACCAGGTCACCGCCTGTTGCCGGACCTACGAGTCGGCCCTGGCCATGGTCCAGGCCGGGCTGGGCGTCGCGCTGGTGCCGCAGCTTTGCACCCAGCTCGGCGGCAAAGCGGTCTATGACGTCGACCTCTACGCGGTGCCGGAGCTGGAGCGGCCGATCGTGGCGCTGATTCCGCCGCAATACCGCCGCACGCAACCGTTTGCCGCGTTTCTCGATTGCCTTCGGCGGACAGCCGACGGCGTGGCGCTGCCGATGGTGCGGCCGACGCCGCCATTCCTGGAGGCCGGGAGGCAGCGGGCCGAGGAACCCCGACCAATGGCCGGGTTGATAGGTCCGGCCTCATAACCAAATATGAATGGCACCGAAAAGTCGTCACGGCGGCCATCGGCGCCCACATCAACTGCACCGGCCAACGTCGGACCGGTGCTTCAACAAGGGAGACGAAAATGACGAAGAAGATTTGGCAGGCCCCCAAGGTTGAGACCACCCCGGTGAGCATGGAAGTCACCATGTATCTGCCGGCGCAGGCCTAAGCAGTAGTTTCGACGTCGGCGGCAGCGCCAGCCATGCAGGTGCGTGTGCTCGGCGCCGCCGCCGGCGGCGGTTTTCCGCAATGGAATGCGAATAGCGAAGCTTCTCGGCGCGCCCGCCACGGTGATCCCATGGCGCGGCCGGCTACGCAGGCGTCAATTGCCGTCTCCAGCGACGGTCGCCGCTGGCTGTTGGTGAATGCTTCGCCTGATCTGCGCCAACAGATCGAGGCGCAGCCGGCGCTGCAGCCAAAAGATGGACTACGCTCGACCCCGATCGCGGCAGTGGTGCTGACCAATGGCGATGTCGACGCCGTGGCGGGGTTGCTACACCTGCGCGAGGGGACGCCGTTCGCGCTTTATGCCCACCCCAAGGTGCTGGCTGTCCTCGATAGCAACCCGATCTTCGAGGTCGTCGACCGCTCGCTCGTGCCGCGACGCGGTCTGCCGACCGACGGTCACACCATCGTGATGGATGCGGCCGAGCGTGATCTTGGCATCAGAATCGTACCGTTTCTGGCACCGGGCAAGCTGCCGCTCTACCTGGAAGGTGGGAGCGAGGAGTTGGACACGGCTGCCATGGACGGGGATACGCTCGGGCTCGAGATCGAAGCTGGCGGGGGCCGTCTCCTCTACGTGGCGAACTGTGCCCAGCTCACCGATGCGCTGCTCGACCGGGTTGCCGGTGCTGACGTTCTGTTCCTTGACGGCACGCTGTGGTGCGACGACGAGATGATCGTGCAGGGCGTGGGGCGGAAGACCGGGCGTCGGATGGGGCATATCAGCATGAGCGGCCCCGACGGCGCGATCGAGCGCCTGGCGCGCGTGCCGATGGGGCGCCGCATCTTCATTCACGTCAACAACACCAACCCGGCACTGCTTGCCGACAGTCCCGAGCGGGCGGCGATCGAGCGGGCGGGTTGGGAAGTAGCCTTCGACGGCATGGAGCTCAGCCTATGACCTCGGCTCGCTACGCCGACCTCGCCACCGCCGATCAGCTCGAGGCAGCGCTTCGGGAGATCGGTGCCGAGCGCTACCACATCCTTCACCCGTTCCATCGCCTGCTGCACACCGGCAAGCTCGACCGCGGCCAGGTCCAGGCCTGGGCGCTGAACCGCTACTACTATCAGAGTCGCATCCCGATGAAGGACGCGGCGTTACTGTCGCGGTGTGCCGATGCGGCGCTCCGGCGGGAGTGGCAGGTCCGTTTGCTCGACCATGACGGCAGTGGCGATCAGGAAGGTGGCATCGTCCGCTGGCTGCGTCTCTGCCAGGGCCTGGGCCTGGACCCCGATTATGTCCGCTCCGAGGAAGGCATCCTGCCGGCCACCAAGTTCGCGGTGGACGCCTATGTCCACTTCGTCCGCGACCGCACGCTGCTGGAGGCGGTGGCCTCGTCGCTGACCGAGCTGTTCGCGCCCAAGATCCACGAGGAGCGCATCCCCGGCCTGCTGCAGCACTATAGCTTCGTCACCGAGGAGATGGTGGCCTATTTCCGCCGGCGGCTCGACCAGGCGCCGCGGGACGCGGGCTTTGCCCTCGACTATGTGCGGCGCCATGCGGACACGCCCGAGAAGCGGCTGGCCGTGGCGAACGCGTTGATCTTCAAATGCAGCGTGCTCTGGGCCCAGCTCGACGCGCTGAATCATGCTTATGTCCTCGGCGGCGGCGTGCCGATCGGTGCGTTCCGACCGCAGGATCTCGCGACCAAGGCCGCGGCATGAGCCTGGACACCCTCAGCGAGACCGATCGCGTGGCGCTGCCGCGATGGGTCCGCATGCGCTTCGATCCGGTGCGCGACCGGTGGGTGCTGCTGGCGCCGGAGCGGGTGCTGTTCCCGTGCGCCACCTCGGTGACGATCATCGAGCGGCTGGGCGAGGGTCGGCGGGTGGATGAGCTGGTGACGGCGCTGGCCGAGGAGTTCGAGGCGCCGCGGGCGACGATCAGCACCGATGTCCGGCAGATGCTGCAAGGGCTGGCCGACCAGGGCTTCCTTGCGGTGGAGACGGCGCATGGCTGAGCCGCTGACCGGTGCCCTGGCACGCCAGAGCCCGTGGACCGAACCGCCGATGGGCCTCCTGGCGGAGCTCACCCATCGCTGCCCGCTGCAATGCCCATACTGCTCCAACC
>JBATRI010000237.1:0-2593 GCA_049292515.1 Geminicoccaceae bacterium
GAGGAGCGCGAGGCCGCCCTTGTGGGAATAGCAGGATGGCAGCGCGACCCTGATCAGGGCGAGGCGGATGGTGTCGAACTGGGCCTCTCACGCGCCAAGCCGGGCCCTGCTCATGCGGAGGGTCACGATCACGCCCTCGACCGGCCAATCGAATTCGATGGAGCCGCCGAGCTGGCCGGTGATGCTCCTGGTGACGAGCGTGCTTCCGAAGCCTGCTTTCCCTTCAGCGATGGCAACGGGAGGGCCGCCTTTCTCCGTCCAGAGGATGACCACCTCGCCGTCGCCCGCGGTGCACGACACGTCCAGTGTGCCGCTCACCGTCGAGAGCGCGCCATATTTGATCGAGTTCGTTGCGAGCTCGTGGACGACCAGGGCCAACGTCGTGACGGACCCCTCGCCGACAAGCAGGGCCGGTACGGCGACGCGGATGCGATCCCCGATCGTTCCCTTATCGTCGTAGGCGTCCAGGAGAACAGCGAGCAAGTCGCCAAGGTAGGTCGCTTTTTTCTGCTCGCTCAGGACGGGGCGGACCAGTTCGTGGGCACGGCCGAGGGCGGTCAGCCGCTGGGTCAGATCATGGGCCATCTCTTGCGTCGTCGCCGCCGAGCGCGAGGCGATCTGCGTGAGTGCCGCGGCGATGGCAAATAGGTTCTTGACCCGGTGGCTCATTTCGGCCGCCAACATTTCGCGGGCTTCCTCGGCCAGCTTGCGCTCACTCACATCGAGGAAGATTCCGAACATCATCCGGCCGACGATGCCCTGGTCCTCACCCCGGCCGCGCGCGGATATCCACCGGACCTCATCGCCGTGCATGATGCGGAAGTCGATCTCGTATTCGCCCAGAATGTCACGCGTTGCCGTGAACGCGGCCCTTACCCGGTCGAGATCTTCCGGGTGGATCCGGGCGGACAGGTCTTCGAAGGTGACCAGCCCGTCGCTCTCGGGAACTCCCCAAAGGTCATGCGCGCGCTCGTCCAGGGCAATCTCATCGGTATCGACGTTCCACGACCACAGGGCGACCCCGGCCGCGTCCGTGGCGATGCGCAGGTGATTCGCGTCCCACACCGGAGCGGTTGTGCTTTCACGTGACAAGGTGCGCGGCTCCCACGGACAGGCCTTTTCCCAACAGATGCTGCTCTAGCCTGCCCTGGACCATGTGGTGACGGGGAGGGGTCGAATCAGGGCATTCTCCGCCATGGCGGCCGCGAACCCCGTTCAGCGTGATGAGAATGTCTCGACAGGGGAATCATACTCGATGGCAGAGGCTTAGCTGCATCCGCCAGCTGAATCGGCGTGGCTGATGAATCACTTCGGCTAGGATCAGGCAGCCAGCATGCCGCTCCTGACGGCGTGCCTGCGGCGTCTCATTCGCCCTTGCCCGTCAGCGCCACGAAGCCGCGCGCCGGATTGTAGCCGTATAGGGCCGCCGCCATGAACAGGGCGGTCCACATCAGGGTGAGCAGCAGCGACGTGGGGTCGAGCTGGCCGTAGAGGGCGAACCTGATCAGCTCGACCGCATGGCTGAACGGGTTGGTGGCGCTGATCTGGTAGAGCAGCAGCGAGCTCTCCTTCATCCGCCACAGCGGGTAGAGCGCCGAGCTGGCGAAGAACATCGGGAAGATGACGAAATTCATCACCCCGGCGAAGTTCTCGAGCTGCCGGATGATCGACGACAGCAGCAGCCCCAGCGCGCCCAGCATCAGGCCCGCCAGCACCAGGGCCGGGAACACGGTGAGGTAGCCCAGCGCCGGCGGCCGCACGTCCCAGAACCAGGCGATGGCGAGGAACACGTAGGCCTGGAACGACGCCACGAGGACGGACGCCACGAGCTTGCAGGACAGCAGCCACCAGCGTGGCATCGGGCTCACCAGCAGCACGCGCATCGAGCCCATCTCGCGGTCGTAGACCATCGACAGCGAGCTCTGCATGCCGCTGAACAGCAGGATCATCCCGCACAGGCCGGGCGTGATGTAGACCTCGTAGAGGATGTAGGTGACGTAGGGCGGCTGGTAGGAGACGCCCAGCACCGAGCGGAAGCCGGCCGCGAAGATGAAGAGCCAGACCAGGGGCCGGACCAGGGCGGCGAAGAAGCGGCCGCGCTGGTGCAGGAAGCGCAGGAACTCCCGCCACAGGATGCCCTGGAAGCACAACAGCCAGGGGTTGCCGGTCATCGGGCAAGCTCGTCGGCAAGGGCCGTGTCGGGCGGCAGCAGCAGGTCGGCCAGCTCCCGCTCGGCTTCCAGCAAGCGGGTGCGGAAAGCCTCGACCAGGGCCGGCCGGCGGCGCTCGGCGGAGTCCAACGGGACATCGTGCAGGCTCAGGACCCGCGCCGGCGAGGCGGACAGGAACATCAGCCGGTCGGCAATCATGATCGCCTCCTGGAGCGAGTGGGTGACGAACAGGGTGGTGGAGCGATGGCGCTCGAGCAGCGCCAGCAACAGCAGTCGCAGACGATAGGCGGTGGGCTCGTCGAGCGACACGAACGGCTCGTCGAGCAGCAGGAGCCCAGGCTCGACCACGAAAGCCCGCGCGAGGGCGGCGCGGCGCGCCATGCCCAGCGACAGCCGCGAGGCATAGACGTCGCGCGCCGCCTC
>JBATRI010000238.1:0-26761 GCA_049292515.1 Geminicoccaceae bacterium
AGGCCGAGCCCTGGGCGCCGTCGCCGCCGTCGCCACCGGACGCGTCGGCAGAAGCGCCGATCAAGGCTCCCGTGATCGTCGGATTGCTGGCAGTGTTGAAGCTCTGCACGGTGGCTGTGGCGGAGCCGCCTGTCCCGCCGGTTCCACCGGCGCCACCGAGGCCGGTGTCGCCGCTGCTGTCGCTACCGTTGGCCTGCCCACCGTCGCCGCCGTCACCACCGATGCTCTCGACATCGAGCCCGGTTGCACCCGCTGTGACGTTGCCGCCCTGGCCACCATTGATCAAGCCCGTGGCGGTGCCGCCATTGCCACCGTCGCCACCGTCGCCGCCGGTGGACGACGGGGCATCCCCGGACGTGCCGCCGTCGCCGCCGTCACCTCCGTCCGCCCAGACCTCCACGCCGTTGAATTGCGATGTCACCGAACCCGTGAAGGTGACGCTGGCGGATCCACCGGCACCGCCGATGCCCCCATCGCTGCCATCGGACGAGCTGATGCCGCCGCTGTCGTTCGGCCCGACTTCGCCAGCACCACCCGAGGCCTCCGCATGCATTCCCGTCGCGGAGGTGTTGATCGAGCCGCTGCCAGTGACGGTGACCGAGCCACCATTGCCGCCCTTGCCCGCAATCGAGCTGTAGAAGCCCACGCCGCCATCGTCGCCCTGGCCGACCGAGCCGCCTTGCGACAGTGCATAGAGTCCATACGAGCTGGGATCGGACGAGGTAACGGTGCCATCCATCTCGACGTAGACGGCACCCCCGGTCCCGCCGGTCCCGCCGGTCCCTCGCGTGCCGTCATGAGCGCCCTGGCCACCGCCGCCGTCGCCGCCCTGGGTCAGGAAGTTCAGGATGCCGCCTCCCAGACCATTGGCGCCAGATGCGCTCACCGCGCTGCCGACGGTGATCGCGGCACTGGAGGAGCCGATATCGCCACCGGCACCACCATCGCCACCGTTCTGGCCATCATGATCGGCGGCACCGCCGTCGCCGGCGACGGTCGAGAAGTCGATCGCGCCGGAGCTGCCGCTGGCGGTCAGGCTCTGCTGGTCGGTGAAGTCGTGGGTGATCGGGTTCGGCTGCGGCGTCGAGCCGGTGTCGCCGTGGCCGGCCGAGCCGGCGGAAAGGCCGATGACACAGGCCGGCCCGCTCGCCGAGCAGGGCGTGCCGGAATCCGCCGAAGCGACGCCGGATGCCAGCAGCAGCGACGAGAGAGCTGTCCCGGCCAGCAGGGCTGCTCTGCGCGGCCGGCGATTTAGGCGAGCTTCCCCTGCCGCGGCGTCGGGTTGCGAAGCGACCTTGTCGTCCATCGGAATGCTGGACATCAGGGTTCCCTTGGTCCGCTACTCTGGAAGTAGCGATTGGACATGAGCAAATAGCCCGACCGCAAACGGTCGGGATGATCAGTTCTCGAAGCTAGAACTTTGTGAGATCAGCTCAGCTGGTGTCGGGGTGCCACTTGGCGCATACACTCTCGAGCACCGCATTGGGCAAGCTGCCGACATTGCCTTCCTGCTCCAGGAGCATCGTCGACTTCTCCAAGAGCGCCGCCCGGAGATTACCGTGATGGCAGGGGCGCTTATTCGCTTCAGCCGGCAATGGTCCCCGTTGGGCGCCGTCGCCGGCCTGCCCGCGATGGATGTGCGACGCGGTGGTCTCAGGCGAGCAGTTCACGGGCTGCATCCTCAGCCGCCATGGCCCGCGGCGCGCTGACGTTCGGCGGAATCTCCGTCTCGCTATCCAGGGAGACGCTCATGATGGAGTGCCCCGCGTATCGTTTCGATACGAAGTGCACTAGCATACTAGTATTAAGCTTGACAAGGCATTCTAGTATGCTAGTAGGCTACCCATGCTGGAACCTCTCGACGTCCGTACACAGTCGGATGCCACGATCGCGCGGGTCGTCCGTCCGGGCACCGCCGCCGCCCAGGCTTTCGAAAGCCTGCGCGACGCCATCGCCAGCCTCAGGCTCCGCCCGGGGCAGTCGTTCTCCGAGCAGGAGGTGGCGCGTCAGCTGGGGGTGAGCCGCACGCCCGTCCGCGAGGCGGTCATCCGGTTGGCCGAGTCCGGGCTGATCGAAGTACTGCCGCAGCGCGGCACCGTCGTGCGCAAGATCTCGCGCAAGGCGGTCGAGGATGCGCACTTCTTGCGCAAGGCGATCGAAGTCGCCGTGGTGCGTGAGGCTGCCACCCGTTCCCTGCCGGCCACCGTCTTCGCGGCAGCTCGAGGTCTGATCGACGCCCAGCGCGCGGCTGCGAATGGCGACGACCTGCAGCAGTTCCTCGCCCTCGACGACGCGCTGCACCGCTCCATTGCGCACGCGACCGGCCGCAAGCATGTCTGGTCGATGGTCGAGATGCAGAAGACGCAGATGGACCGCGTGCGTTTTTTGGCGCTTGCCGGCGCGGTCCCGTACGCCCGCATCATCGAGCAGCACGAGGCGATCCTCGAGGCAATCGAGCGCGGCGATGCCGCCGCCAGCGAGGCGGCGCTGCACGCGCACCTCGCCGAGACAACGACCGTCCTGGAGCCGCTGCGCCGGCAGCACCCGGATCTGTTCGAGCCCGAGACCCGCTGAGGGGCCTCGGCAGCCCCGGCTCTTCCACCGGGCACTCGTGGATCGCGCCGGCAATCCCCTGCTGACCAAGCAGGTCATGGACCTGCGCGACCGCATGCGCCTCTACGGCTTCAATTCCGCGGTCGGCCGGCGCCGGATCCTGGCTTCCATCGACGAGCACCACCGGCTGATCGATCTCGCCGCCGCCGGAGACACCGCGGGCATCGCGGCGCTGATCACGCCGCACATCATGGCGTGGAAAGAAGTCTTCGCCGCTGGCTTGCCCGAACGGCGTCGTTGAGGTGATGTGGCCCGGACGGGCCGGAACGGAAGTCAGCCCTGCCGCAGGGGCTTGCGGTCGTGGCTCAAGGGCGCACGCCCGGCGTCTCGAGGGGCTGACCACGGGCACGCCACATCAGGTAGAGTTCGAGCTCGACCTGTTTGGGTGAATTGAAGGGGTAGGGCTCGGCGCGAACGCCGATCATGCAGTTGCGCAGCCGTCGTTGCAGCGAGCCCATCGCCTGCCATTCCAGCCGATAGATCGGGTAGCCGGTCGGATCGGCACCAGGGATCACGCTACCCCCGAGACGCTGGCCCCGGTACCGATCGTGACAGTCGGCGCACGACAGCGCGAGCTGGCCCTGGCGGCGCTCGTACAGCTCGCGGCCGCGCTGAACGAAGGGCTGCAGGCGCTCGTCAGCGGCGGGGGCGATCGGCAAGCCGCGCGACTGGTGGGCCACGAACGCGAGCAGCGCGAGCCGATCATCGTCATCCGGCAGGAGCGGCGATGCCTGCTGCCGGTCCCGGCGGCAGGCCTGGATCCGCCCGTCGAGCGAGATGGGCCCCTGCCGTGCCGCATCGAAGGCCGGGTAACGCGTCGCCACGCCGCGCATGCTGACTCGCGCATCGCCGTGGCAGTCGGCGCAGGACCTTCCCGCAGCGCCGTCGGGGCGACCCCAAAGCTCCTCGCCGTCGAGCACCCACAACATCCCGGGATTGAGGCTATCGTCGTCCTGCATGGCCCGGGTCTGCGAGCCGCGGGCGTCAGCACCAGGCAGAGGGGTGGCCGACGTGGCCTGCGCTGTGGCGCCGGTGAGCAGAGCGCCGAGCACCAGTCCCGCGACGCGCGCCGTCCGGGTCATGCCACCGTCAGCGTGGCCGTCTCGGTCTGGGAGAAGTCGTTGTCGCCCTCCCAGGTGAAGGTGACCGGACCGGTCGACGTGGCGACGACGGTGAACGAGATGAACGGGTTGGCCGCGATTGCCGGGTGCAGCTCGGCGCTGAACACCACCTCGCCGTCATACCGGCAGGTGAAGCGCCGGATGATGTCGCGGGGCAGCATCCTGCCGTTCGGCCCGGGCCGGTAGCCGGTTTCCATCGGATGCTGGATCAGCGTCCGGATCTCGATCACTTCGCCCGGTGCTGCGGTCTCCGGCAGTTTGATCAGGGCACGCGCCATCGGTCAGCTCTCGATGCAAGCGGCCAGCGTGACGATCACGTGCGCCGAATCGGACCAGAACGAGCCGTCACCGAGCTGTGCTACGGCGGTGATCGTCTGCGTGTCCGCGAGCCGCAGCCGCGTTGCGACCTGCGCGCGTCCGGAACGGGCGCCGAGGTGAAACACCGCCACGTTGGGCTGCGGGTTCTTCTCGTTGAACAGGGCTATCTTCTGCACATGGTCGGTGCGGGTCATCGGGCTGGCGACCGTGACGGTGACGGGCACGGCATTACCGTTCTCGACCAGTGGCGGGATGTCGAGGGTCACCCGGCCGGACAGGACCGGGCCGTCGCCCACGAACCCGCGGATCGCCGCCTCCATCTCGGCCGGCGTAGCCCGGGCGTCCCGGAACAGAGAGACCGTAAGCAGGCCACCGCCCGCGGCGATCACACATCGCCGCCGCATGAGCGGTGATCCCGGCGCGGTCGGGCGGGTCATGGCGTGTGCTCCGAACGCAGGGTCAACAGGAATGCCACGACGTCCTCGATCTGCTCGGCCGAGAGCACGGGCCTGCCCCGCCATTCCTCCCCGACGCGCGCCAGTCCATCCACGCGGTAGTAGGACGGCATGATGGTCGCAGGGTCGACGCGTCGGCTGTCGACGATCCGCAGCCGCAACTGACCCTCGGACAGCCGATTGCCGATGCCGCCCAGGTCCGGCGCCAGGTCGCCCTGGAAACGCTCCTCCGGAAACGGGCCGGCATGGCAGAGCAGGCACAGCCCGACGCGGCGATCGATGACGATCGCACGACCGCGCGCCGCACTGCCCGGGACTCCGGTGAGGGATTCTGGGACGGAATCGCCGACGACACGGTAGGGCACGAGCTCGGTGCCGCCAGCCATGGGAGATGTGGCAGCGGTAAGTGCGAGCAGGCACATGGCCGCCTCAACCGAACACCTCCGTCGTGACCGTCTTGAACCAGGCATCGCCATAGGCCGCCTCCGCGGCGCGGAACTCGCGTGGCACGTCCTTCGGGCTGATGCCACCTGCACCCTCGATCTCGGCCAAGACGCCGTCCACAGGGCGGTAGACCCCAGCGATCGAAATGCCGTAGCCCGGCGCAACAAGGCTGTAGCAGGTGTTGATCAGTCGCGGCTCCCGCGGCGCGTCGCCCCGAAGGAGGGCGAGCATCGCAGCCGCGCAGGCCTTGGCCTGGGCGTTGGCGGCGAAGGCAGACTTGGGCATGGCGCCGGCGAGCGCCGCGTCGCCAATCACGTGAATGCCCGGCACCAAACGGGATTCGAAGGTCACAGGATCGATCGGGCACCAGCCGCTCCGATCGGCGACCCCGGCCCCCACGGCGATGGCTCCAGCCCGCTGCGGCGGGATGACGTTCGCGACGTCGGCCCGATGGTCGCCGAACTCGGTGATCAGCCGGCGCGCCGGCGCATCGACCTCCACCACATTGCCGCCCGCCGACAGCGGCACCCACTCGAGCAGGCCTGGATAGAGCTCGGCCCAGGCCGCCCCGAACAGGCTCTGCTTGGAGAACCGGTCCTTGGCATCGAGGATCAGCAGCTTGGAGCGCGGCTTGGTGGTCTTGAGATAGTGCGCGATCAGGCTGGCGCGCTCGTAGGGCCCGGGCGGGCAGCGATAGGGGTTGGCCGGCACCGTCATGACCACCGTGCCGCCGTCGGGCATCGCCTCCAGCTGGCGCCGCAGCAGCACGGTCTGCGCCCCGGCCTTCCAGGCATGCGGTAGAGACTCGCTCGCCGCCTCGTCGTAGCCGGCAAGCGCGTCGAACCGGACATCGATGCCCGGGGCGAGCAGGAGCCGATCGTAGTCCAGCCGGCTGCCGTCCTCAAGCACGACCACCCGCCGCTCGGCTTCGACCGCGACCGCGGCCGCATGCACCACGGCTACACCCTCCTCCTGCAAAGCGTGATAGGCGAAGCGTTGCTCCTCGATGGCGCGCAGGCCGGCGACGACCGCATTGCTCATCGGGCAGGCGATATAGTCGGTCTGCCGCTCGACCAGCGTCACCGTCGCACCGCCGCGCCGAAGCTCGCGGGCACAGGTCGCGCCGGCGAAGCCGCCGCCGACCACGATCGTGCGTGCGGGGACGGTGGCGCGTGCCGGCATGGCCAATGCCGCCGCGCCAAGCAGACCGAGGCCCTGAGCAAAGCGTCGTCGGCTCGCGGGCAACCAACTCATCGACCCTGACCGAGCCAAGCGGCAAGCTGCGCGAGCTCCTGATCGGAAAATCCCCGGGTGATCCGATCCATCACCGTTGCTGGACGCCGACCCGACTTGAAGGCGAGCAAGGCCGCCTCGATCTCGGCTGGTGACAGGCCGTACGGCGACGGGATCACGGTCACGAGCTCGCCGGCCGGCGCATGGCAGCCCGAGCAGCCTGCCGCGCCGGGTGGTGGCGAGGCCGCACCGGCCATGGTCGATGCGGCCGCATGGCTGGCGATGCCGACCATGCCAACCCAGCCGAAGGCCAAGCCAATAATGCCGCGTCGAGCCATCCCGATCAGGCGGTGGCCAAATCGTGATGCTTGAGCGGCAGCTGACGGATCCGCTTGCCGGTGGCCGCAAAGATCGCGTTCAGGACGGCCGGTGCCGCGACTGCGATCGTGGGCTCGCCAACCCCGCCCCAGAAGCCGCCCGACGGCATGACGATCGTCTCGACGACTGGCATCTCGTTGATCCGCATCACTTGGTAGGTGTCGAAATTCTCCTGCTCCATCCGACCGCCGGCCACGGTGCACTCGCCGTAGAGCATGGCCGACAGCCCGTAGACGAACGAGCCCTCGACCTGCGCCTCGATCTGCTGCGGGTTGACCGCATGGCCCGGGTCGGTCGCCGCGACGATGCGGTGAATCTTGAGCTCGCCTTGTGGGCTCACCGACACCTCGGCGCAGCCTGCGACATAGCTGCCGAACCCCATGGTCTGGGCGAGCCCGCGATATACGCCCTCGGGCGGTGGGCTGCCCCAGCCGGCGCCTGCCGCGGCCGCTTCCAATACCGCCAGATGCTTCGGATGGTTGGCCATCAGCTTGCGCCGGAACTCGAGCGGGTCCTGGCCCGCCGCGTGGGCAAGCTCGTCGACGAAGCATTCGAGGTAGATGGCGTTGTGGTTGAGATTGACACCACGCCAGAAGCCCGGCGGGACCGGTGGGTTGCGCATGGCATGGTCGATCAGGACGTTGGGGAAGGTGTAGCCGATCGCGGCCTCCGCCCCGCCCACATTGAGCCCCTGGAAGACCACGGAGTCCTTACCGTCCTGCAGTCGCTGCGGCATCACGCCGGCCAGGATCGACTGGCCGGAGATCCGCATGTGCAGGGCCGTCGGGTTGCCGTCACCATCGAGCGCCGCGCGCAGCTTGCACTGCGTGATCGGATGGAACCGGCCGTGCAGCATGTCCTCCTCGCGCGACCAGATCAGCTTGATCGGCGTGCCCGGCATCTCGCGCGCGATCGCGACCGCTTGGCGAACCCAGTCGTGAACGGCGCCCCGCCGCCCGAAGCCGCCGCCCAAGTGGATCTTGTAAACCTCGCAGCTGGTGGTCGGCAGGCCGGCGGCGTCGGCGGCAGCAGCGAGTGCGGCCTCCCCGTTCTGCGTCGGCGTCCAGACCTCGCACCGCTCCGGGGTCCACACCGCCGTCGCGTTCATCGGCTCCATGGTGGCGTGGTTCTGGTAAGGATAGCCGTACACGGCCTCAATCACCTTGCCGGCGGATGCCAGGGCTCCCGTGGCATCACCCGACTCGTTGCCGATGAAGGCTTCCTCGGCTTCGAGTCCTTCCGCCAGCATGGAAGCGATCGTCTCGCTCGAGACACCGGTGTTCGGCCCATCGTCCCACTCGATCGGCAATGCGTCGAGCGCCGTCTTGGCCTGCCACCAAGTCTCGGCGACGACCGCCACGGCGGAATCGTCGACCCGCACGACCCGCTTTACGCCGGGCATGCCCGAGACTGCCGCCTCGTCGAAGCCGCGTAGACTGCCGCCGAAGACAGGGCAATCGCGGATCGCCGCGTTGAGCATGCCGGGCAGCCTGAGATCGATCCCGTAAACCTGCTTGCCGGTCAGCTTCTCGGCCGTGTCCAGACGCTTCAGGGGCTTGCCGGCGATCTTCCAGTCCGCCGGATCCTTGAGCGTGACTTCCTTCGGCGGAGCCAACGTCGCGGCCGTGGCGGCCACCGCGCCATAGGTGGTGCTGCGGCCCGAGGCCGGATGGGTGATCACGCCCGATTCCACCTGGCAATCGGCGGCGGGAACGCCCCAGCCTTGTGCCGCTGCGCGGACCAGCATCTCCCGCGCCATGGCGCCACCCTGCCGGACATAGTCGTGCGATTCGCGGATACCCCGGCTGCCGCCCGTCGAGAAATTGCCCCAGGCACGTTCGCGCGCCAAGTTCTGCCCAGGTGTTGGATACTCCGTGGTGACCCTGGCCCAGTCGCATTCCAGCTCCTCGGCGACGAGCTGGGCGAGGCCGGTGAGCGTGCCCTGACCCATCTCGGAGCGGGCGATGCGGATCACCACCGTTTCGTCGGGCTGGACCACCACCCAGACATTGATCTCACTGGCGGCGTCGGCCGCCTGGACGGTGGCGGCAAACGGCACATGGAAGCCGAGCATCAGCCCACCGAGGCCCGCGGCGCTGCCGACGAGGAATGAACGGCGCGATGCGTCGAGCGACGTCATCATGATTCCTGCTCCTTTCGGCCTCAGCCCTGACGGATGGCGTCGTCGGTCCCGGCGGCGAGCTTGATGGCCCGCCGCACCCGGCCGTACGTGCCGCATCGACAGATGTTGGTGATCTCGTTGTCGATGTCCGCATCGGTGGGCGACGGGTTCTGTGCGAGCAAAGCCGCCGCCGCCATGATCATCCCCGTCTGGCAGTAACCGCATTGTGGCACGTCGAGTTCGAGCCAGGCTTTCTGCACCGGATGCGAGCCGTCGGGTGACAGCCCCTCGATGGTGACGATCTTCTGCTCGGCCGTGACCTCGCTCACCGGCAGAATGCAAGAGCGAGTGGCGACGCCATCGATGTGCACCGTGCAGGCGCCGCACTGGGCGACACCGCAGCCGTATTTGGCGCCGGTGAGCGCCAGCTGCTCGCGGATCACCCAGAGCAGCGGTGTCGTGCCATCGACCTCGACCTCGACGCTCTGCTCGTTGACGTTGAGCCTTGCCATCGCGTCCTCCCAAGCTTCAGTCTTGATCGATCAGTACCTGCGCCAGCAATGATTGCCCCATCACCGTGCTTCACGAATTCGGGATCAGTTGTGTATTCGATGGTCCGACCCAACGAGGTGCAGGCTGTAAGATTGCTGACTTTGGTGCATCGAGGTTAGGCGACAGCGCGGGGATCCGAGAAGCGAGCCTGACCGCCTGCCAATGTCCGTGGTGCTGCCTGTCAGCCGGCGATCGCCGCCTCGTCCAGCCAGAGCGTCACGTTGCTGCGGTCGGACGGGCCGACGTCGTACCGCCGCATCGCCGTGCAACCCGGCAGATATTCTGGTCAGTTTCCGACCGGCACGTCCCAACCCGGCACACCTGCCATGTCGGGCAGCTTGTGCGCGATGCCCTTGTGGCAGTCGATGCAAGTGCGCTCGCCCGAGGCCAGGAGCGTGCCGTGCATCTGCGCGGCGCGGGCGCTCTGGCGGGTGAAGTCCATCGACTCGAAGCTGTGGCAATTGCGGCATTCGAGGCTGTCGTTGGCCTTGAGACGCGCCCACTCGTGCTCGGCGAGCTCACGCCGCTTGGCCGCGAACTTCTCCGGCGTGCTGATCGTGCCGAAGAGCTTGCCCCAGACTTCCTTCGAGGCCTGCATCTTGCGCGCGATCTTGTGGGTCCACTCGTGCGGGACGTGGCAGTCCGGGCATGAGGCGCGCACACCCGAGCGGTTGGTGAAGTGGATCGTCTGCTTCAGCTCCTGGAACACGTTGTCGTGCATCTCGTGGCAGGAAGTACAGAAGGTCTCGGTATTGGTGAGCTCGAGCGCGGTATTGAACGCGCCCCAGAAGATCACGCCGGCGACAAAGCCGCCGACGGTGAGAAAGCCGAGGCTGAAATAAACGCTGGGGCGGGTCAGGATGCGCCAGCTGCGCTCGAGGATGTCGAGCATTCGTTCCCACATGGCCCGACTCCGCTACGGCGATTTCTGGCTGCGCAGGCGCTCGACCACCGTGTCGATGTCGACGAACCGGCTGTCGATCGCAGGCTCTACTTCCAGCTGCGAGACGTGGCACTGGGTGCAGAAGTAGCGGCGCGGCGAGACGGCGGCCAAGGTTTGCAGGTCGCGGTCCATGAAGTGGGTGATGCTGATCATCGGCGCCTGCGACTGGGCGGTGAACTGCCGACCGTGGCAGGTCAGGCATTTGTTGGCGTTGAGCGTGATCTGATAGCCCTGGATGGTGTGTGGGATCACCGGCGGCTGCTCGGGCCAGTTGCGAGCCTGGCGCTGGTCGTTGTTGACCTCGCGCGGCAGCGGCCGCGGCTGCGGCTCCTCGACCAGCGGCGTGGGGCCGCGCAGACCGTAAAGCTGCTGCGCGGACACGGCGCCGGCGGCGAGCGCCACCAGGGCGGCGGCGGAGATCAGGGTCGGTCGCATGGTCCGCCTCATGCCTTCTGCACCCGGCAGGCGCATTTCTTGAAGTCGGTCTGCTTGGAGATCGGGTCGGTCTGGTCGAGCGTGACCTTGTTGATCAGCTGGGTCGCGTCGAACCAGGGCACGAACACGACGCCGGCCGGCGGCTTGTCGCGGCCGCGGGTCTCGATCCGGGAGAGGATCCGGCCGCGCCGCGATTCCACCGCGACCTCGTCGCCCCGGCGCAGGCCCCGCTTGGCGGCGTCGTCGGGGTGCATGAACACCACGGCGTTGGGGAAAGCCTTGTAGAGCTCGGGCACGCGGCCGGTCATCGAGCCGGAGTGCCAGTGCTCGAGCACGCGGCCGGTGACCAGCCAGAGGTCGAATTCCTGGTCGGGGCTCTCGGCTGGCGGCTCGTACGGGAAGGCGAAGATGCGCGCCTTCTTGTCGGGGAAGCCGTAGAACTGAACCCCGCTGCCGGCCTCGACATACGGGTCAAGGCCCTCGCGGTAGCGCCAGCGGGTCTCCTGGCCGTCGACCACCGGCCAGCGCAGGCCGCGCACCTCGTGGTAGGTGTCGAACGGGGCGAGGTCATGGCCGTGATGGCGGCCGAACGAGGCATATTCCTCGAACAGGCCCTTCTGCAGGTAGAAGCCGAACGCTGCGCTTTCGTCGTTGGCGTAGCTGGCGTCCACGTCGGTCAGCGGGTAGCGGTCGACCTGGCCGTTACGATACAGCACATCGTAGAGAGTCTTGCCGCGATTTTCCGGCATCTTCGCCAGCAGCTCCTCGGTCCAGACCTCCTCGACCATGAAGCGCTTGCTGAACTCGACCAGCTGCCACAGGTCCGAGCGCGAATCGCCGGGCGCGTCGACCAGTTGGTGCCAGAAGTGGGTGCGCCGCTCGGCGTTGCCGTAGGCGCCCTCCTTCTCGACCCACATGGCCGTGGGTAGAATCAGGTCCGCAGCCAGGGTGGTGACGGTTGGGTAGGCGTCGGAGACCACGATGAAGGTATCAGGGTTGCGATAGCCCGGATAACCCTCCTCGTTCATGTTCGGACCGGCCTGCATGTTGTTGTTACACTGGACCCAGTAGGCCAGCAGCTCGCCGTCCTTGAGCTTGCGGCTCTGCTCGACCGCGTGGAACCCGGGCTTGGCCTCGATGGTCCCCGGCGGAAGTTTCCAGATTTCCTCGGCGTGCTGGCGATGCTCCGGGTTGGTCACCACCAGGTCGGCCGGCAGCCGGTGCGAGAAGGTGCCGACCTCGCGCGCGGTGCCGCAGGCCGAGGGCTGGCCGGTGAGCGAGAATGGGCTGTTGCCGGGCTCGCTGATCTTGCCGGTGAGCAGATGCAGGTTGTAGGCCATCTGGTTCGCCCAGACGCCGCGCGTGTGCTGGTTGAACCCCATGGTCCAGAACGACATGACCTTGATCTTGGGGTCGGCGTAGAGCTCGGCCAGCGCCTCCAGCCGGCTCTCCGGCACGCCGGAGAGCTTGGACACCATCGGGCCGTCGTAGCTGTCCACGAATGCCGCGAACTCCTCGAAGGTCATCTCGGTCGAGCCACCGGGGTCCTGCGCGTTGGCTGCCGCCTGCTCCAGCGGATGCTCCGGCCGCAGCCCATAGCCGATATCGGTGTTGCCCCGGCGGAACAGCGTATGCTTGGCGACGAAGTCCTGGTTGACCCGGCCGGTCTTGATGATGTGGCGGGCGATGTAGTTGAGGATCGCGAGGTCGGTCTGCGGCGTGAACACGATCGGGATGTCGGCCAGGTCGAAGCTCCGGTGCTCGAAGGTCGAGAGCACCGCCACCTGCACGCCCGGATAGGACAGGCGCCGGTCGGTGACGCGGGTCCACAGGACCGGGTGCATCTCGGCCATGTTCGAGCCCCAGAGCACGAACGCATCGGCGGCCTCGATGTCGTCGTAGCAGCCCATCGGCTCGTCCATGCCGAAGGTGCGCATGAAGCCGTACGCCGCCGAGGCCATGCAGTGGCGTGCGTTGGGGTCGATGTTGTTGGAGCGGAAGCCGGCCTTGAACAGCTTGTTGGCGGCGTAGCCTTCCCAGATGGTCCACTGGCCCGAGCCGAACATGCCGACGCCGGCCGGACCCTTGGCCTTGAGCGCCGCCTTGTACTTCTCGGCCATGACGTCGAACGCTTGGTCCCAGGAGACCTCGGTGAACTCGCCTTCCTTGGCGTAGACGCCGTCGCGCATCCGCAGCATCGGCGTGGTCAGCCGGTCGGCGCCGTACATGATCTTGGAGAGGAAGTAGCCCTTCACGCAGTTGATGCCGCGATTAACCTCCGCCAGGATGTCACCGTGGGTCGCGACCACCTGGCCATCCTTGACCGCGACCATCACGCCGCAGCCGGTGCCGCAGAAGCGGCAGGGCGCCTTCGACCATTTCAGCTGGGCCTCGTCGCCGGGCATCACGACGTTGGCGGCCTCGGCCGGTAGGGCGATGCCGGCGACGGCAGCGGCAGCGGCCGCTGCCTGGGCCTTGATGATCTCGCGACGGGTGAGCTCCACGGCTCAGCCTCCCTCAGTCTGGGCCAACGGTTCGATCTGGTGGAAGACCAGCACGGCCGACAGCACGCCGGCGACCTCGCGGATCCGCTCCAGCCGCTCGACGATGCCGCCGGAGTTTTCGGTCTCGAGAGTGACGACGATCTTGCCGGCATCGCTGGCGCCGTGGATCTCGATGCCGTCGAGCGTGGCCAGAGCCGCGCGCACCGCCGGCAGCGAGGCCGGCCGGGCGTGGACGAGCAGGCTCGAGATATGCAGTTCAGCCGACATGGGGCGACGCCGAGCGGCCGGCGATCTCGATGGCCGCGACGGGGCAGGGGGCGACGCACTCGCCGCAGCCGGTACAGGCGGCGAGGTCGACCTCCGGCTCCGCCACCCGGCCGAGCCTGGGGCGGAACCGCATCGCGCCCTCCGGGCAGGTGTCGCGGCAGCTCTGGCAAACGATGCCGCGCCGGGCGAGGCAGCCGTCGCCGATACGGGCATGTGGGCTTGCGCGCTCGTCGACGCCGCCCCCGCCGAGCAGGGCGCGTCGCGAGAGCGTGGCTGTGCTTCCAGGCATCCGCGTTACAGACCCGGCGCGCCGGGTGGCCCGGCGATCAGCTGATACATCCAGATCATGAAGCCGTAGCCGCCGACGGTCAGCACCGCGAGCACCGGGGCCAGGACCACCGTCAGCAATAGGAACATCCGCAGCTCCTCCCAGCGCGTCGCCGGGATGACGGCGGCAGGGTTGCTTGCGGTCGTTCGGTTCGTGCTGGCCATGATCCCACCCATCGTGAGCTGGACTGTTTGTGCCTGTTAATCGCTCACCGTACGCCTTGTTCGCCGGTCGTAACAGCGCCATTCCACGCGGTCGCCGTGCAATTTAGCGACGGCCCACGCCCGCAATTTAAGCGCGTTCGATGGCCCGTACTTGACCGCGGTCAAGCACGGGTGAAGGTCGCACGCTCGCTCAGGCACGATGTGCCCGGACCAGCATCGGGCCGTAGTGGAGGGCGAAGAGGACGAACGCCGCAGCCCAAAGGAACGCCGCGAGGTCGAGCGCCAGTGCGTAATGGCGCGGCAAGGCCGGGGCCAACACGCGAAGCAGCGCGCCAGCCTGCACCAGACCATAGATCCAGACGGTGGTGCCGTCGGCGCTCAAGTCGCGGCCGGTATGGCCGAGCGTGGCGCGGGTCATGATCGCCAGGGTCATGGTCCCGATCGCACCGGCCGTGAGCGCATGCATGGCCACCGGCATGCCAACCGCGGCTGGCCAAAGGATCGCCGCGCCCAGCAGTGCCAAGCCCGCGCGGAGCCAGCCATAACCTAGATGCAGGATCAGGACGAGCGGTTGGGCCAGGGTCGACGCGCCGCACCAGCGGGCCAGTCTGGCCAGCAGGCCGAACCCGGCGACGACCAGCAGACCGCCGGTGAGCCCGCTCGCCGGGGCGGCGATCCAGGACAGAATCGCGACGACGAGCGCCGCCATGGCCGCATGATCGAGGTGGCCCATGGCAGCCGGTAGAATGCTGGTGCCGCGCTGGCTCAGCCAGTTGCGGGTGAAGCTCGGCACCACGCGACCGCCGATCAGCCCGATCAGCACGAAAACGGCGCCGAAGCCGAGCCGCCGGCCTACCTCGCCGGTGCCCGCGCCCAGCGTCCCGGCCTGTGACAACGCGCAGCCGACGCCCCAGCAGGCCAACAGCACCACGACCGGCAGATTGCGCCAGCTGCGGCCGGCGATGATCTCGCGCAGGGCGAGTGCCACCAGGACCGCGCAGAAGCCGACATCGGCTGCGGCCGGAAGCCAAGTGCCGGTCACACCACCCAGGAGATTGAGGCTGCGCGCGGCGGCCCAGAGGAGCACCAGCCCGAGCAGCGGCAGGCCGCTCACCGGCGGCCTGCCGGTCCAGTTCGGTATCGCGGTCAGCAGGAAGCCGGCAAGCACGCCTCCCACGTAGCCGAACAGCAGCTCGTGCTGGTGCCAGGCGAGCGCATCGAACGCGAGCGGAGGGTTCACTACACCAGCGAGCATCCCCAGCCAGAGAGCCAGGGCCAGCGGAGCCCAGAGCGCCGCCCCGAGAAAGAATGGACGGAAACCATGTCGGAGAATGCCCATGGGCACCAACGTAAGGGCGGTGATGCTGATCATCACGGCATTCTTGGTGAATGAATCAGGCAGCGCCTTGACGACGGTCAAGCCGTGGGCCGCAAGGATGCGAGCACGGCACCAGCTTGCAGCTGTCCGCGCCGACCGCCAAGCCAGTCCCGGTCAGGCTACGAGCAGCCATCCGACAAAAGTGGCTGCATCGCTAGTCGTCGGTGAGCTCTCCTCCCTTGGCAGCGATCGCGCGTAGCCTTGCCACGTCCGTGACCCAGAGCGTCGACCCGTCGCTTTCGACGCCGGCACGGCGCAGCTTGGCCAGACCGCGCGACAGGGTCTCCGGCTGCATGCTCAGTCGCGCCGCGATGAGGTTTTTGTCCAGCGGCAGCTCGATGCGGCACGGGCCGGGGCCGCCGTCGCACAGCCGAAGGAGGAAGAGAGCAAGGCGCTGCAGCGTCGGACGGCTTGAGACCGACTCCAGCTGCACGACCAGAGTCTGCAACTGGCAGGCCATTGCGGCCATGACCTTGAAGCACAGTTTGGTGCTGCCGCGCAGGTGCCGTAGGAAGCTGTCGGCAGGGATGACCAGCAGACGACTCTCGGCGATCACCTGCGCGCTGACCGGGTAGTCCATGGTCTGCAGAACGATGGCTTCCGCAAAGCTGTTGCCGCGGCTGAATACGGCGATGGTGATCTCCTGTCCCTGCGAAGCCTGGCGATAGAGCCTGACCCAACCGTCCAGCACGACGAAGAAGCGTGCTGCCGGCTCGCCCTGCAGAAACAGCATTGAATTGCGCGGGAACGGCTTCGCGATGGCGCCTTCCAGCAGCGGCGCGAGTTCTGTCGACGTCAGACCGTTGAACACGGGCGTGGCCCGGACCAGGTCGAGCTCGAGCAGTGTCAGGCCGCTGCGTCGTGCGATCGACACCCACAGCCCGTCGGCGCGGTCATTGGTATCTGCCACACTTCTCTCCCGCTCCGCGCCATGCCATGGTTCCTTGCAGCGAAGGAACCGGACGGTTGACCCTGATGGATTCGGCTCCGAGGATGTTCCTTTACCGCACGTCGCGTCCTGGATTTGCGGATACAGTGTTTCTGCTTCGACGACCATGTAAGCGTGCATGCATCCGGCATGAACTCGGATTGAAATGATCGCCCTACACACTTGCGCAACGGCCGGGCGCCCGAGCCTGGGCTGCCCGGGACAAGGAGTGTGCATCATGGCGAAGATCACTGGCACCAACGGCGACGACAGGTATCCCCATGAGCTGGAGGGGACCAATCTTGCGGACCAGATCTTTGGGCTGGCCGGCAACGACACGTTGATCGGCTTTGGCGGTGACGACGTGCTCGAAGGCGGCGCCGGCGCCGACGAGCTGTTCGGCAGCGATGGGTTCGACTATGCGAGCTATCGCTCCTCCGGCCAGGGAGTTTCGGTCAGTCTCGAATCCTTCGGCGCATGGGGCGGGCACGCCGAGGGCGACCAGCTCTACAGCATCGAGGGCCTGATCGGCTCAGACCGTACCGACCATTTCTACGGCGATTCCGGGCGCAACATCCTGCGGGGTGAGGGCGGTGAGGACGATTTGCAGGGGGGCGCCGGCAACGACGTGCTGATCGGCGGCGCGGGCAGGGACATTCTGATCGGGGATGCCGGTGCGGACGAGCTGCGCGGCGACGGCGGCACGGACTTCGTCATGTACTACCGATCCGAGCAGGCCGTGACGATCGATCTCGCGACCGGCAAGGGCCGTGGCGGCGACGCCGAAGGCGATCGGTTCTTCAGCGTGGAGGCCGTTCAGGGCTCCAGCTTCGACGACAGGATCATCGGCAACGGTGCGGCGAATCTGATCAGAGGAGCCGAGGGTGCGGATGTGCTCACCGGCGGCGGTGGCGCCGACCGGTTCTACATCGAAGGGGAAGAGTACAGCTCGCCGGCGGCGGCCGATACGATCCTCGATTTCAGCCGCAGCCAGGGCGACAAGATCATCCCCGGAGATGCCAAGGCCGACGTGGCGGGCTTCCAGACCTATAAATTCATCGGGCATGGAGAGTTCACCGGTGTCGGCCAGCTGCGGTGGTACCAGGAGGGCGGCGACACGATCATCGAGGGAAATACCGCGGTGAAGGAGGGAGCGGAGGTGAGGATCGTCCTAGACGGGCTCGTGAACCTTCAGGCCTCGGATTTCATCTTCGGCGAAACCGGCTTCGCGCCGCCGATCCAGTCCTGACCGTAGGGGTGGGGCGGCGATCAGGCGGCCGCCACCGTCGTCAATTGTCTCCAACCGTGCGAGCCTGTGTGGAGCGTCGCTCCTCAGCGCCGATGCGGTGGGATGGCACCGGCGCGAGGTCGAGCTCATCCAGCGCCGTCCGTGCCGCTGTGGTGGCCTGCGCCAGCTCGCCGACCAGGTCGACGACAGCCAGGCCACGAGAGGCCCGATCCTCGATGCTCCCGGCCAGGGCCGACAGCCGTGCCAGGCCGAAGCTGCCGGCGGTGCCGCGCAGCCGATGTGCTTCCCGCTGCAGCCGGACCGGGTCGCTCACGGCCTCCTGGAGTTCGGCACTGCTGCGGCTAGCGCCGTCCAGCCCTTGCCGGAGCAGCCGTGCCACCACCGCCGGTGGCAGCTGCCGGGTCATGCCCGTGATCAGCGCATGGTCGAGATCCGGCACCGGCACGCCCACGGAGTTTACCTCGGCCCCGGACGGTGCCGGGTCGGCGGCAGTGTCCATGACGGGTATTGCCGTGGGCGACGGCTCGCCGGCTGCCACCGACGGTTTCAGCTCGGCCAGGGCGGCCAGCAGCTCGGGCCAGACGATCGGCTTGCCCAGGACCCGGTTCATGCCTGCGGCCAGGCAGTGCCGGCGCTCGGCTTCCATGAGGCTCGCGGTCAGCGCCAGGATCGGGACGGTGCCCACGGGCGGGGGTAGGGCCCGGATCCGGCGGGTGGCCTCGATGCCGTCCAGCACCGGCATCTGCACGTCCATCAGCACCACGTCGAAGCGCTGCCGGGACAGCATCGCCACGGCTTCGGCACCGTTGGTCGCCAGGCTGACTTGGTGGCCGGCATGGGTCAGGCCGGTCTCGAGCAGGTCACGGTTGACCGCCACGTCTTCGGCCACCAGCACGCGCAAGGGTGAGGGGGTGGCCGCCGTGGCGGAAGCACGCTCCTGCGGCGCCACGGTATGGCCTATACCGAGTGGAACCTCGAACCAGAACCGGCTGCCTCGGTCCGGCTCGCTGTCGACGCCGATCCCGCCGCCCATCAGCAACACCAGCTCGCGGCAGATGGCGAGCCCGAGGCCGCTGCCGCCATAGTGCCGGCTGGTGGAGAGATCCGCCTGCGTGAAAGGGCGGAACAGCAGGGCCTGCTGTGCGGCCGAGATGCCGATGCCACTGTCCGCGACCTCGAAGCGCAAGGTCACAAGCTCGTCGGACAAAAGCGTGCCACCGACCGTCACGCCGACGCCACCCCGGGCGGTGAACTTGAGCCCGTTGCCGATCAGGTTGACCAGCAGCTGCCGCAGTCGGGTCGGGTCCCCCAATAGGATCGGCGGCACGCCGTGCTGCACAGTGAACGTAAGCTCGAGCCCGCGCTCGACCGCCTGCGGGGCCATGATCGACCGCACCTGCTCCAGCACATCCACAAGTGAAAAGTCGATCCGCTCCAGCGTCAGACCGCCGGCACCGAGTCGCGAGAAATCCAGGACATCGTTGATCACGCCGAGCAGATGTTGGCCCGAGGTCTGGATGGTCTGGACATAGGCCTGCTGGCGGGAGGTCAGCGTCTCGGCCGCCAGCAGGTCGGCCATGCCCAGCACGCCGGTCATGGGGGTCCTGATCTCGTGACTCATCGCCGCCAGGAACTGCGCCTGGGAGCGCTCGCCCGCCTCGGCTCGTCCCTGCGCCGCCCTGGCATCAGCCGCAGCTGTTGCGGCAGTGACGGCGGTGGTGCGCAGGGCGTTGAGGGTGCGGTGCAACAGCCCTGTCAGAATACCGGCGGCCACACCGATCACGAGGACCAGCCCGGTGACGATGTGCACTTGCACCCACCATGCTTGCAGGATCGCCGTCAGCGGGATGCCGGAGACCACGTGGAGGTCAACGCCGGGCACGTCGGCGCGGTCGACCAGATAGCCGCCGACCATGCCCGCACCCGCGGGCAGCCCATTCGGGCTGTCGGCGTCTTTCAGGAATAGCGGTCGAAGCGGCTCCTCGTTGGGATTATCCCAATGGAGTGCGTCGAGTGCATAGAGCCGGCCGGCGCCGTCGATCAGGGCCACGGTCTGCTCGGGCCCGTTCGTCAGGTTGGCGAAGAACGTCGCGTAAGGCTGCCAGCTGGCAGCCACGGCGATCACGCCGGCGAACTTTGCTGCCGAATCGGTAAGTGCCCAACCGAACGGCACCAGGCGCTGGTGGGGCGCGGCCCGGGACGTCACCGGCTCGCCGACAACCAATCCGGGCCCGTGCCCGTCGCGTAGCCGCACGAAGTAGCTGCGGTCGCTCACATCCATGCCGATTCGTCCGGGAAAGGGGGAATAGCGGACGATGCCGTCGGCATCGATGCCGAGGACCCGATGCAGCGCTGCGAGCTGGTCGAACTTATCCGCCTGCTGCAGCAGACGCCCATAGACGCCGGCCAGGTCCAGCTCGCCGCGGTGGAAATCCGCTATCGCCAGCGACACCACAATGTTGAGCGTGCCGAGCTCGCGTTCGACGAAGCCGGCGGCGGGAACACTGACGGCGGCCAGATCCTCTCTTGCCTGCTCCAGCAGCCTGGCGCGCTCGTACAGGCAATAGTTACCCGCGACCGCGGCGCCGACGACCCAGATCAGCAGACAGGTCGACAGGCCGACCGTACGCGGCCGTAATGCCCCGAGCCAGCCGGCGAGACGCTCCAGCGGGAAACTTGCCAGCCGCCGGCCGGGGATGATGGTCATGCTCACTGGCGCTGGGGCGAGGGTGGATCGACGGGATGGGCCTTGTCGGCTTCGCTCTCGCACGGTGCTGTGGGCAGCTCGAGGCCCATTTCCACCGACCCATCGCCCGGCCAAGCAATGCCCATCGTCCGTCCTCCCCTGAGCCAGCGGTACCGGCGACGTGCCAGGCTTGCCCGCCCGACGATGGCGACAACTCGGCATGCATGGCAACCATAACACGTGTGGGGACAGGCAGGTGCCGTGCCCCATCAAGCGGCAGCGTCGGTGCTGCCTTGCCGCCGACGCGCCTTCCGGGAGGAGCCGCCGGCACAGATCGGTGAGGGCGCAGCCGAATGGCCCGGCTACTCGACGGCTACCAGCTGCTCAAAGTACCATCGAAGAAAGTGCTCCCAGTGTCTGGTCCGAGTGCGCGTATCAAGATGATCTGGCCGCTTCGTTGTCCGTCTATCAACCTGCCTGCTCTGACTGCAGGTACGGCGGCCAATCCGGTCACTTTCATGTCGTGACGCTATCTGGATCACTACGGCGGGGGAATTTGGATCCGAACGCTTCTGGAACCGGAGATCTACCGTCAGCATGCGCACAGATTGACTGCGGCTGGGCTGAAGTGCAGCATCGCGTATGTAGGCCGAGCCCCTCGGAGGGAAGCTCGGTTCAGCCCATGGGAGGTCAACGTGAGAACCCGTGCAATCGCCATCAGCGCGCTCCTGCTCGCGTCACTCGTCTGGTGGGTGCCGGCGCGCTCGGCGGAGCCGGACTGGCCGGAGGCAATCACCATTGCCACGGCATCGCCCGGCGGCACCTACTATGCCTATGGCGAAGGGTTGGCCAAGATTCTCACCCGGGCTCTCGGAATCCGCGTCGCGATGCGGCCAACCGAAGGGCCGGCCGAGAACGTCGAGCTGATCGAGGCCGGCCAGGCCCAGGTCGGTTTCGTGACCATGGGCGTGGCCCAGCAGGGATGGAACGGGACGGGGGACTGGACGGGCGGCAAGCAGTATCGTGCCATGCGTGCGATCTTCCCGATGTACGACACGCCGTTCCATTTCATCGTCCTCCAGGCGTCCGGGATTCAGTCGCTCGCCGACCTGGCTGGGAAGCGCCTCGGTGTGGGCCCGCAAGGCGGGACCTCGGCCACCTACACGCCGGCTCTCCTGGCCACGCTCAAGCTCGAGGCATCGCTGAGCCATGGCTCGTGGGCCGACCTTACGACGCAGATGCAGCAGGGTGTGCTCGACGGGCTCGCGGTAGCGGCGGGCGTGCCGTTCCCGGCGGTGGCGGAGCTCGAGGCCCAGAACAAGGTACGCTACGTCCCGCTGACACCCGACCAGATCCTCACGCTGCGTCTGGCCATACCCGAGCTGAACGCGTCGATGATTCCGGCCGGTACCTATCCGTCACTGATGTACGGTTATGAGACGGTTGGGCTCTATAACTTCGCGGTAGTGCAGCGGGATCTGCCGTCCAGCCTGGTCTATGAGATCGTGAAGGCCGTTTTCGACAACCATGAAGAGATGATGGCAGTTCATCCTGCTGCGGCATCGACCGTGCCGAAGAACTTCGTTCACAACACATTCCTGCCGTACCACGACGGCGCCATTCGATATTATGACAACGCCGTCGCGCCTGGTACCGTCCTGGGCGACTGAGTTTCAATGATGATGAAGGGGCATTACCTTGCTCCGTTCACAGTCGGAAGTAATCGGTGAAGCGCTGCCGGCAATGCTGGCAGCGCAGGAGTCGGCGGGTAAGTACCGCCTTCATGACCGGCAGGGTGAACTCGATCACGATATTCGCCAGCAGTCAGCCAACGCGGCGAAACGTCATGTCACCTATGACCCCTGATCTGAGCGGCCCGCCTGCGATGTATCGGTGACTTCCATCGACCGATTCATTTCGGTACGGCGTTGGGCCATCTCCAGCAACTTCTGCCGAAGCTGCGGGTAGCGGGACACGAATGACCGAAAGTCGCGCTGCTCCAATACGAGAAAGCGGCAATAGTCGATAGCCGTGACGTCGGCCGAGCGTCGTTGGCCGCTGAGCAACGCCATCTCGCCAAAGAAGTCGCCGGGGCCAAGCTTGATCTGAGGGTCCCCCACCGCGACGACCACGGCTCCCGCGGTGATGAAGAAGGCGGCCTCAGCCCGGTCGCCAATGCGGACGACCCGTTCGCCCGGCACCGCGGAGCGCGGACGGAAGAGCAGCAGGAGATCCTCCCAGCCCTGATGGTCCAGATCCGCGAAGATGGGAAAACGCTCGACCAGCTGACGGATCTGGAGACCACGTTCAGCTTGGCGCGCCTCGGTGCGCCGGCGCAGCTCCGCCAGCGCGCTTTGCAGCGCTGCCAGCTTGTTCTGGCCATAAGAGGTGAACCACCAGGCGGTGCGAGGGGTGGATCGCCCGGCTGCCGCCAGACGCTCGGCAACGGCGAAGATCAAAGGATTGAGCGTGATCGACAGCAGTGCTCCGGCAAGAATGAGATCGCGACCTTCAGCCGGCATCAAGCCGGTGGCGACGCCGAGCCCGGCAAGAATGAACGAGAACTCCCCGATCTGGGCGAGGCTCGCCGCCACCGTCAGCGCCGTCCCGGCGGGGTAGCCGAGGAGCAGGACGACGCCCAACGCCGCCAGTGACTTGCCCACCATGATCACGGCCAGCACCGCCGCGACCGCCAGCGGCTCCCGGATGAGGATGGCCGGGTCGAACAGCATGCCGACCGAGACGAAGAACAGGATGGCGAAAGCGTCCTGTAGCGGCAGTGAATCGGCAGCGGCCCGATGGCTGAAGTCAGACTCGTTTAGAACGACGCCCGCGAAAAATGCGCCGAGCGCGAACGAGACGCCGAACACCTCGGCTGAGCCATAGGCAATGCCCAACGCCAGCGCCAGCACCGACAGCGTGAACAGCTCGCGTGACCCCGTACGCGCAGCCTGCTTGAGGAACCACGGCACCAATCTGGGACCGAGCAGCACCGCCAGGAGGATGAACGCCACTACCTTGAGCAGCGTGATGCCGACGGTGACGACGATGGCGGTGCCGCCGCCGTCCGCTTCGCCGGCATGTGAACTGATCGGGCCTCCCAGAGCCCCGGCAAAGACCGGGAGCAGGACCAGGGTGAGCACCATCACCAGATCCTCGACAATCAGCCAGCCGACGGCGATGCGGCCCCGCGACGTTGCCACGAGGCTGCGATCCTCGAGTGCCCGCAGCAGGACGACCGTGCTCGCGACCGACAGGCTGAGGCCGAAGACGAGCCCGGCACCGGCATTCCACCCCCAGGCCATGGCGACTCCAATGCCCATGGCCGTGGCAATGGCAATCTGGCCTATGGCACCAGGTATCGCGACCCACCGCACAGCCAGCAGATCCGCCGCCGAAAAATGCAAGCCGACGCCGAACATGAGCAAGATGACGCCCATCTCGGCGAGCTGCCCCGCCAGCGCCGAATCCGCGACGAAGCCGGGGGAGAACGGGCCGATGGCGACGCCCGCAACCAGGTAGCCGACAAGGGGTGGCAGGCGAAGGCGATGCGCCGCAAAGCCGAAGACGTAGGCCAGGACGAATCCCATGGCCGCCGTGGAGATCAATGGAACATCGTGGTGCATGTCCGGCCTTCAGTTGTTGTTCGGCGGAGCCTGCTTGGCTTGCGCTGAGGTGGCAACCGACCGTGTCACCATCTGATGCACGGGTTGGGCGTTCCGCCGGGCGAGGGTGCGCCGTTGCGTGTCGGCCCCTTGGTGCGAGCGGCACCCACCCTGCGAAGCCCGGACGAGCTGCCTGCCGTCGATAGGGGCGAGCCCGGCGACCCGGCCCGAGCCGGCAAGTTCGTCGCGGGAAGGCCCGGAGATCGGCCCGACGACGCGCGCGAAGCTTGGAGCTGACGGCCGTACTCGAGCCGCTGCTCCGCGCAACGGAACCATGCCGTCTCATCGTTCTCCAGCTACTCGAGCTTCGGGCGGGGAAGGGTACGATCTCGCCGTAGCCGGACACCGGCCCCAGCTTCACCATCGGCGTCGATCAGCATCACCCCGGCTGCCTCGAGCGCACCGCGGATGACGACCGCGCTCCCGCGATGCAGTTCGTGCTGCCCGCGCTCAAATCCACGCACGGTACTACGGCTCACCCCGGCCTCCTCGGCCAGCTCTTCCTGCGTCCAGTCGAGCAGCGCGCGGGCTGCCCGGCATTGATGCGGGGTCAACGCCATGTCCCGCAACATGGAGTTCTGACGCAGGAAGGTCAATATCGACCGAAAAGGTTGAATATACATCCGCGCTCATATATTCGGAGGATATCCGCCCGACTCGCGAGGAGGCCAGCCGGTGCATCACGAGACCACGCTCATAGCCACCATTGCCGTGGGCCTGGTGCTTGCGTTCGGGCTCGGATTTCTCGCCAACCGCCTGCGGCTGCCACCACTGGTAGGCTACCTGCTTGCCGGTATTGCCGTCGGCCCTTTCACGCCAGGCTTTGTCGCCGACGCCGGCATGGCGCAGCAACTGGCCGAGATCGGCGTGATCCTGCTGATGTTCGGCGTCGGTCTGCACTTCTCGATCGGCGACCTCATGGCCGTGCGCCGGATCGCAATCCCAGGAGCGATAGTCCAGATCGTGGCCGCTTCCGCCATCGGGGGATGGATGGCGCACCTCTGGGGTTGGGGCCTCGGTGGCGGTCTCGTCTTCGGTCTGGCGCTTTCGGTCGCGAGTACGGTGGTGCTCTTGCGGGCGCTGGGGGAACGCGGCGAACTCGACAGTGCCGACGGTCGGATCGCCGTCGGCTGGTTGATTGTCGAAGACCTGGTCATGGTGCTGGCCCTCGTTCTGTTGCCGGCAATGGCCGAGCCACTCGGCGGCGATGCGCGCGGGCTGGCTTCGCACGCCGGTGGGGGGCTTGGGCTGACGCTCGCACTCACCCTCGGCAAGGTGGTCGTGTTTGTCGTGCTCATTCTCGTTGTCGGCACGCGGGTGGTGCCCTGGCTGCTGGGGCGGGTCGCCTATACGGGTTCGCGCGAGCTGTTCACCCTTGCGGTTCTGGCGACGGCGCTGGGCATCGCCTACGGATCGGCGGTCCTGTTCGGCGTCTCCTTTGCGCTCGGTGCCTTTTTTGCCGGGGTGGTGCTGAGCGAGAGCGACCTCAGCCATCAGGCCGCCGCCGACAGCTTGCCGCTGCAGGACGCCTTCGCGGTCCTGTTTTTCGTCTCGGTCGGCATGCTGTTCGACCCGACCATTCTGGTGCGCGAGCCTCTGGCCGTGCTCGCCGTGCTGCTCGCCATTGTGCTCGGCAAGTCGCTCGCTGCCTTTGCGATCGTGCTGGCCTTTGGCTATCCCGTTCGGACCGCCCTGACCGTATCGGCCAGCCTGGCGCAGATCGGCGAATTCTCGTTCATCCTGGCCGGCCTCGGGCTCACGCTCGGTCTCCTGCCGGAAGAAGGGCAGGACTTGATCCTGGCCGGCGCCCTGCTCTCGATCACCTGCAACCCGCTCGTGTTCGCGATCTTGGACTCGCTTGCATCCTGTCTCCGCAAGAGGCCCCGGCTGCGCACCTGGATCGAGCGGCCCGAAGGCAGCCAGACTGTCGCGATGCCCGCTGAAGGGGACTCGAACGGCGTGCACGATCACGCGGTGGTCGTCGGCTTCGGCCGCGTGGGCAGTGCGATCGGCAGCGCATTCGACGCTTTCGAGCTGCCCTACGTGGTGGTCGAGCGTGACCGGCGGCTCGTCGAGGGGCTGCGCACGCGCGGGCTTCGGGTGGTCTACGGCGACGCTTCCGCCGCCGGTATCCTGGCGGCGGCGGGGATTGGCCGGGCCCGACTCCTGGTGGCGGCAACACCGGACGGCTATCTGGCTCGCCGTGCTTTCGAGATCGCCCGCGAGCTCAACCCGACGATCGATACGGTCGTGCGGACCCACGGCGATATGGATCTGGTACATCTGGGTAGGCACGGTGTTGGCCTCGCCGTGTGGGCCGAACGCGAGCTCGCGCTCACCATGACCAACTACGCGCTGCGAAGTCTCGGACTGAGTGACGGCCAGGCCCGTCTCTATGTCCAGGCGTCCCGTGACCCCGAGGGTAAGATGGCGCGGGACCGCGCCCCCGAGCTGCGACCGCGCCGGAACGAGGACGACCCCGAGCCGGCGGCGGACCGACCAGATCCCGCCGCGTAGGCTACTCGAGCGCCAGCGCCGACTTCGTGATCTTCGGTCGACCAGTTGCTGTGCCGCAGCCATGGCCGATGCTTGGGCTTTCCTTGCCTACTCACACAACGTCACCAGGATGCCGTCATTGTCGCGACCGGCGTGTGGACCGGCAATCTGCTGCTGGAGCTGGCGCCACTGCTGCAGCCGAAGCGGGCCATCGTGTTCTACCTCGAGCCACCCGCGGATCTGGCGTCTGCCTGGGCGGAGGCACCGTCGTTCCTGGATTTCGGCGGCCCGGACGACCTCTGTCTGTTCGCGCCGCTGGACGGCGAGCCGATCAAGTTTGGCGCCGGTACCACCGGCACGATCCAGATACCGTGCGGCGCTTGCGCAACGACGAGCCGGAGCGGCTGCACGCCTGCCTGGGGTTCTACATCCGCGACCTCGACCGCTACCGCGTCGTCGACCACACGATCTTGGTGGTTTGG
>JBATRI010000239.1:0-5444 GCA_049292515.1 Geminicoccaceae bacterium
GGCCGCCACCGCTCGGGCAAGCGATGCCGCCTCGCTCGTCCCGCCCAGGATCAGGACGCGGCTCACCAGCCGGGTGCCCGGCCGGCGACGCGGCCCTGGCGATCGACGACGAGGACCTCCACGGCGACATCGGGGCCGGTCACGTCACGACCGACCGCCCGCGCCCGGGCCGCGACCAGATCCCCCAGCGGAAACGCCGCCGCCTCGGCGAGGCTGAGCATGAGACTCGCCGTGTTGGCGCCGGCGAACGCTTCGGCCAGTGCCGCCGGTGCGCCATGGTCCGCCGCCACGCGGGCGAGCTCGGGCTGGTCCAGCCGCGAGCGCGCCGAGTGCAGGTCCATATGGCCCTGCCCCAGCTTCGCCAGCTTGGCGAAGCCGCCGGCCAGCGACAGGCGCGGCACCGGGTGCCGGCGCAAGTATTTCAGCGTGCCACCGGCAAAGTCGCCCATGTCGATCAATGCCATCTCGTCAAGGCCGTACAGCTCCCGGACCGCCCGCTCGGAGGTGGAGCCGGTGGCGGCGGCGACATGGGTCAGGCCGGCCGCACGGGCGACATCGATGCCGCGATGGATCGAGTGCACCCAGGCGGCACAGCTGTAGGGGACGACCACACCGGTGGTGCCCAGGATTGAGAGCCCGCCCAGGATGCCCAGCCGGCCGTTCAGGGTCTTGGCAGCCAACGCCTCGCCGCCGGGAATGGCGATGGTGATGGCGACGTCCCCGCCCTGGCCGCAGGCGGCGGCGATCTCGGCCACGGCCTCGCGCATCATCTGCCGCGGCACGGGGTTGATGGCCGGCTCGCCCGGCGGCACCTGCAAGCCCGCCCGGGTGACTGTGCCGACGCCCTCACCGGCGTGAAAGGTGATTCCGGTGCCCGGTGGGGCGCGGCGGACGGTCGCGCGGACAAGGCAGCCATGCGTGACGTCCGGGTCGTCGCCAGCATCCTTGACGATGGCCGCGACCGCGGCATCGCCGTCGAGCCTGCGCTCCGCCAGCGCGAACGTGGCCGCACCACCGCGCGGCAGGCGAATGCTGACCGGGTCCGCGAATCCCTGCCCCAGCAGCGCCCCGTAGGCGGCTTTGACCGCCGCCGTGGCACAGGCGCCCGTGGTCCAGCCGCGCCGCAGCGGCCGCGTCTCCGCATCCATCGTCATTCCCGATTGCCCAGGTGCTTTGGGATGCCTAGAGCGTGGTGGGCGTGGTACCCCGAATTCATGAACCAACACTACCAGCAAGCCGAGGCTCGAACAGCCAGATGAGCGCCCCTGGGATCATCATCGCTGCACCGTCATCCGGGGTCGGCAAGACCACCGTGACGCTGGGCATCATGGCGGCCCTGCATCGGCGCGGGCTCAAGGTGGGCTCGTTCAAGGTCGGCCCGGACTATATCGACCCGGCCTTCCACGCCGCGGTCACCGGGCGGCCGTCCTACAACATCGACCCCTGGGGCATGCGTTTCGAGACCCTGGCCGGGCTGCTCGAGGACAGCGGCCGCGGCTGCGACATCCTGGTCGGCGAAGGTGTCATGGGCCTGTTCGACGGGGCCGCCGACGGCACCGGCTCGACCGCCGACATCTCGGCCCTGTTCGGCCTGCCGGTGTTCCTCGTGATCGACGTCTCCGGGATGGGAGCCTCTGTCGCCGCCATCATCGACGGGTTTCGCCGCCATCGCGAGGACGTCGAGGTGCTGGGCGTGATCCTGAACCGGATCGCCAGCCAGACGCACCTTGAGCTGCTCAGCCGTGCCTGCTTCGAGCATGTCTCGACACCCGTGCTCGGCAGCTTCCCGCGCGACGCAGCCCTGTCCCTGCCCAGCCGCCATCTGGGTCTGGTCCAGGCCGTCGAGCACCCCGACCTTGCCGGATTCATCCGCGCCGCGGCCGATCTCGCCGAGGCCCGGCTCGATCTGGACCGGATCCAGCACCTGGCCCGTCCGCCCAGCGTTTCCCTGCTCGGCCCCGACACGCGACCATTGCCGCCGTTCGGCCAGCGCACCGCGGTCGCTCATGATCGCGCCTTCGCGTTCGCCTACGCGGCCGTCCTCGAAGGATGGCGGCGGCAGGGAGTCGAGGTGATGCCGTTCTCGCCGCTGGCCGACGAGGCGCCCGACAGCGCGGCCGACTCGGTCTTTCTGCCGGGTGGCTACCCGGAGTTGCACGCGGGCGCCCTGGCCGGAAACTCGACCTTCATGACCGGCCTTCGCGCCGCCGCGGCGCGGGGTGCGTTCATCTACGGCGAATGCGGCGGCTACATGGTCCTGGGGCGCGCCCTGATCGACCGCGGCAAGACCAGCTACCCGATGGCCGGTCTCCTGCCCGTCGTCACGAGCTTCGCCGAGCCCAAGCTGCATCTGGGCTACCGCCAGATCGAGCTGTTGAGCCCGTGCCAGCTCGGCCGCCTGGGTGCCAACTTTCGCGGCCACGAGTTCCACTACGCCCGCGAGGTCGAGCGGAGCGGCTCGCCACTGTTCCGTGCCCGCTGTGCCCGTGGCCAGGATCTGGGCGAGCAGGGCTGCCGCAGCGGGCAAGTCGTGGGCTCGTTCCTGCACCTGATCGACCGCGCCGCCGGCCCGCCGCCGGTACCACGGTCCGCGTGAGCTCAATCCCGGGGGGACGGATGAAAAGAAGGGCATTGCTGGCGGCCGGCACGGCCGCCACGGGGGCGATCGCGGCGCCGGCAATCGCGCAGGGGCAGACACGCTGGAACATGGTGATGCCATGGCCGCGGCTGACGCCGGGCGTGGGTGTCGCCGCCGAGAAGTTCGCGCAGCGCGTCGGCGCCATGTCGGGAGGCCGGCTGGAGATCAAGCTGTTCGCGGCGGGCGAGCTGGTGCCGGCCTTCGGCGGCTTCGACGCCGTCCAGAGCGGTGCCGTGCAGATCGCGCACGGTACGCCCTATTACTGGGCGGGCAAGGCGCCGGCGCTGCACTGGTTCACCGGCGTGCCGTTCGGCCTGACCGCGCCGGAGCTCGCGGCCTGGATCTACTACGGCGACGGCGGCAAGCTCTGGCGCGAGATCTATGACGGTTTCGGGGTGGTCGGCTTCTACGCGGGTTCGAGCGGCGTGCAGGCCGGTGGCTGGTTCCGTAAGGAGATCAACACCGTCGAGGATCTGCACGGGCTGAAGTTCCGCATCGCCGGGCTGGGCGGCGAGGTCATGCGCCGTCTGGGCGCCGTCCCGGTGGCCATGCCGCCCGGGGAGATCATGCAGTCACTGACCTCTGGGGCGATCGATGCCGCCGAGTGGATCGGCCCCTGGAACGATCGTGCCTTCGGCCTCTACAAGGTGGCGAAGTACTATTACGTCCCGGCCTTCCACGAGCCTGGCCCCGGGCTCGAGGTGATCGTCAACAAGGCCGCGTGGGAAGAGCTGACACCGGACCTGCAGGCGATCATCGAGGCCGCGGCCTCGGCGGCGGCCAGCGAGACCTATGCCGATTTCGTCTACCACAACATCGACGCGTACGGCCCACTGATCGAGGAGCACGGCGTTCAGGTCCGCGCCTTCAGCGAGCCCATCGTCAAGGCCATGGGCGAGGCCTGGCAGGCGACCTCGGCCGAGATGGCAGCCGCCGACCCGATGACCAAACGTGTGGTCGACAGCTTCCAGAGCTTCCTGTCGAAGGCGCAGCCTTACGCCGAGGTATTCGACGGCCGCACGCTGGAGATGCGCAAGATCGTCCTGGGCGTCTGAGCAGGCCTGACGGAACGTCGGGCTCGCCGCGCCGGTTGGTCCTCCTGAACCCATTTGGAAAGGAGGCCCTGCATGCGCGCCGATCATCCCGACTGGGCGGCCCTGCGCCGACTGGCACTGGCCGGAGCCGTGGCCGGCACGATGGTGGCGGGCGAAGCCCTGGCACAGGCGGAAGTCCCCGCCAATCCACCGCCGGCCGGCACCCCAGGGGCGCCCCCCGAGAAGATGGAGCCACCGGCCGACCCGGTGATCGAGCCACCTGCCGGCATCGATCCCGGGCTGGTGAAGCCGCCACCGGACAATGGTGCGGCCGTCACGCCGGTGATTCCGCCACCGCCGGAGACGCAGCCCAAGTAAGGCAACAGCGCCTCGCGGCAATCATGCGACGCGGCGCGATCAGCTCTTCTGGCTGACCTGGGCACTCGTGAACGTCGCCATGCCGTTATGGCAGGCCAGCGCGGCACGGACGAGCTGGATCGCCACCGCGGCGCCGGAGGCCTCGCCCAGCCGCATTCCCAGCGTGAGCAGCGGCGGCATTCCCATGCGCTCCAGCAGGCGCCGATGGCCCGGCTCGGCCGAGCAATGGCCAACCTGGCAATGCGCTACGGCGTCCGGATCCATCGCCTGCAGCACGGCCGCCGGCACGGTGCTGGTGAAGCCGTCGAGCAGCACGGGCACGCTGCGCAGGCGGGCCGCCAGGATGGCGCCCAGCATCGCCGCGAGCTCGCGGCCACCGACGTGGCGCAGCATCTCCAGGGGTTCGGTCATCGCGGACCTGTGCCGCTCGAGCGCGCCGTCGATCACAGTGGCCTTGTGCGAGACGCCGCCCGCGTCCAGACCGGTGCCGGGGCCGGCCCAAGCGGTAGCCGGCTCATGCGCCAGCGCCGCGGCGATGGCCGCCGCCGCCGTCGTGTTGGCGATGCCCATCTCGCCGATGGCCAGCAGATCGACCCCGTCGGGGATCGCTTCCAGGCCGACATTGATCGCCCGCACGCAGCCCTGCTCGCTCATCGCCGGGCGCTTGGTGAAGTCGTGCGCCGGGTGCCCCTGCCCCACCGGGATCACCCGCAGCTCGGCGCCGGCCAAGCGGGCGAGCTGGTTGATCGCGGCACCGCCGGCCGCGAAATTGGCGACCATCTGGTCGGTCACCTCGGCCGGGAAGGCGGACACCTTGTGTCTCGCGATCTCATGCCAGCCGACGAAGACCAGGATCAGCACCCGGGTCAGCCGGGGCGGATGCCGCCCCTGCCAGGCCGATAGCCATGTGGCCAGGTCCTCGAGGCGGCCCAACGCACCGGGCGGCTTGGTCAGCTCGGCATCATGGGCGCGACAGGCCACCGCGGCAGCCTCGTCGGGGCGCGGCAGCTGGCGCATCAGGGCGCGCAAGTCGTCGAAATTGGAGATCGGGGTCAGAATGCTCACCGCTGGCGTGCCTCGGGCAAGTGCCTATAGTCGCCCGCGTTCTTGCCAAGCGCGGGCGCCCCTGTCGAGGCGACCCGAGCGTGCATGCGCACCGGGCGGGCATGCGGGGAAACGGCTGTGCTACAAGATTTCAAGGTTGCAGCGCTCTTCCTGACCCGGTTCCCGGTACGGGTCGACGGCCAGGTCAGCATGCGTGATCTGGCAGCTGCGGTCTATGCCTTCCCGATCATGGGCGCCGCCGTCGGCCTCCTGGGCGGCCTGGGCTTCGCCGCGGCCGGGTGGCTGGGGCTGCCGAGCCTCGCCGCGGCGCTGCTGGCCCTGCTGTGCAT
>JBATRI010000240.1:0-21902 GCA_049292515.1 Geminicoccaceae bacterium
GTTCGGCGCCGGTCATGTCGGGCGTGCCCTGGCCGCGGCCCTGGCACCGCTGCCGCTGCGCGTGACCTGGATCGACGGCCGCGCTCACGAGTTTCCGGAGCCACCCGTGGCCGGCGTCGAGGTGGTGGTCACGGACCGCTTGCTGGCCCAGGTCGAGGCGGCACCTGCCGGCAGCGCCTGCTTCGTGCTCACCCACAGCCACAGCCTCGACTTCACGCTGTGCAGTGCCGTGCTCCAGCGCGGCGACTTCGCCTATCTCGGCCTGATCGGGTCGCGGACCAAACGGGTCAAGTTCGAGCGCGGCTTCGCCGAGCTGGGCCTTCCGGCCGCACGGGTCGAGGCGATGGCGTGCCCGATCGGCGGCGATCGGCTGCGCGACAAGCGGCCGGCCGTGATCGCGGCGCTGGCCACCGCCGAGGTGCTGATCGCACTGGCAGGCTCGCAGGGTTCAGCGGGCGTTCAACCCAAGTCGGCCGACAGAGCCGCGACAGAAAGGGCAGCATGAGCGAGTCCACTTCCATGGCGGTACCGCCGCGCCTCGAGCTGCGGGGGATCACCAAGCGGTTCCCGGGCGTGGTCGCCAACTCGGACGTCAGCTTCAGCGTCGCCCCCGGCGAGGTCCATGCGCTGCTGGGAGAGAACGGCGCCGGCAAGAGCACGCTGGTGAAGATCATCTATGGCGTGCTGCACGCCGACGAGGGCGAGATCCTCTGGGACGGCAAGCCGGTCCAGGTGGCCGACCCGCACGCCGCCCGGGCGCTGGGCGTCGGCATGGTGTTCCAGCACTTCTCGCTGTTCGAGGCGATGACGGTGCTGGAGAACGTGGCGCTTGGTGTCGACGGTGTCACCGACATGAAGGCGCTGGCGACCCGGGTGCGCGAGGTCAGCCACGCCTACGGCCTGCCGCTCGAGCCCGAGCGCGAGGTGCACACGCTCTCGGTCGGCGAGCGGCAGCGGATCGAGATCGTGCGCTGCCTGCTGCAGAGCCCGCGCCTCCTGATCATGGACGAGCCGACCTCGGTGCTGACGCCGCAGGAGGTCGACAAGCTGTTCGAGACCCTGCGCAAGCTCGCGGCCGAAGGTGTGTCGATCCTCTACATCAGCCACAAGCTGCACGAGATCAAAGCGCTCTGCGACGGGGCCACCATCCTGCGCGGTGGCAAGGTCGTGGGCACGTGCGATCCCAAGGTCGAGACTGCGCGCGGCATGGCGCAGCTGATGATCGGGGCCGAGCTGCGCACGCCGACGCGCCGCGCCGGACAGACGCTGGGCCAGGTCCGGCTGGCCGTCGAGCATCTCGACCTGGCCTCGGAGGAGGCGCACGGGGTCGACCTCAAGCGCGTCGGCTTCGAGGTTCGGGCCGGCGAGATCGTGGGCATCGCCGGCGTCGCCGGCAACGGCCAGAACGAGCTGATGCTGGCGCTCAGCGGCGAGCGCACGTCGGAGCCCGCAACCGCGATCCGCATCGACGGCAAGCCGGTGGCCGGGCTCGGGGCGGCGCAGCGGCGGGCACTCGGCATGTGCTGCGTGCCCGAGGAGCGCAACGGCCATGCCGCGGTGCCGGAGATGAGCCTCGCCGACAATGCGGTGCTCAGCGGCTACCGGCGCATGGGCTTCCTGGCCGGGGGCTTCATTCGCGCCGCCAAGGCGCGCGCCTATGCCTCGCGGGTCATCAAGGAGTTCGACGTGCGCACGCCCGGCGTCGACACGCTGGCGCGCAGCCTGTCGGGCGGCAACCTGCAGAAATTCGTGGTGGGCAGGGAGGTCCTGCAGGACCCGGGCGTGCTGGTGGTCTCGCAGCCCACCTGGGGCGTGGATGCCGGTGCGGCTTCCGCGATCCATCAGGCGCTGATCACGCTGGCGGCCAACGGGGCCGCCGTGCTGGTGGTCTCCCAGGACCTGGACGAGCTGTTGATGCTCACCGACCGTCTGGCCGTCATCAATGTCGGCGTGCTGTCGGAGCCGATGGCCACGGCCAGCGCCTCGGTCGAGGAGATCGGCCTGCTGATGGGCGGTGCCCACGGCATGACCGCCGCCGACACGCATGCGGAGGGGCTGGCCCATGTCGCTTAAGATCGAGCCGCGGCGGACCATCTCCTGGCAGATGCTCTACCTGACGCCGCCGCTGGCGGTGCTGCTGACGGTGCTCACCGGCTTCATCCTGTTCGTCTTCATGGGCTACCCGCCGTTCAAGGCGCTGATGAGCTTCTTCGTCTCGCCGCTGCTGACCTTCTATGGCCTGTCCGAGCTCGGCGTGAAGGCAGCACCGCTGATCATGATCGCGGTCGGCCTCGCCATCGGCTTTCGCGCCAATGTGTGGAACATCGGTGCGGAGGGCCAGCTGACGCTGGGCGCCCTGGCGGGTGGCGGCGTGGCGCTGGCGACTTGGGGCCAGGCTGGCTTCTGGATCCTGCCGACCATGCTGGCGGCGGGCTTCCTGGGCGGCCTCGCCTATGCGGCGATCCCGGCATTCCTCAAGGCCAAGTTCGACGTCAGCGAGATCCTGACCAGCCTGATGCTGACCTACGTGGCGACGTTGCTGCTCAGCATCATGGTCTACGGCCCGTGGAAGGACCCGGAAGGCTACGGCTTCCCGCAATCGCGCATGTTCACGGATGCCGCGATCGTGCCGATCATCCTCGAGGGTACGAGGCTGCATATCGGGGCGCTGATCGCCCTGGCCGTGGCCGTGGGTGCGTGGGTGGTGATGGCCCGGGCCATCATCGGCTTCGAGATCAAGGTGGTGGGCCAGGCTCCGGCCGCCGCCCGCTTCGCCGGCTTCAGCCGCAAGAAGATCATCTGGCTCTGCCTGCTGCTCAGCGGCGGCCTCGCCGGCCTTGCCGGCACGATCGAGGTGTCCGGCCCGATCGGCCAGATCATCCCGGTGCTCTCGCCGGGCTACGGCTTCACCGCCATCATCGTGGCCTTCCTTGGCCGCCTGCACCCGCTGGGGATCATCCCGGCCGGCCTGCTCGTGGCCCTGTCCTACATCGGCGGCGAGAACGCGCAGGTCGAGGTCGGCGTGCCGCAGGGTGTCACCGGTCTCTTCCAGGGCCTGCTCCTGTTCTTCCTGCTCGCCTCGGACTTCCTCGTCCGCTACCGCATCACCTTTGTTCAGCCGCGCCGGGAGGTCGCCGCCGCATGACCCTGGAAGCCGTCGTCCCGATCCTGCTCACCATCATCAGCGCGGCCACGCCGCTGCTGCTGGCCGGCATCGGCGAGCTGGTGACCGAGCGCTCGGGTGTGCTCAACCTGGGCGTCGAGGGCATGATGCTGGCGGGAGCGGTCACCGCTTTCGCCGTGACCTTCGCCAGCGGCAGCTACACGCTGGGCATCCTCGCCGCGGCCCTGGCCGGCATGGCCATGGCCTTCGTCTTCGGCGTGCTCACGCTGACCCTGGTCAGCAACCAGGTGGCCACCGGCCTGGCGCTGACCCTGTTCGGCCTCGGCCTCAGTGCCCTGCTCGGCGCCGGCTTCGTCGGCTCGCCGATCGCACCGCTGCCCAAGCTCGCCATCCCGGGCCTGTCCTCCATCCCCGTCCTCGGGCCGGTGCTCTTCCATCAGGATGCGCTGGTCTACCTGTCCGTCGCGCTGACCGTCGGTGTCGCCTGGTTCCTCAAACGCACCCGCGGCGGCATGATCCTGCGTGCCTGCGGCGGCTCCGACGTCTCCGCGCATTCGATCGGCTACGACGTCATCCGCATCCGCTACTATGCGGTCCTATTTGGCGGTCTGTGCGCAGGCCTGGGCGGTGCGTTCCTGTCGCTCGCCTATACGCCGATGTGGGTCGAGAACATGACGGCGGGCCGCGGCTGGATAGCGCTGGCGCTGGTCGTGTTCGCCTCCTGGCGCCCGCTGCGCCTGCTGGCGGGTGCCTACCTTTTCGGTGGCGTCACCATCCTGCAGCTCTACGTCCAGGGCATGGGCGGTATCGGCGTCCCGGCGCAGGTGATGTCGATGCTGCCCTACCTCGCCACCATCATCGTGCTGACCGTCATTTCCGCAGGGTCGGTGCGGGGTCGACTGGACGCGCCGGCCTGCCTCGGCAAGCCGTTCCGGCCGGCGACGTGATAGACAAGCTCACCAAGAGGGAGACCAACGACATGTCCTTGTTGATCCGGCGCCGGGGCTTCGTGCTCGGCACCGCCGCGACCGGGCTGGGCCTCGCGGCCGGTGTCCGGCCGGCCTACGCCGACGACCCGCTCAAGGTAGGCTTCATCTATGTCGGCCCTGCCAGCGACAATGGCTGGACCTACCGCCACGACGTGGCGCGCAAGGAGGTCGAGGCGGCGTTCCCGGGCAAGGTCACCACGACCGCGGTCGAGAGCGTGGCCGAGGGCCCGGACGCCGAGCGCGTGATCCGTCAGCTGGCCTCGACCGGGCACGGGCTGATCTTCACGACCTCGTTCGGCTTCATGAACCCGACGCTGAAGGTGGCCAAGCAGTTCCCGAACGTGAAGTTCGAGCACGCCACCGGCTACCAGGTGGCGCCGAACGTCGCGGTCTACAATGCGCGCTTCTACGAGGGCCGGGCCGTGATCGGCACCATGGCCGGGATGATGAGCAAGTCGGGCGTCGTCGGCTATATCGGCTCGTTCCCGATCCCCGAGGTGGTGATGGGGATCAACGCCTTCACGCTCGCGGCCCAGAAGATCAACCCGAACATCCAGACCAAGGTGGTCTGGGTCAATTCCTGGCATGATCCCGGCAAGGAAGGCGATGCCGCCAAGACCCTGATGGACCAGGGGGCGGACATCATCTCGCAGCACACCGACAGTGCCGCACCGCTGCAGCAGGCCGAGCAGCGCGGTATGCACGGCTTCGGCCAGGCCGCCGACCAGAGCGCGTTCGCACCCAAGGGCCAGCTGACGGCGATCATCGACAATTGGGGGCCGTACTACATCCAGCGCACGCAGGCGGTGCTGGACGGTTCCTGGCAGTCGCACAATGTCTGGTACGGCCTCAAGGAGGGCATGGTCAGCATGGCGCCGTATGGACCGGAGGTTCCGGCCGACGTCGCGGCGGCGGCCGATACGGTCAAGGCCGAGATCATCGCCGGGACGCTGCATCCGTTTACCGGCCCGATCCTGGACCAGACCGGCACGGAAAAGGTCGGCGCCGGACTGACCATCCCGGATGCCGACCTCGCCAAGATGGACTGGTACGTCAAGGGCGTGCAGGCCTGACATACGAAGCCGCACCCTCTCGACCCACGAGAGGGTGCGGCTCCAGCCCTACCCCATGGTCAGACGGCGGGCGGTGCCCGGCCGCGCGACACATGCATGATCAGGCTGATCACCAGCAAGACCAGGAAGACGAAGAACAGAATCTGCGCAATGCCCGCAGACGCGGAGGCGATGCCACCGAAGCCGAAAAGGCCGGCTACCAAGGCTACGACCAAAAACACCAATGCCCAATACAACATTGTGGGTGCTCCTTGACTTGTTTTGTGGCCTTTGGCGCAGCCAAGGCCGCTATGCCGAGATAAACACGGATGGGGCTGTTTCGGTTCCCATGCTGGTCAATAGTGCGCTGTCGATCGTCTGCTAGGCCAGGATGCGCAATGATCACGGTATTGCTGCTACCTGTTCGCCACCACGGATGGCAGCTCACGGCATTTGAGCGGACCCATGCGGGGCCTTAAAGGAGTATTCGCTAGCGACCGACGCCGGCGCGGGCATCCAGAAGGCGCTTCTCGCGCCGCGTCAGCATGTTGCGCGCCGTCAGCCCCGCGAGCGGTACCGCGATGAGCAGGCTCAAGGCGGCGGCACCATAATACAAGCCGGCGGCGACCTCGAAGTCACGCACCACCCCAGGTATCAAGGCAATCAGAATGACCAACACACCGAAGGTCACGGCAGCGACGGGCAGATAGGCGATGGCAGCGAGTTTCAGCATGGCACGCACCTCCATGTTCGAGGCGAAGTCGAACCTCGACTGACCAAGTCGTCGGCCATCGGCTTGGTTCCGGCTGCTGGACGGCCCTTTCCTCGAATCGGGATCGAGCATGAAGATCACGGGATTGCGGACCTACATGCAGCGGGTCGACGAGCGGCCGCGACTGCTGGTCAAGATCGAGACCGATGAAGGGATCGTCGGCTGGGGCGAGGCCTACAATCACGGCCCCGACCAGGCGCTGCCGCCCATCCTCGCCTACATGTTCGAGCAGATCAGAGGGATCGACTCGAGACGGGTGGAGTTCATCGTCCTGAAGCTGCTCCAGCACGCCCGCTTTCCGCCCGGTGCGCTTGGCCTGGCCGCGATCTCGGCCATCGACCACGCCTTGTGGGACATCGCCGGTAAAGCCGCGGGGCTGCCGGTCTACATGCTGCTGGGCGGGCATGTGCGCGACCGCGTGCGGGTCTATTGCGGCGTCTACACGGCGCCGGACCCGCAAGACTGTCTGGAGCGGACGCGACGGCTGCACGAGGCGCACGGCTTCACGGCGTTCAAGCTCAGCCCGTATCGGCGCGACCTGCACGCGGGCCGCTGGGGTCAGCTGTGCCAGGAGGCCGGCGATTATTTCGCCGCCATCCGCGCCCTGCATCCGCCTGAGTGGGAGTTTGCGTTCGACGCCCACGCCAAGATCTTCGAGCCCTACCAGGCGCTGCAGCTGGCGCAGGCCCTCGCACCCAACGACCCGATGTTCCTCGAGGAGCCGATCCGGCCGGAGCACATCCCGGCCTGGTCGCGGATGAAGGCGCAGATGCCGGTGCCGCTGGCTACCGGCGAGGCCCTCTACTCGCGTTTCGAGTTCCTCGGCCTGCTCGCCGCCGGCGGGGCGGACATCATCCAGCCCGACATCTGTGTCGTCGGCGGGCTTACGGAGATGCGCCGCATCGCCACGCTGGCGGAAGCACACTACGTGACGGTCGCACCGCACAACCCGATGGGGCCACTGGCGACAGCCGCCAACCTGCACTTCTGCGCGGCGCAGCCCAACTTCAAGATTCTCGAGTACAAGCTGCACGACGCGGTGCGCTGGGCGGTCGACCCCTATCTGCCCAAGGACGGGCACCTGGAGCTCCGGCCGGATCGCTCCGGCTGGGGAATCGATATCGACGAAAATGCGCTGCGCACCGACGACTATGTCCACTGGGAACGCAAGCTGCCGATCCGGCCGGACGGATCCACCGCCTATGTGTGAACCGCCGACAACCGGACAGCAAGACGGCCCCGAGCGGTTGTTCGGGGCCGTTCTGATGTCACCAACGGAATAGCAAGCGCGCGCCCTGTAACTGCGGGCGCGCGAAGCCTGCGGTCCGCTGCGACTGCTTAGGCGGCGACCGCCTTCAGCTCGGTGACGGTGGCCTGACCGCGCTCGGTCAGCAACTCGGCGACGCGCTTCTGGGCGGCAACCGCGAGGTCCACGACCTCCTTGGCGACCGAGGCGGCCTTCTCGCCGGCGGCCTTCACGGTCTCGACCTTCGGCAGCTCCTTGCTCTCGACGGCAGCCTTGGCATCGGCCACGGCGCCCTCGACGTAGCCGTACTGCACCTTGGCGATCGCCTCGGCGGCACCGAGAAGAACGGTCTGCGCCTCATGGGCGGCCGCGAGATTGGCCTTCTGCACCGCGAACAGGGCGTCGAGATCGAACTTGGGGAACTTGAAATCGGGGGTAGGAAAACTGGCGGCCTTGGCCATGGGGTCTATCCTCAGCTTGTTGCGATGCACCATAGATAGGGACTATCGCGGTCGTTTTTCAAGAGGCTTTTGCTGCAATGCGAAGTGATTTGTTGTCGCTCCAAATCCCAGTCGATGCCGTTGCATTGCCGACACAGGCTGCATTAATGCTGGTATCATCAGCACATCAATCCTGTGGAAGGCCGGCATCAATCGATCGTCGGCAAATTGGATCGACGTCAAGCATCTACACGGAAATGTTGCGACGCAACATTACTCTCGAAGAGCAGAACTCAGCGGCGAGTTCTAGTGCCGCCGGTCAGCCAGCCGGCGATGAAGCCACCGGCATGAGCGGCATAGGCGATTGGGCTATCGCTGAGCGCGAGCACGCCTACCAGGTTGAAACCGATGAAAAACAGGCCGTAGATCAGCACCGCCTGGTCGAGGTGCCCAAAACCGCGACCGAGGTGCAACTGGCGTAGCGACCAGCCGATCAGCGCTGCTACCGAGGCCGAGGCACCGACGAGAACGGCATCGCCGCCGGTTGCATATTGCACTGCAGCATGCGTGGCCGCGCCGGCGATGGACCCCGCCACCAGCAGCATGACCAGGGCCTTGGCGCCATGACGGCGCTCCACCAGGGGCGCCAGGATCACCACACCCAGCAGGTTGCCCACGAGATGCATCAGGCTGGCGTGCAACAGGCCGTAGGTCATCGCGCCGGCGAGCCAAGCCACCGGTGCCGCGCGTGGGTCGAACGACAGCCATACCAGCATCGGCCAATGCAAGGCCGGCACCAGGCTCGCCACGTAGCACAGGATCAGCAGGCCGGCGGTGATCTTGGTCGCTGGCGGCAGGTTGACGATCGGCGGCGACCGCCGGCCGGCAGGTGGTCTGGAATACATCAGCGGCGCAGGAAGGCGGCGATCTCGTCGATCGCCTGCTGCGAGTCCGGGACCAATCCGGCCATCTGCAGGAAGCCGTGGACCATGCCCGGGTAGCAGCGGTAGCGCACCGCCACGCCCGCAGCTTCCAGCCGCTGCGCATAGGCTTCGGCCTCGTCGCGCAGGCTGTCGTACTCGGCGGCGATGATCAGGGCCGGCGGCAGACCATCCAGATCGGTGGCCCACAGCGGCGACAGCCGCGCGTCACGCGGATCGGCGCCGGTGCCGGCATATTGGCGATAGTACCAGGCGAGGTCGGCCCGAGGCACGAGGCACTCGGTTTCCGGCATGGCGATCGACGGGCAGGAGAGGGTGAGATCGGTGACCGGCTGCAGCAGGATCTGGCGGTCGATCGAGACCGAGTCGGAGTTGCGGGCGAGCTGCGACACCACGGCCGCGAGATTGCCACCGGCGCTCTCGCCGCAGACGGCGAACCCATCCGGCGAGCCGCCGAGCTCGGCGGCGTGGGCATAGGCCCAGCTCGTGGCCGCCCATACGTCGTCGAGGGCGGCGGGAAACGGATGCTCGGGTGCCTGACGGTAATCCACGGAGACCGTGATCCGGCCGGTGGTGTGGGCGAGGCGACGGCAGAACGCGTCCGTCTCGGCGAGCCCGCCCTTCACCCAACCGCCGCCGTGGAAGTACATCAGCAGGGCTGCGGCGGGCACCGCCTGCGGATGATAGACTCGAACCGGCACGGTCCCGGCCAGACGGTCCTCGACGGCAGTCATCGGGACGGGCGGGCCGGTCAGGTCGGGCGTCCACAGCTTCGCGAAGCCATCGCGCACGGCGGCAATGGGCATCTCCCACTGCTGCGCCGTGGTATGGGCGAGCTTGGTCTCGATCAGTCGCGCCAGTGGCGGTGCGAGCGGCATGATGCAGCCGAGGCCGGGCTGGCACTCAGGCGGCGCGGTAGAGCCACGGCGCGCTGGCGCGCTGGCCCTGCTCGAAACGGTCGATGGTCGCCGCCTGCTGCAGCGTCTCGCTGATTTCGTCGAGCCCATTCAGGAGCTTGTGACGATGGCTCGGGTCGAGGGCGAAGGCAATCGGCTCGTTGCCCATCGGGCGATGGATCAGATGCTGCTCGAGATCCACGGTGAAGGTCGGGTCAACCGCGACCTCGGCCTCGTGGATCAACAGATCGCACTCGTCCTTGCTGAGCACGATCGGCAGGATGCCGTTCTTGAAGCAGTTGTTGTAGAAGATGTCGGCGAAGCTGGGGGCGATCACGCAGCGGATGCCGAAATCGAGCAGGGCCCAGGGCGCATGCTCCCGGCTGCTGCCGCAGCCGAAATTCTCGCCGGCGATCAGGATCTGGGCGTTGCGCCAGGGCTCGCGGTTCAAGATGAACTCGGGATGCTCAGCACTGTCCTCGCGGTAGCGCATCGATTCGAACAGCGCCACGCCCAGCCCCGTGCGCTTGATCGTCTTCAGCCACTTGGCCGGGATGATCATGTCCGTGTCGATGTTGGCCATCGGCAGGGGAGCGGCGATACCGGTGAGCTTGGTGAAGGGTTGCATGGGCGGGCTCGGCTGGTTGCGGGTGGGATCGGGTTGGGAGGCGTTATGTCGAGTAAGCGGGAAAACTTCCAGTCCGGAGTGTCGGTGGGACCGGGCCGGCTGCGGTTGCACGACTTCTGGAGCAGTTCCGCCGCCTACCGGGTGCGGATCGCGCTGGGCCTCAAGGGCCTCGCCTATGAGCGCAGCGTGGTCAATCGGCTGAACGGCGTCGACGAGCCCGATTACCACGCCGTCAATGCGCAGGGCTTCGTCCCGACGCTGGAGGTGGACGGCCTCCGTCTGGTCCAGTCGACGGCCATCTTGGAGTTTCTGGAGGAGCGCTGGCCGCAGCCGGCGCTGTTGCCGGCGACGGCCGAAGGCAGAGCACGGGTACGGGCGCTCGCTGCCGTGGTCGCCTGCGATATCCAGCCGCTGAACAATCAGCGGGTACAGGACGCGCTGCTGGCCGAGTACGGCCTCGATCAGGTCAAGCTGCAACATTGGTACGCACGCTGGATCGGGGACGGGTTCGCGGCGTTGGAGCGGATGCTGGCCGAAAGTCCCAACACCGGCACCTTCTGCCATGGCGCCACGCCGTCGCTGGCGGACGTGTGCCTCGTGCCGCAGGTGTTCAACGCCCGGCGCTGGTCGTGCGACCTGCAGCCCTACCCGACCATCCGCAGGATCGACGAAGCTTGCGCCGCCTTGCCGGCCTTTCAGGATGCGGCGCCCGAGCGGCAAGCGGACTGCCCGGAATAGACGCTCACAGCGTCACCGCGGCCGATGCCTGCGCGCGCCGGCCCAGCGCCACGACGCGGCCGCTGGCTCGATTCTGAGCGATCACGGCGAGGCCGGGGAACTTGGTCAGCGCCGAGGGCAGGTCGATCGCCTGCTCGGGCCATGGGCCCAGCTCGACGACCAGCCGGGCGGTGTTGACATAGTCGACCTGCGTACCGGCATTCTCGCCGCGCTCGATGGCGACCCGGTGATACGGGTCAAAGCCGACGCCGACGAGACGGACGTCACCCACGTCGTCGAGCTCCGGCAGGCGAACGCGGCTCTGGGGATCGATCTCGATCACGGCCGGCCGTCGCTGCCCGGCCACGAGGTCGATGGCCTGCTCCAGCCGCGAATCGGAGCCCACGAGATCGAGCTCGCCGGCGATCACCATCTGCGGGGTGTACAGCCCCTTGCCCAGGATGCCGCCGTACCAACGCTGGCGGCGATCGAAATCGGCATTGCCCAGCGTGTCGCGCCAGCCCAGCCGGTCCCAGTAGGTGACGTGATAGGCCAGGGGCAGCACGTCCGGGCGATCCACCAGCCGGGCGAACGCGGCGTCGGCCGAGGGACAGGAACTGCAGCCCTGCGAGGTGAACAGCTCGACCAGGACCAGGGGCGATGATGCCGCGCGAGCCGGCCCGGCAAGGGCCGCCAATGACGCGGTGAACAGGAGCGAGCGGCGTTGCATGCGTCAACTACTGCGCCAAGCTCGGAGCATGGGCCAGTCACGCTCGCGTGCCGGTTACGTGAGCCGCAGAAAAGGAGAGGTGTGCGCCGCGGCGCTGTTGGCCAGTGCCGTCGTGGCTGGGCCGAGCTCGGCCGCGGAGAAGAAGACGCTGGCGCTTGGTGACCAACGCCGCCGCCGATTGTTGGACCATTGCCCGGCGCGGCACCGAGAAGGCGCGGGCCGAGCTGCCGAGCTACAATATAGATATGTACGTGGTCTCCGAGGCCACCGCGGCAGCCCAGCGCCAGGTTCTGGACAACCTGCTGACCAACGGCGTCGCCGGCGTCTCGATCAGCGCCATCGACCCGGCCAACCCAACCGAGATCCTGTACAAGATTGCCTCGCAGGCGGTGCTGCTCATATCGCTGCGTGGCGGCGAGGGCTCGATCCTGGGTATCGTCGTGAGGGCCATCCTGCTGCAGGTGCTGCAGAACCTGGTGAACCTCCTGGGCATCCAGAGCTCGCTGAACTTTGCCGTCATGGGTACGGTGATCCTCCTGGGTGCTCTGGCCGATCAGCAGCTGCAGCGTCGCCGGCAGGCGCGCCTCGCGGCCCGCGGGCGGATCGCCGCCAAGGAGATGGTGGTAGCGCAGGCTTGAACGGGGGGCGGGACCATACGTGGAACATGCCGCGGCAGCCTGCCGTTGGTGGCAGTGACACGTCGATCATGAGCGGTGGAGCCGTCGGATGTTGAGATTGCCGAACATAGTGCTGGTAGCGGGGGCCGTCCTGCTGCCGGGCGGCGCCGCCATGGCGGCGGAACCTGCCGCGGCCACCATGTCACAGACGCAAGGCACGCTCGTGCACTACACGCTGACGCCCAAAGGCGACGTGGACGGATTCGTTCTCGCCGACGGCACCGAGATCGATGTCTCGCCGCGCCTGTCGACGGCGCTGGTGTTCACCGCCCGCCCCGGCGACAAGGTCACGGTGAAGTGGCGCAAACGCCCCGACCGGCCCTTGGTCGAGGCAGCGGAGATCCGCAACGACGCCACGGGAGCGGTGCTGGTCAATGAAAGCCCGAAGGGCCGACCGGAGGCTGAGCCGGCGCAGGTGACCGGCAAGGTGCAGTTCTCACTGCACGGGCCCAAGGGCGACCTGAACGGTGCTTTGCTCGAGGATGGGACCGTGCTGCGACTGCCGCCGAAGGAGGCCCTTCGCGCTGCGGCGCAACTTGCGCCAGGCCAGTCCATCTCCGCCAAGGGTCGGATGGTGACCACACCCATGGGCCGGGTAGTCGAAATCGACAAGCTCAATTAAGAGCAGTCCAACGCCGCGCCACGGCTGGCAATGCCGGGTCGCGGAGCTTCGACGGAGGTGCAGGCCACGAGCTGGTCCGGAGTGGAGCAATCAACAACAAGGGCGCGATCAGCCGAATGGCGTCGGGCGGCGGCAATCATCATCGCCCTTGTGGTCGGGCTCGGCGTGACCCTGATGGCCGGCTCGAAGGTGCGGGCACCTGACCCGGCAACGCGCCCCGTCCGGCTGCAAGGAATCCTTGCGCATTATACCCTGACCACCACGGGCGATATCAACGGGTTCGTCCTCGCGGACGGCACGCAGATCAATGTGCTGCGGCATCTGGCGACGTCGCTGGTGCTCGTTGCCCGCCCAGGCGACCCGGTGACGGTGCAGGGAAGAAGGCAGAAAGCTGGTCCGGCGATCGACGCCGACGACGTCCGCAACGACACGTCGGGTGCCGTACTGGCCAGAAGAGGCCCCAAGCCCCGGCCGGACCTCGGCTCCTCCCAGGTCACCGGGAAGGTCCAGTTCATGCTGCACGGCCCGGATGGGGCGCTGGACGGGGCGGTGCTCGAGGACGGGACCGTGCTCCGGCTGCCACCGGAGAATCTCGAGCAGTTCGCGGCGCAGCTTGCGCCGGGGCGATCTGTCGTCGCCCAGGGCCGGCTGCTGAGCACGCCGTTCGGCCGGGTCGTCGACGTCAATCGGCTCAAGTGAGACGGCTGCATCGGTGCAGCCTGATCCCAGGTGAGCCAGCCGATCGTGCCCGTCGCGACCGAGGTCAGCCCGGAGCCGCTGCGGCCTTGGCGATCTCCAGGCCCGCCTGCGCGGCGGCGGCGCTGCCTTCGCCCCCGGCCACCTGCACCGTCGGCGACGCGAACTTGATCCCGTTGGCGGCAAAGGCCTGCTTGATCAGCGCGTAGGCGCGGCGGCGGATGACGAACTGCTCGCCCGGCTTGGTCATCAACTTGAGCCGCAGCCTGATCGCATAGTCCTCGTAGGTCTCGACCCCCTGCATCTTCAGGGTCTCCAGGATATGCGGCGCCATGGTCTCGTCGGCCAGCAGCTGCCGGCCCACCTGCTTGATGAGCCGCTTCACCTGCTCGAGATCGGTGTCGTAGGTGACGCCGATGGTCATCTTGTCGATGACCCAGTCGCGCGAATAGTTGGTGATCCTGTCGAGCGAGCCGAACGGCACCGTGTGCAGGTAGCCGCGGTGATGGCGAAGCTTGATGGATCGCAGCGAGAACGATTCCACCGTCCCGCGGATGCTGCCGCTCTCGATATACTCGCCGACGCGGAACGCATCGTCGAGCAGGAAGAACATGCCCGAGATGATGTCCTTGACCAGCGTCTGGGCGCCGAAGCCGATGGCGACGCCGACCACGCCGGCGCCGGCCAGGAGCGGGCCGATCTGCACGCCGAGCGAGGACAGGACCATGAGGGCCGCCGTCACCAGCACCAGCACGAACAGGATGTTGCGCAGGATCGGCAGCAGCGTGCGCAGCCGTGCCCGCCGCCGCGCCTCGTCGCCTTCCACGGGCCCGGCCGCGACGGCCTCGGCCAGCGTGCGATCGATCCAGACCCGGACGACGCACCAGCCGAGGTCCGCCAGCATGGCGATGATGACGACGTTGATTGCACCGCGCAGCAGGCGGGTCGCCATGGTGTCGCGCGTGGTGAGCTCCCCCAGATCGAGGCCCGCGATGTGGGCGATCAGGAACGCCCCACCAATCAGCAGCAGCGCGCGCAGGCCGCGCTCCAGCACTGCCGCCAACAGCGAGCTGGTTGTTTCGGGCGGCGGCTCGTCCGTGCTCGGCCGCAGCAGATGATTGACCGCACGGCGGCTGCTGGTGATCGCGATCGGCAGCAGCAGCAGCACGACACCGATATAGAACGGCGTCGGCGAGCCCGTGAACAGCAGCAGCCAGACCAGAACCAGATAGACCGACAGCAGCCAGCTGCCGACGCGAGCGCCGCCGGTATGGGGTATGCCGGTGCCGGTGTCCGGATGGTGCCAGACGATCCACAGCGCCATGCCGAGAAGGACGATGCCGGCGGCCATGCCGGCGGCAAATCGTGCCGGCGGGGTGACGCCGAGCATGGCGAGGATCTCGAGCGAGAACTGGACGAAGAAGAAGTAGCCGACCAGCACGGCCGACCAGACGAACCAGAACCAGGCCGTCGGCGTGGCCATCGGGATGATGCGGAAGCGCTCGACGGCAGGGGCGAGCAGAATGCGGCCCAAGACCAGCACCACGCGCACGATCAGGACCAGGGACAGATAGGCGAGCACGATCTGCTTGAGCAGCGGTGGCCAGTCGAACAGGAGGAAGGCGCCAATACTGCCGAGCGCGAAGGCCACCACCATGCCCAGGCCATAGACCGTGCGCATCCAGACGGCGCGCAAGCGCTGCTCGACCGTATCGACGCCGGCGGCGATCACCGTCTGCCGGATGGCGGTGGTCGCACGCATGAACAGCCATTCCAGGCCGAAGCCCAGCGCGGCGAAGATCACCAGCAGCACCACGATGGAGAGCGGGCCACGCTCCTCAATCTCACCGGTAACGCGGCCCCAGGCTTGCTGGAGCTGTGCGGGCAGGGTCGGGATCGCCGCGCCGAGCTCGCGGACGAACCCACGCGCTTCCTGCAGGTTGTCGGCCAGCGTCGACTGCGTGCCGACTTCAGGTCCCTCTTGCGTCGCCTCGGGCGCCGGCGCCGCTGCCTGTGCCTCGAGCCAGGCCTGGATGTCCGGCTTGCGCAGCAGTTCCGCCAGGTTGCGCAGATCGTCCGGATTGGGCTCGGCCGTCTGGGCGGCGACCAGGCCTGGCAGCACCGCGCCGCAAACGATGATCAGAACGAGCAGCGCACGGCGCATCGGATCACCCAGTGCTGGAGACGGCCCTTCCGCCTTACAGGCGAAGGTGTTGGGTGAAGGACGGCGCCCTAGGACAGCTTGCGCACGTCGGCCAGATGCCCGGTCAGCGCTGCGGCGGCGGCCATGGCCGGGCTCACCAGATGCGTGCGCCCGCCCTTGCCCTGGCGGCCCTCGAAATTGCGGTTGCTGGTGGACGCACAGCGCTCGCCGGGCTTGAGCTGGTCGGGGTTCATACCCAGGCACATCGAGCAGCCGGGCTCACGCCACTCGAAGCCGGCGGCCTGGAAGATCTCGTCCAACCCCTCGGCCTCGGCCTGGTGCTTCACCAGCCCCGAGCCGGGCACGATCATGGCGCGGACGTCGGCAGCGACCCGCTTGCCGGCGACGAGGCCCGCCACCACGCGCAGGTCCTCGATACGGCCGTTGGTGCACGAGCCGATGAACACGGTGTCGACCTTGACCTGCTCCATCGGCGTGCCGGGCTCGAGGCCCATATAGTGCAGCGACCGCTCCATCGCCCGCCGGCGCGCGGCGTCGGCCACCGAGCTGGGGTCGGGCACCGCGCCGCTGATCGGAACCACGTCCTGGGGCGAGGTGCCCCAGGTCACCTGCGGCTCGATGGTGGCGGCGTCGAGGGTGATCTCGGTGTCGTAGAGCGCGCCGTCGTCGGAGGGCAGGGTGCGCCACCAACTGGCGGCCTGCTCCCAGGCGGCACCCTTGGGTGCCATCGGCCGGCCCTCGAAATACTTGATGGTCTTCTCGTCTGGCGCGATCAGCCCGGCGCGGGCGCCGGCCTCGATCGACATGTTGCAGATCGTCATCCGGCCTTCCATCGACAGGCCCCGGATCACGTTGCCGGCATACTCGACGACATAGCCGGTGCCACCGGCGGTGCCGATCTTGCCGATGATGGCCAGGATCACGTCCTTGGCCGTGCAGCCGACGGGCAGATCGCCGTCGACGGTGATCCGCATCGTCTTCGGGCGCTTCTGCACCAGCGTCTGCGTGGCGAGCACGTGCTCGACCTCGGAAGTGCCGATGCCGAACGCCAGGGCCCCGAAGGCACCGTGGGTGCTGGTGTGGCTGTCGCCGCAGACGATGGTGGTGCCGGGCAGGGTGAAGCCCTGCTCGGGGCCGATCACGTGCACAATGCCCTGGCGGACATCGCGCATGCCGAAGAGCTGCACGCCGAACTCGCGGCAGTTGTCCTCCAGCGTGTCGACCTGGATGCGCGAGGTCGCGTCGACGATCGGCAGCGAGCGGTCGCTGGTGGGGACGTTGTGGTCGGGCACCGCCAGCGTCGCGTCGGGCCGGCGGACCTTGCGGCCGGTCAGCCGCAGGCCCTCAAAGGCCTGCGGGCTGGTGACCTCGTGAACCAGGTGCCGGTCGATGTAGAGGAGGCAGGTGCCGTCAGCATTCTCTTCGACGAGATGCGCGTCCCAGATCTTCTGAAACAAGGTGCGTGCGCTGGTCATGCTCCAAACCCCCTCGACGTCGATCTAGCTACTCAGCTGCCCGGACGGCCTTGGCCGGGCGGTCGTCACGGCGCTCGGCGATGCGCGCCGACTTGCCGGTGCGGCCACGCAGATAATAGAGCTTGGCGCGACGGACGCGACCGCGACGCACCACGTCGATGCTGTCGATGCGCGGGCTGTAGAGCGGGAAGACGCGCTCGACGCCCTCGCCGTAGGAGATCTTGCGGACCGTGAAGGCGGAGTTGATGCCGCGATTGCGCCGCGCGATGCACACGCCCTCGAAGGCCTGCACGCGCTCGCGGGTGCCCTCGATGACCTTGACGTTGACGCGGACCGTGTCGCCGGGGCGGAAATCGGGAACGGCGCGCTCGCCCTGGAGACGCTCGACCAGCTCCTGCTCGAGCTGCATAATCAGGTTCATCGCATCCTCATTTCGTTATGGGGGCCGAACACACGGCCGCCTTGTCAGCGTTGGCGAGAGGTCCCGACCAAGTCCGGCCGCCGGGACATCGTGATCGTCTGCGCCTGCTCCTGTCGCCAGGCGTCGATCCTGCCGTGATGGCCCGACAGCAACACGTCGGGCACGGCACGCCCCTCCCACACCTGCGGCCTGGTGTAGTGGGGGTATTCAAGCAGCCCGTCGGCGAAGCTCTCCTCGGCCAGCGAGGCGGCATCGCCGACCACGCCGGGCAGGAGCCGCACACAGGCATCGATGAGGGTCATCGCGGCGAGCTCGCCGCCCGAGAGCACGAAATCGCCCAGGGACAGCTCGAGAAAGCCACGGGCCTCGATCACGCGGTGATCGACGCCTTCGTAGCGACCGCACAGCAGGATCGCTCCCGGCCCGGCGGCGATCTCGCGCACGCGGGCCTGGCGCAGCGGCTCGCCGCGCGGGCTCAGGTAGACCAAGGGGCCGGGTGTCCCCTGCGCCACCAGCTCGTCCACCGCGCGTGCGACCACGTCGGGCCGCATGACCATCCCGGCACCACCGCCGAACGGCGTGTCGTCGACGGTGCGATGCCGGTCGGTGGCAAAGCCGCGCAGATCGACCGGGTTCAGCCGCCACAGATCACCGGTCAGCGCCTTGCCGGCGAGCGACAGCCCCAACGGCCCGGGGAACATCTCCGGGAAGATGGTGACGACGGTGGCGGTCCAGGGCTGACTCATCCGACCGTCTCGCCGACAGGGACGAGCGCTGCCTGATCGATCTCGACCAAGCCGCCGGCCACGTCGATCGCCGGCACGGCCGCGCGGGTGAACGGTACCAGCAGGCTGTCGCCACCGCCCACGGCGATCTCGAGAATGTCGCCGGCGCCGTGATTGTGCACGGCGGTGACGCGACCGAGCTCCTGCCCCTGCCGGTCGCGGGCGGTCAGGCCCACGAGGTCCGTATGGTAGAACTCCTCGTCGTCCGGCTCGGGCAGCCGGTCGCGGGGAACATAGAGGCGAATGCCGCGCAGCGCATCGGCGGCATCACGATCGGTGATGCCGCGGGCACTGGCGATCACGCCGCCTTTGCTCGGGCCCACGATCTGGAGCTCGAACAGCGGATTACCGTCGGCGTCGCACAGCGGCCCGTAGGCCGCGACGCTCTCCGCCGCCTCGGTGAAGCAACGGACGCGGAACGCGCCGCGCACACCGTGCGCCGCTCCGATCTGGGCCACGCAGACCATGGCTCTATCCCTGCCCGTCGCCATCGCCGTCCGGTCAGGCTGCGGCCGCAGCCTCGGCCTTCTTGGCCGCGATCTCGGCGGCGCGCTTGCCGGTGCCGCGGATGCGCGTGGCACCCGGCAGGATGCCGGCCTTGTCGAGGAACCGGGCGACGCGATCGCTGACCTGGGCACCCTGGCTCAGCCAGTAGCGGACCCGCTCCTCGTTGATCACGATGCGGTTGGCGTCGTCGCTCTTCAGCAGCGGGTTGTAGCTGCCCAGCCGCTCCAGGAAGCGGCCGTCACGCGGGCTGCGGGCGTCGGCAGCGACGATGCGGTAGTAGGGACGCTTCTTGGCGCCACCGCGCGCCAGACGAATTCGAACGGCCATGTCTTGCTCCTGTGGATCGTGGCTTGCCGGTTGCTGCTGCCCGTGCCGCGTCAGCGGGGCAGCATGCCGGGCGGAAGGCCGCCGCGGCCGAAGAGGTTCTGGATGCCGCCGGCCTTCTTCATCCGCTTCATCATGTCCTGCATCTGCTTGTGCTGCTTCAGCAGGCGGTTGACGTCCTGGACGGTGGTGCCCGAGCCGGCGGCGACGCGGCGCTTGCGCGAGGCGTTGAGCAGGTCGGCGTTGCGGCGCTCCTTGGGCGTCATCGAATCGATGATGGCGCACTGCCGGCCCAGCAGCTTCTCGTCGATGTCGGCCTCGGCCAGCTGCTTTTGCATTTTCTGGATCCCCGGCAGCTTGCCGAGAATGCCCTTCATCCCGCCCATCTTGCGCATCTGCGTCAGCTGCGCGCGCAGGTCGCTGAGGTCGAAGCTGCCTTTGGCCAGCTTCCTGGCCATCTTCTCGGCTTCGTCCTTGTCGACGAGCTCGGCTGCCTTCTCGACCAGGCTGACCACATCGCCCATGTCCAGGATGCGCGAGGCCACCCGCTCGGGATGGAACGTCTCCAGCGCGTCCAGCTTCTCGCCCATGCCGACCAGCTTGATCGGCTGGCCGGTGACGTGGCGCATGCTCAGCGCCGCACCGCCGCGGGCGTCGCCGTCCATGCGGGTCAGCACGATGCCGGTGATGCCGATCCGCTCCTGGAAGATCCGGGCGGTGTTGACGGCGTCCTGGCCGGTCAGCGCATCGGCCACGAGCAGGGTCTCGTGCGGCCGGGCGAGGTCGCGCACCTGGGCCAGCTCCTGCATCAGCGCATCGTCGATGCTGAGGCGGCCGGCCGTGTCGAGGATGACGACGTCGAAGCCTTCGCGCCGGGCCGTCTCCATGGCGCGCCGCGTGATCGCCAGCGCCTGCTCGCCGGCCACGATCGGCAGGCTCGCCAGCTCGCACTGGCGGGCCAGGATCTCCAACTGCATCTGCGCCGCGGGCCGCTGCGTGTCGAGTGACGCCAGCAGGACCTTTTTGCGGTCGCGCTTGCGCAGGCGCAGCCCGAGCTTGGCACTGGTCGTGGTCTTGCCGGAGCCCTGCAAGCCGGCCATCAGCACGACGGCTGGCGGGGCGCCCAGATCGAGCTCGCTGGCTTCGCTGCCGAGGATCGCCACCAGCTCGTCGTGGACGATCTTCACCACCATCTGGCCGGGGGTGATGCTCTTCACCACCTCCTGGCCGACGGCGCGGTCGCGCACCCGGGTCACCAGGTCCTTGACCACCGGCAGGGCGACGTCGGCCTCCAGCAGGGCGATGCGGATCTCCCGCATCGCCTCGACGACATCGGTCTCGCTCAGTGCGCCGCGCCGCTTGAGGCGGTCGAAGACACCGGTAAGGCGGGTGGTCAGGCTCTCGAACATGAACGCTCAACGGCGCGCACTGCACCTCCGCCATTTCGGGGGTGCCGGGCGCGCTCCATCTCCTGGTCGTCAAATATGCGCCCGAAGCTCGGCCGCAAGCCCGGAGCTTTTGCGTCCCCGAGACCGGAAAGTCAAGCCGGAGACGGATGCTGTCGATCAGGCGCCCCGATCCCGACACAAGCGGTCATGCCCAATGCTCTATACTGGGCCTATGTCACCTCGGCTGCTGGGGAGCGGCGAGAGCGCCAAGGTGCGGTTCCGACCTCGACCTGAGTTCGACTTGCGTTAAAGGTCGAGCGGGCCGTAGATCTCGTCCAGTGGCAAGGGGGAGGTCGTGGCTCGCAGCGGCAGCAGGGCCGAGCCGATATGGTTCTCGATCGACCAGTTGTCGCCCACCCGCTGCCACAGCTCGCACCAGCGCCGGTCAAAGCGGACCAGGAGGATTTCGTCGATGCTGGGGATGGAGCGGTAGAAGACGAGCTGGCCTGTAATATCGTACTTTTGTGTGGATTGCGACAGGATCTCGACGACGAGTCTCGGCTGCTCGACCCAGTGCTCGCGGCTTTGCACAAACGAAACGGTCAAGTCAGGGATACGGTAGTTGAATTCGTCGTCCTGCAGCGTGGCACCGCCGCCGGCGTAGACGCCGCAGTGCGGCGGCAGTCGCGATCGCAGGGCGGCGCCAAGCTCGACCACGAGACGTGCGTGTGGCGCTCTGGGCGGATTCATGACGATGATCTCGCCATCGACCAGCTCGTACCGAGTGTCGGTGCCGTCGTTCCAAGCCAGAAAGTCGGCCACGGACATTGGCCGGCGCTGCGGAACCGGATCGCCCATCAGACCCTCCTGCCGGGGCGAGCATAGCGCGGCCTCGGCGTTTCTCAAATGACGGCGGAAGGTTGCGTCCGCTGCTGTGGCCGTCTATCCCGCGCCCATGGTGACGATTGCGTTCGACAAGATGCACGGTTGCGGCAACGACTTCGTCGTGCTGGACGGCAGGCGCACGCCCGTCGAGCTGACGCCGGCGCAGATCCGGCGCATCGGCGACCGTCACCGCGGGGTCGGCTTCGACCAGCTGGTCGTGCTCGGGCTGGCGGCCGGGGCCACCGCCAGCATGCGCTTCTTCAATGCCGACGGCAGCGAGGCCGGCGCCTGCGGCAATGCCAGCCGCTGCGTGGCGCGCCTGCTGTTCGCCGAAGGTGCTGTCGGCCGGCTGACTCTCACGGTTGGGGACCGCCTGCTGTTCGCCGAGGCGCTGCCGGACGGCAGGGTGGCCGTGGCGATGGG
>JBATRI010000241.1:0-2584 GCA_049292515.1 Geminicoccaceae bacterium
TGGGTGCCCAGACCGCGAAATGCACGCCGGCCACGCCCGCATGCTCGATTGCGTGCGCGCCCAGGCGCTCCCACAGCCGCCGATGCGTGCCCTCATGGATCAGATAGTCGTCGAGGTCGCCGAGCACCGGTGGGTAGCGGTAGGGGTCGTGCACGTCCCACGTGCCCCCCGCATTGTGCGCCCGCAGGGTGTAGCCGAACCAGGCCGGCCGATCGGCCAGCATGCCCTCGAAGAAACCAGCGTCGTGCCGCCGCTCGAGCGTGCCCACCACGGCACCGGTGGCCTCCTCGACGACCTCCAGCTCCGCCGCCCCGGGTACAAGCGCCCGAATGACCACGCCGCCAGCGGCCTCGTGCGGGCCGAGCACGGCGAAGGGATCATCATGGCGCGCTTCCACGAGAGCCTGGATCGTGTCGGAGGAAATCCTGTAGTCGGCCGTTCTAGCCATGCGACGCCCCCTCAGCCTCGACTCGTCCGCGTGCGGCGAACCGGATCGGCCCATCGATAGGATAGCGTCGCCACCGGGCGTTGTCGGAAGTTAATTAATTCATGATGGGTTACTTGCAAGTGCTTCCCCTGATCTGTGCATGGCCTTTACAATGATTGGCGGTCTGCGTCAAAGCACGCTGAGAGAGCACGCAGAGATTAGGCTAGTACCGGGCAGGCGCGCTGCCGGCACAAAAACGATTTCCGGCCCGGGCGGAATCCGACCGGTCACCTGCAGGTACAATCGGTGATGGCGCCGAAGGTGCCCGCCCAGCTCCGGCAAACCGGAAATGGACGGGCGGGATCGACGAAGAGAGTGCCGAACGCCGCGTCAGCCGCCGCCGCGACGAAGCTCCTTGAACTGCTGGATCAGGCCGTTGGTCGAGCTATCGTGCGTCGCGACCGGCGCATCACCCTCGAGCTCGGGGAGGATACGGCTGGCCAGCTGCTTGCCGAGCTCGACGCCCCACTGGTCGAAGCTGTTGATGTTCCAGATCACGCCCTGGACGAAGATCTTGTGCTCGTACATCGCGATCAGCGAGCCCAGGCGGTCGGGGGTCAGCTTGCGATACAGGATCGAGGTGGTCGGCCGGTTGCCCTCGAACACCTTGTGCGGCAGCAGCGCCTCGAGAGTCTCGCCTTCCAGGCCCTGTTTCTCCAATTCCGCCCGGGCCTCGGCCGTGGTCTTGCCGAAGGCCAGGGCCTCGGTCTGGGCGAAGTAGTTGGCCAGCAGCTTGACCTGATGGTCGCCCAGCGGCGTCTGGCTCTGCGCCGCGGCGATGAAGTCGGCCGGGATGAGCTGGGTGCCCTGATGGATCAGCTGGTAGAAGGCGTGCTGGCCGTTGGTGCCGGGCTCGCCCCAGATCACCGGTCCGGTCTCATAGTCGACGCGCTGCCCGTCGCGCCGCACGAACTTGCCGTTGCTCTCCATGTCGCCCTGCTGGAAGTAGGCGGCAAAGCGGCTCAGGTGCTGGTCGTAGGGCAGCAGCGCCACGGTCGGGGCGCCGAGGAAATTGCGGTACCAGATGCCGAGCCCGGCCATGATGACCGGCAGGTTGCGCTCCAGCGGTGCCGTCCGGAAATGCTCGTCCATGGCGTGGGCGCCGGCCAGCAGCTCCTCGAAGCGGTCGAACCCGACGGCCAGCGCGATCGACAGGCCGATCGCCGACCACAGGGAGTAGCGCCCGCCCACCCAGTCCCAGAACTCGAACATGTTGGCGGTGTCGATGCCGAACCCGGCCACCGCCTTGGCGTTGGTGGAGAGGGCGACGAAGTGCTTGGCCACCGCATCCTCGCCCAAGGCGGCGGTCAGCCAGGCGCGCGCCGAGCCGGCATTGGTCATCGTCTCCTGGGTGGTGAAGGTCTTGGAGGCGACGATGAACAGGGTGCGGGCCGGATCCAGGCCGGCGATGGTGTGGGCCAGGTGGGCGCCGTCGACATTGGAGACGAAATGCGGGCGCAGGTCGGCGCGCTGGTAGGGCTTGAGCGCCTCGCAGACCATGAGCGGGCCCAGGTCCGAGCCGCCGATGCCGATGTTGACGATGTCGGTGATGGTCTGCCCGGTCGCACCGCGCCAGCCGCCGCCGCGCACCTGCTCGGAGAACAGGCGCATCTTGTCGAGGACGGCATTGATCCCCGGCATCACGTCCGCGCCGTCGACCAGGATCGGCCGGTTCGACCGGTTGCGCAGGGCCACGTGCAGGACGGCGCGGTCCTCGGTGAAGTTGATCCGCTCCCCCTCGAACATCTTGGCCCGCCAGCCCTCGACGTCGGCCGCGCGGGCGAGGTTGGCCAGGAGCCGCATCGTCTCCACGTTGATGCGGTGCTTCGAGTAGTCGACCAGAAGGTCGTCCAGCCGGAGCGAGAACGTGGCGAACCGCTGCGGGTCGTGCGCGAACAGCTCGCGCAGATGCACGCCGCTTATGCTGGCGGCGTGGGCCTGCAACGCCTGCCAGGCCGGCTGGGCGGTGAGCGACGTGGTCATTGGGCGGCACCCTTGCGCAGGGCGGCGGTCCCGCGGGCGAGCTCGGTGATCCTGGCCCAATCGCCCTGGCGCACGGCATCGCGCGGCACCAGCCACGAGCCGCCGACGCAGACC
>JBATRI010000242.1:0-7475 GCA_049292515.1 Geminicoccaceae bacterium
GATCACGACCACGCGCCGCTGCGGCCCGTCGCCGGGTCGGATGACGTGCGGCATGGTCCGCTCGCGGCCGGTGGCCGGGTTGTGCACGCACAAGGCGTCGCCGCCGACATAGATCCGGTCGATGCAGTAGCCGGCGCCGACGCAGGGGCGGATCCGGTCCTCGTCGCCGCGCTGCAGCTTGGCCACGATGTGCGGGTCGGCAATGTGGGCGCGGGTCATGCCCACCATGTCGACCATGCCCTCGGCCACCGCATGGCGGGCGGTGCTGAGGTCGGTGATCCGGGTGGCGTGGAACACCGGCAGGCCGGTGGCGGCGCGGATCGCCCGGGCGTGGCCAAGATAGGGGCCGGTACGCTGGCCCATGGTCGGGATCAGCCTGGAGATGCCGAGGTCGGTCGTGGCATCGGCGCCGATGACGTTGATGAAGTCGATCAGCCCGGAGCGCGCGTGCCGGACGGCGATCTCCAGACTCTCGTCGGCGCTCATGCCGCCCTCGAGCATCTCGTCGGCCGACATGCGGATGCCCACGATGTAGTCCGGGCCGACCTGGCGGCGGATTTCCTCGAACATCTCGAGGGTGAAGCGGATGCGGTTGTCGAGGCTGCCGCCGTAAGCGTCGGTGCGGCGGTTCATTGCGGGCGACCAGAACTGGTCCGGCAGATGCGACGAGCAGATCACCTCGAGCCCGTCCAGGCCGCCCTCCCTGGCCCGCCGCGCCGCCTGGGCGTAGGCCAGATGAATGCGCCGGATGTCCTCGACCTCGAGCTCCTTCGGGAAGGAGCGGTGCTGGTGCTCGCGCAACGGGGAGGCCGAGACCGGCGGCAGCCAGTCGCCGGTGTCCCAGCGCGTCCGCCGGCCGGCATGGGTGAGCTGGATCATCAGGGCGCAGTCGTGGCGGTGAATGCGCGCCGCGAACGCCTGCAGCACCGGGATGATGCGGTCCTGGCTGATGTCGATCTGGCCGAACGAGGACGGGCTGTCGGCGGCGACGCTGGACGAGCCGCCGAACATGGTCAGCGCCAGCCCGCCCTTGGCCTTCTCCTCGTGGTAGAGCTGGTAGCGCTCCTGCGGCAGGCCGTCCGCGACGTAGGCGGGCGCGTGCGCCGTGCTCATGACCCGGTTCTTGAGCACGAGGTGTTTGAGCCGCAGGGGCTGCAGCAGCGCATCCGATGACGTCATGGCAGGCAGGCTCCGCAACCAGACCAGATCGACGCACTACACCCGTGGGCGAGGATGTATCCAGCGGAAGCGACATGGCGGCGTCGCTTCCAGGCATGCCTCGGACGGTGCCGGGCGTTTGCGCGCACCGCGCTGGCGTGCCAGTGTCCCGGCCGGCCGCTTCGAGCGCCGATGCTCCTCATGCGGGGAATGAACCAGTTGCTGCAAAGCTCGATCATGGTGGCGCTGGGCGGGGCCGTGGGCAGCCTCGCCCGGTTCTGGCTGGCCGAAGCCCTGGTCGCCTTGGGCATGACGTGGTTCCCCTGGGCGACGCTCGTCGCCAACGTCAGCGGCAGCTTCCTGATCGGCCTGATCGCGGCGCTGACCGGCCCGGACGGGCGGCTGCTGGTCAGCCCCGACGTGCGGCTGTTCTGGATGGTCGGGCTGTGCGGCGGCTACACCACCTTCTCGTCGTTCAGCCTGCAGACGCTGACGCTGGCCCAGAACGGGGACTGGACGAAGGCAGGGCTCAATATTGCCCTTTCCCTGGTACTGTGCCTGCTCGCGGTGGCGGTGGGCTTTGCCATCGCCACCCACTTCAACCGACTGGAGGGTGCATGACCGTGCATTTACCCGAGGATGCGCAGCTCCTGCGGATCTTCTTCGGCGAGCGCGACCGTTTCGGGGGCCACCCGCTCTACAACGCGATCGTGCAGAAGGCGCGCGAGCTGCACCTCGCCGGGGCCACCGTGCTGCGCGGCCCCATGGGCTATGGCCGCAACTCACACGTCCACCGCGCCAACCTGTTCGAGATTTCCGAGGACCTGCCGATCGTCGTCGAGATCGTGGACACGGAGGAGAAGATCGCGGCCTTCCTGCCGGAACTTGAGAAGATGATGGGCAGCGGGCTCGTGACCTTGGAGAAGGCGACGGTGATCCGCTACGGGGATGGGTCGGGCACCTGAGGCCCGCGCGGCGGAGGCGGCGTGGCGCCACCTCCGCCCGAAGTGGGGCCCCGGTTCGTCAGAACCAGGGGTACCACTTATGATACAGCGCGTCGTTGAACCGACCACGCACGAAGCAGTCTAGGCGACCGGAGCCCCAGCTCACGCATTCGGGTCGACCGGTGATGGACCCGCCGAGATTCTGCCAGCGGACCCAGAAAAAGCCGTTCCAGGTTCGCTGGAGGAGCTGCGTGGAACGCCCCCGGCCAAAGCAGTCGATGCGGTTCGGACCCCAGCTAACGCAGTCAGGTTGGCTCGACAGTCTGCCGCCAAGACTTTCCCAGCCTGCCCAGAAGGCACCGTTCCACCAGCGGTGCCAGAGAGCCCGGTCCGTGCCGCGTGCAAAGCAGTCGATCCGATTGACGGACCAGGTCGTGCAACTCGGCGTTTCCAGGATGACGCCGCCGAGATACTCGTAGCCGGGATTCCAGCTGCTGCCGTTCCACCACTTATGATACAGGGCCGCATCCGTACCCTTGACGAAGCAGTCGAGGCGGTTCGCCGACCAGCTGACGCATTCCGGCGGCCCGATAATCAGACCGCCGAGGCTTTCCCAGCCACCCCAGCTACCCCCGTCCCACCACCGATGCCACATGGCCGCATCAGTGCCTCTAGCAAAACAGTCGATCCGATTCGACCCCCAACTGACGCAATCGGGCGGGCTGGTAAGGACTCCACCCAGGCTCTCCCAGCCGCCCCAGCTGCCGCCGTTCCACCAGCGGTGCCACATCGCTCTGTCCGTGCCGCGGGCAAAACAGTCGATACGGTTCGGTCCCCAGCTGGTACAGCTCGGCTGCTCGAGGATGATACCGCCCAGGCTCTCCCAGCCACCCCAGCTGCTGCCGTTCCACCATCGATGCCACATCGCTCTGTCCGTGCCGCGGGCAAAGCAGTCGATCCGATTGGCGGACCAAGTCGTGCATTCGGCGGGGCTGGTGATGACCCCGCCGAGATTCTCATACGGACTCCAGACCGGCGCCGCCGGCGCCGGTTGCGAACCGGCGAGCGCCAGCAGAAATGCGCCCGCAAGCATTGCCGTTGATAGTTTGGTCATAGGAATGTGTCTCCGTTATGAGCACATGTCCATGTCCCGCGCCCACTCTAGGCCTCAGCGTGAGGATATACCTCATCTAGTCGAGTGAATCATAATAATGACTCATAGTATGATTGATGTCCATAGATATGGAAAATATTGCAGCTAAGATTTATTTTATCAAGAATATGACACTTTATAGGCTACTATCGGCAAGATGACTGGACAGTCGTGATGTTAGAAATTTACAGAAATCAAAGCTGATCTCACATCTATTTACGGCCGCGTTGCAGGTAGCCACGAATAGATATGCGGTCAGTCCATAATCTGGATAGTGCACGCAATAGTTGTCAAATCGCTCACACCGGCCGCGACGTGTACTTTTCGCCGGATCATGTCACAGCGTGCGCCGACTAACATGCCGATCACGCCACGGTTGCGCGGGTGACCTCACGCTCGACACCGGATCAAGAAATATGGATTGATGCAGCCGCAGCGACTTGGATGCTGCACGATTTGGCCAGCCGATTGGTTGTGGAGCTTGGCGCCGAGGGAAGCCCCCTCAGATCGCGAACGAGGTGCCGCAGCCGCAGGAGGAGGTGGCGTTGGGGTTCCTGACGCGGAAGTAGGAGCCGGTCAGGTCCTCGACATAATCCAGCTCGGCGCCGATCACGTACATGAGCGACATGCCGTCGACGACCACGGCGGCACCGTCCCGCTCGATCACCACGTCGCCATCCTCGCTCTTGTCGTCGACGGCGAAAACGTACTGGAAGCCCGAGCAGCCGCCGCCCGACACGCTCACCCGCAGCCGTGCCTCGGGCCGACCCTCGGCGCTGAGCACGGCGGCGATGCGGCGCGCGGCGCCTGCACTGACCGCCATCGGGGCGGGACGCGGATCGAGATCGGACATGGTCCATCCTCATAGACTAGGCCGGCTTGCGCCTCCTTCCTATTTAGGAGACCGGCTTCTATTGTCAAACCGCCCGCGGCCCGCGGGCCCTGCCGGACTGTTGCATGCCGCTGGCGCCCTATGCCTGCCGTCCCGAGCTCAGCCTGGGGCGAGCGGTCGACGAACCCGAGAGCGACCTGCGCAGCGTCTACCAGCGCGACCGGGACCGGATCGTCCATTCGATCCCGTTTCGGCGGCTGGAGTACAAGACCCAGGTCTTCGTCAATTTCGAGGGCGATCATTTCCGCACACGGCTCACGCACTCGCTGGAGGTCGCCCAGATCGCCCGGTCGATCGCGCGCGTGCTGGCGGTCAACGAGGATCTGGCCGAGGCGCTGGCGCTGGCCCACGATCTCGGCCACAGCGCGTTCGGCCATGCCGGCGAGGCCGCCCTCGACGAGGCGCTGGCGGCGTTCGGGGGCTTCGACCACAATCTGCAGACCTTCCGCATCGTGACCGACCTCGAGCGGCGCTATGCCGGCTTCGACGGCCTGAACCTCGCCGCCGAGACGCTGGAGGGCCTGATCAAGCACAACGGGCCGCTGTCGGGTGCGCCGCCCGCCGCGGTTGCCAAGCACGCGCTGGTGGACCGGCTGGCGCTGGACCGGCAGGCGCCGGTGGAAGCACAGATCGCGGCCATCGCCGACGACGTGGCCTACACCAACCACGACCTGGACGATGGGCTGCGGGCAGGGTTCATCGAGCTCGAGGATCTGGCCGTAGCACCGTTGGCCGGGCCGGCCCTGGCCGAGGTCGACCGGCTCCATCCCGGGCTCGAGCGGCAGCGCCGGGTGCACGAGACCATGCGCCGGCTGATCGATTTCATGGTCCGCGACCTGACCCAGGGCGCGCAGGCCCGCCTAGCCGACTTGGCGCCGACGGGTCCGCACGACGTACGTGCCGCGGCCGGGCCGGTGGTGGCGTTCTCGCCGACGGTGGCGGCGGCGGTGGAAGGGCTACGCGAGTTCTTGCACCGGCGCGTCTATCGCCACTACAAGGTCAACCGCATGTCGCTGAAGGCGCGGCGGGTCGTGCGCGAGCTGGCGGAATTGCTGCTGGAGACACCCGACTGCCTGCCGGATGGATGGCGCGAGCGCGCCGGCCCACCGCAGTCCTGCGCTACTGCTTCTACCGTACGGGATTATATTGCCGGCATGACCGATCGCTACGCGATGGATGAGCACGACCGTCTGTTCAAGCTGAACCGGGAACGGCCATGAACCCGTTCCGCGAGCTGCTGGACCTCGTGCTGGAGGCGATCGGCCGCCTGCAGGCCGCCGGCGAGCTGCCGTCCGGGCTCGATCTCGGCCGGGTGGCCGTCGAGCCGCCGCGCGACCGGGCGCATGGCGAGGCCTCGACCAACGCCGCCATGGTCCTGGGCAAGGCCGCCGGCAAGCCGCCCATGGCGCTGGCTGGGCTGATCGTCGCCGCCATGGAGGGCGCGCCCGGCATCGCCCGGGTCGGTAGCGTGGCGCCGGGCTTCATCAATCTCACCATGGTGCCTGGGTTCTGGCAGCAGCAGGTGCGCACCGTGCTCGACGCCGGCGCCGACTATGGCCGCAGCGCGCTCGGTGGTGGCCGGAAGGTCAATGTCGAGTTCTGCTCGGTCAACCCGACCGGTCCGCTGCATGCGGGGCACGGGCGCGGCACGGTCTTCGGCGACGCGCTGGCGGCGATCCTCGCCCATGCCGGCTATGCCGTGACGCGCGAGTACTACGTCAACGACGGCGGCGCCCAGATCGAGACGCTCGCCCGCTCCTTGCACCTGCGCTACCGCGAGGCACTGGGGGAGGCGATCGAGGCCATTCCGGCGGGGCTTTACCCCGGCGAGTACCTGATCCCGACCGCGCAGGAGATCGCCGGGCGCGACGGCGACCGCTGGCGCTCGCTCGACGAGGCGGAATGGCTGCCGGCGTTCGAGCGGATGGGCGTCGAGGCGATGATGCACCTGATCCGGGGCGATCTCGCGAGCCTGGGTGTACGCCACGACGTGTTCACCTCCGAGCGCAAGCTGATCGCGGACGGGCGGATCGACGAGGCGCTGGCGCTGCTGGACGGGATGGGGCTGATCTATACCGGCACGCTGCCGCCGCCCAAGGGTGGTAAGCCGGTCGAGGACTGGGAGCCGGTGGCCCAGCTGCTGTTCCGCTCCACGGCCTTCGGCGACGAGATCGACCGGCCGCTCAAGCGCTCGAACGGGGCGTGGACCTATTTCGCGGCGGATCTCGCCTACCATCTGGACAAGTTCCGCCGCGGCTTCCCGACCCTGGTCGACGTCTGGGGTGCCGATCACGGCGGCTACGTCAAGCGGATGCAGGCGGCCGTCCGGGCGCTGACCCAGGGCGAGGCGACGCTGGACGTCAGGCTGTGCCAGCTGGTCAACCTGCTGGATGCGGGCAAGCCCATGAAGATGAGCAAGCGGGCGGGGCGGATCGTCACCTTGCGCGACGTGGTCGACGAGGTCGGCCGCGACGCCGTGCGCTTCATCATGCTGACCCGCAAGAACGACGCCCCGCTCGATTTCGACTTCGCCAAGGTCACCGAGCAGTCCAAGGACAACCCGGTCTTCTACGTGCAGTACGCGCACGCCCGGATCTGCTCGGTGTTCAGGAATGCCGACGAGGCCGGGATGCAGCCGCTGCTGGAGACGGCGGCCGGCGCCGACCTGTCGTTGCTGGCCGATCCGGCGGAGCTCACGTTGCTGCGCGAGATGGCCGCGTTCCCGCGCGTGCTCGAGGGTGCCGCCCTGCATTTCGAGCCACATCGGGTGGCGTTCTATCTCTATGATCTCGCCAGTGCCTTTCATGGCTTGTGGACACGCGGCAAGGAGGAGCCCAGCTTACGTTTCCTGCTGCCGGAGGCGCTGGAGCTGACTCGGGCGCGGCTGGCGATGCTGACGGCGGTCCGCAGCGTACTCGCCACCGGGCTCGGCCTGATGGGCGTGCGCCCGGTCGAGGAACTGCACTGATGGCCGGTGCCGGTGCGTGCAGTGGAGTAGCGGAGTAAGTGCCCGTGCTGGATGCCAAGGGGGTGATGGAGCCATACCGCGAGCCACGGGGAACCCGTAGCTGGTTCATCCTGATCCTGGGTGTCGTGGTGTTCGCGGCCTTCGGCGGGGTGGTCGGTTACGCCTATCTGCATGGCCTGCCGGGTATCGGCGGCGAGCCGCCGCTGATCCGCGCCGAGGCCGAGCCCTACCGCCATGCGCCCAGCGACCGTGGTGGGCTCGCCGTCCCCAACGCCAGCTCCAGCATCGTCAGCGTCCTGCGCCCGACCAACGAGCGGCCGCGGGTCGAGCGGCTGCTGCCGCCGGAGACCACCGTGGCGC
>JBATRI010000243.1:0-2232 GCA_049292515.1 Geminicoccaceae bacterium
GCATCCACGAGACGGAACGTAACATCGCGAACAAGATCAGCCGGGGCGGCTTCACCGCGGTGTTCCTCGTGCAGTGCCTGGTCGCCGTCGGTTGCCGCGAGGTGCGCCTCGACTAGGTGTCAGCGGACAATGCCGCCCAGCATGCGCACCAACGCATAAGGCGATCAAACCAAAGTCCCGCTGAGCGCCACAGCTCAGCTAGCCACAAACCGCAGGTGAGTTTGCTCCATAATGCCGCTCGCCTCCGCCATGTTCACCGGCACCGCCCGATATTTCCGCGCCATCGCCAGGTCCCCTCTGTGAGACACCGGCTGCCCTGAAAGGCAGCCAGGCCTCGCCCTGGCTGCCCACGGCAGGCTCCCCGCAAAGGCCGGCGGCGGGGTCAAGTGACGGCCGCATGGCCGGCCGCGCAGCGGCGCACCAGCGCCCTTGACGCCGACGACGGCCGACGCCACCGCCCAAGCAGAGCAACGCCGCCCGGCCTAGCCGGGCGACCGCTCACTTTTTAGCAGTCATTTTTTATTCATAGATATGTACATATGTAAAAATATATGAAAGCGAACATGGTAAAATGAACACATGTACAAAAGGCTATGAGTAGGAATGTCATCATGGACAAAAGAACAAATGGAGTTAATATCGCCTATAAGGAAACCCTCAAGAGGCGTGCTTCGCATAGAACGGGCTCAACCAATCCCAGCTGTGGCAAGGGCTTTCCGCTCGACCAGGGCCTGCGGAACGACGCCATCTAACCCATATCCGCTTGGCAATTATGTACATGTAACTAACTGATCATATTATCGTATAAACATTCGGGTGAGAGTCGTTCATGCCATATGTGAGCTTGACCAAGCCAACAGGTAGGATTTATGCCGGATGTAAGGCAGGTGCCTTGGATAGGTGAGTAGGTCGGACCATGGCAACATTATCTATTGCAAGTGCCAAAGGCGGTTGTGGAAAGACCACCCTTGGCATTCTCATAGGTACGGAACTGGCTCTCGACGGCTACCGTGTTGCTCTCTTGGACTGTGACCTCAACCAGCATGCGTCGGCGTTTGGAGCGAAGGCAGACATTCCAGGCTTCATCGTTATCGATTCCATCGATGAAGCCAACGTCCTGGGGGCACTCAGGACGGCCGAAGCAAACCACGATCTTGTATTGGTCGATTTACCTGGCGGAAGCTCCACACTCGCCTTGAAAGCTCTCCAACGATCGAATTTTGTGCTGATCCCATGCCAAGCCAGCCTGCCTGACGTCCGCGATGCAGTGAAAACCGTAGCGCAGGTGGATGACGCTCAGGATCTGGCGCGCTCCCAGATCGCCCGCTCGCTGATTTGGACGCGTGTGCTGCCCGGGTTTGAATCACGCTCCGCCCGGCACGTCCGCGAATCGGTGCAGGGCCGGGGGCTCCCATTGTTCCAATCCTCCTTGATGGAACGTGCAGCGTACCGAGAACTTCACCTGACTGGTAAACCGCCCCGACAGGTCGATCCGAAGACCTCGGCAGCGGTCAATGTTCGCGAAATCACCCGTGAATTGCTGATGAATCTCGAGCGTCTGGCGAAAGCAGCATGAATGACCTTCCGTCCATCGACGATGATCTGGCCCCCCGAAAGCGGATCGACCTAAGGGCGCTACGTCCTGCCGGCGGCGACGATGCCACGATTGACCAGAATAGTCGTCGCATCGGGAGCGAATGGGGCGCCTCAACCTTACTCGCACCACAGGCTAGGGCACCGCTGGCATCTCTAAGGATTGAAGTGCCAGATTATCTTGATCGGGAGCTGGCGCTGAAGGCGGTGGAACAGCGCGTTACAAAACAGTTTTTGGTGCTTCGAGCTTTGCAACGGGACGGATATCGAGTGGATTCCGTCGATCTGGTGCCGGACAAACGAAGAAGCCGCAAAGCGTAAACTTGTACATGTACATAAGGCGATGCGCTGCGCAGCCGTACACATACCGGCTATCTCGGCCGCGTCGTCCAGCGCCTTCGTGGCGAGGCGTCACCATCCGCTAAAGGGGAGAGCAGGGCGCCCTCGCTGAAGCGAGCCGGGCTCTAGGCTGCGGCATAGCCGGCGCCCGAAGCCCCTCCAGGTCTTCGCCTCCGGTCCCGATCCCATGGCGCGTCCAAGCGGCCTTCGGCCGCGAGGGGCGCTGCCCCCACGAGTGGCAAGGGGCAAGCCGGCCTCCGGCCGCGCGTGCCTTCCTCGACAGTGGCGAGGCCGGTGACC
>JBATRI010000244.1:0-20137 GCA_049292515.1 Geminicoccaceae bacterium
GCGTCTGGCGGCAGCGCTCAAGCGCGTGGCGCCGGCGATCTCGCGGGAGCAGAACCGCTACTACCTGACCGGCGTCCATGCCGCGATCGACCGCCAGTGGCTGGAGCTGACCGCCACCGACGGGCACCGGCTGCACCACAGCCGGATCGAGGCCGACCAGGTCGTCGGGCACAGCCTGCATGGCGAGCGGTCGGTGATCCTGCCGCGGCGGCTGGTCGACATGCTGTGCCGAGCCGAAGGCGAGACGGTGCTGCAGCTCTACCCGCAGGGCGTGGTGGCGGTCGGCGAGTTCGGCCGCATCACCAGCCGGGTGATCGACGGCACCTATCCGGACTGGCGGCGGACCGTGCCGGCCGATCGGGGCTGCGGCCTGCGGGTCGAGGCCGGCGAGCTGGCGGCGGCGCTCAAGCGGCTCAAGGGCTTCGTCGCGGGCGACAACGCCGTGATGCTGCGGCTCGGGACGGACGGCATCGGGCTGCAGGCCGCCCTCGCAGGCGGCGAGCTCGCCGAGACCCGCTGCGACGCCGAGCCGGTCGGCGAGGTCGAGGCGATCGACATCGGGGTCAACGGTAAGCTGCTGCTCGAGGCGGCGCAGAGCGCCGGCGACACGAAGCTCGATCTGGAGTGGGGCCTGGCTGCCGCACCGCTGCGGCTGGTGCCGGCGGAGCGGGCCGACGACGTGCTGATCGTCATGCCGATGCGGCTCGACGGCTGGCGGGACCTCGACGCCTAGATGGACGGGATGGGCATGGGCTTCGCCGAGGTCGTCCCGGCCGACGGGCTGGCGCAGGTCACGCTGCGCTGCTGCGGGTGCCCGGCCGAGCGGAGCTGGGCGGCGCCGTTCTACAGTGACCGGATCCGGGTGCTGGGCGCGGCACGGCGGGAGGGATGGGGGTTCCTGGCCGATGGGCGGCGGCGCTGCCCGGTGTGCCAGGCGATCGCCGGCCGGTTCGGGCGGAGGGGCAGCCTCGCGCACGAGCTGCGGCGGGGCGGCGTGCATACAAGCGCGCATAAATCGGGGCCGGATTTCCCGACCTACGCAGAGCCCGTTTTCGCAGCCTCCGCGGTGCAGGACGCGGGCGCTCCGTTGCATAAGGCGCCCGTATCGTTGCGCGCGCCGCCCTCAACCTTGCAGCTTGATCTGTTCGCGGCATGAGGACCTACGTCCTATCTGCTCAAAAACGCGCGCTCCGCGTCGCGGCACGTGGGGTGGCATGCTGACGGTCATCAAGGCGCTGGTCAGGATGACCAAGGCGCACCGCGTGAGCCAGGGGAGCTGGCAGACCAGTGGCTACGGCAATGCCCATTGGGTCTCGGTGCACCAAAGGCCGGTGGGCTCGCTGCGCGACGTCGGGGAGCTGATCGGCAAGCTCGCCCGGGTGCCCCAGGCCTGCGTCATCCGTGGCGAGCCCTTGCCCGGCGTCGATCTCAGGCGCTGTCAGCGGCGGTTCAAGAAAGAGCCGGTCACGTTCCGCGAAGAGCCGCGGCAATGGCTGATGATCGACGCCGACAATATCCCGGAGCCCGCCGCCACCAGCATGGTCACCGAGCCCGAGGAATGCATCGAGCACATCATCGGGCTGCTGCCCGAGCCGTTCCAGGATGCCGAGTGCTTCTGGCAGGCGAGCGCCAGTGCGGGCATCAAGCCGGGCTGCCGGGCGCATCTGTGGTTCTGGCTCAGCGAGCCGATCAGCAGCCTGCAGGCCAAGTTCTGGCTGCGAGGTGCGCCGGTCGACCGCTCGATCTACACGCCGATCCAGCCGCACTATACGGCCGATCCGCTGTTCATCGGTGACGCGCGCGACCCGCTGCTTCGCCGGCGAGGCTGGCGCGAAGGTCTGCAGCCCGTGGTCGACGTGCCGATCGGCCTCGAGGAAGCGCCGCCCAGCACCGCCGAGGAGGTGGCGTTCGCCGGCGCCGAGGCCGACATCGAAGCACTGCTCGGCGCCGTGCGGCGCAGCCGGGCCGTGCGGCGGATCTGGGAGGGCGAGCGCGTCTTCACGGACCGGTCGAGCGCCCATTACGTGCTCGGCTGCGCCCTGGCGCGGGCGGGGGTGCGTGACCCCGACGCGCTGCGCTGCGGTCTGCACGCCTACGATCTGAAGCATGGCAGGGACACGGCGAAGATCCTCCGGGACGACTATGCCGCGCGGACCATTGCCGCCTGCCTGGCTGCGGTGCGCCCATGAGCAACGACAAGATCGTCCGGTTGCTCGACGACGCCGCGCGAACGCCCGAATGGCGATCTCTGCTGCAGGTCAACGATCGCGGCACTCCCAAGCCGAACCTGTTCAACGTGCTGGTGGTGCTGCGTCACTGCCCGTCGCTGCAGGGCAGGGTGCGGCTCAACAGCTTCCGGCTCGAGACCGACGTCGTGGCGGCGCTGCCGTGGAACGACGAGATCGGGCGGGAGTGGACCCGCTCGGACGATCTGCACTTCACCGAATGGCTGCAGGCCGCGGGTATCAACGTGAAGGTCGGCGAGGCCGCCGACGCGGTCGAGGCCATCGCCTCGGAGAACCAGTTCCATCCGGTCCGGGACTGGCTGAACGGGCTCGAATGGGATGGGATCAAGCGGGTCGGCACCTGGCTGACCTATTTCCTCGGGGTCGAGAAATCGGTCTACAGCGAGGCGGTAGGACAGCGCTGGATGCTGAGCGCCGTCGCCCGGATCATGCGGCCCGGGTGCAAGGCCGATCATTGCCTGGTGCTCGAGGGCGAGCAAGGGCGTGGCAAGTCGTCTGCTCTGCGGGCCCTGGTCGGCAATGACTGGTTCACGGACGAGATCGGCGATCTGGGCGGCAAGGACGCCGCCATGCAGACGCGCGGCATTTGGTTGATCGAGCTGGGCGAGCTCGAGCATCTGAGCCGCCAGGAGGTCGGCCGGGTGAAGGCCTTCCTGTCGCGCGCCACCGATCGCTTCCGGCCGCCCTATGGCCGGCGGCTGATCGTGGCGCCACGCGAGTGCGTCTTCGCCGGGACCGTCAATGATCGGCAGTACCTGAAGGATGAGACCGGCAATCGGCGCTTCTGGCCGGTCCGGGTCGGGCCGTCGATCGACCTGGCCGCGATCCGGGCCGAGCGCGAGCAACTCTGGGCCGAGGCGGTGCAGCTCTACCGCGACGGAGCTGCCTGGTGGCTGAACAGCCGGGAGCTGGTTGGGCTCGCCCAGGAGGAGCAGGAGGCCCGCTGCAGCGTGGATCCATGGGTCGAGAAGATCACCGAGTTCATCGCGGACAAGGCCGAGGTGACCGTGGCCGTGGTCCTCACGCAAGGCGTCAGCAAACGGCTCGCCGAATGCACCAGGGCCGACGAGATGCGGGTGGCCAAGATCATGCAGGCCCTGTGCTGGGAACGGCGGCGATCTACCCGTGGCGGCCGCGGCTACAGCTATCAGCGGACCGCCGATGCCGGGCCGCCAGAAGCACCGAAGGAGGATGTCCCAACCTAGGTTGGGACGGATGAGAGGGTTGGGTCATGAGGTTGGGACGTCCAAGGCATTGCGATGATTAGGTAAATCCGATCCGTCCCAACCTCCCCAACCTTTTTCGACGGGAGAGACATGCGCACGCCCGCGCGCGTGACCCGTACACAACACGTCAGGTGTGTGGGGGAGGTTGGGACGGGGCAGGTATTTCAAGGGGTTGGTCGTCCCAACCTCACCTTTGGAGGTTGGGACGAGGTTGGGGAGGTTGGGACGGATGGGCGGTCAGGGGAGATCGGTGGGTGAGTGAGCGGCTGCGGGAGATGATGCGGCGGGGCGGCAAGATCCTGGCATCGGAGGTCGAGGCCGCCCGGTTGTGGGCCAGCGATCTGCGCGAGCTGGGCTGCGACGTCCGATGCGGACGCCTGGATGCGGTCGGCAAGGGGCAGAGTGCGGTCGACATCATGCGCGTGGCCATTCGCCGACGGGTAGCCGCGGCCGAGGCGGCGCTGCACGGGTCGGGCTCGCCGCTGTACGTCGTGGCGGTGACGGTGCTGGTGGAAGATCGGACGGTCGGCGAGGCGGCGGCCAAGCTGGAGATCCGGACGACGTCGGCCACCGACCTGCTCTACATGGCGGCCAAAGCGCTGGCTCGGGTTTACCAAATGCGTGAACAGCGGTTGACCACGTGAAACCTAGAGTGTACAAGGTGGGCAAGGTGAGTAACTGCGTCACGACCCGGCTGCCTGATGGCACGCCGGGTCGTGGCGTTTCATGGGGTCGCATGATGGTTCGAGCCAAGTTCCGCTGCACCGAGATCAAGCGCGTGGCATCGGCCGTCCCGGACGGCAGCGGCGGGTGGAAGGATGGCGAGGCCCAGGCCGTCCAGCTGCAGCAGAACCAGCTCCACGGCGACCAGGAGCTGGCAAGCAACGGCTACGTCCTGTCGGTGCAGAGCGGGACGATCTCGGTCGAGTTCGTCGACCCGGCAGACGCTCAGGAGTTCCAGCTGAACGGCGAGTACTACGTCGACTTCAGCGCGGCACCAGCGGCCTGAGCCCAGGCTCAGCGACCCACGGCGCCAAGTGATAGTATGCCCTATAATCCCAGGTATTTCGCAGGATCTCGGGTGCCAGCCAGCAGAAGGGCGGGTCCTTCCCGGCCCGGAAAGCAAAACAGGCAGGGACTCCGCGCGCATTTTTCAGTGCGGCGTGCACTGCGGATGGTGAACAGGTGAACAGCGACCTGTTTCAGGCGCCGGCGCCCGTGGTCGCGCAGCCCGCAACGGTGACCAAGACCGAGTTGGCGCACCGCTTGGCGTGCTCGAAGTCCAACATCACCAAGCTGACCGCGGCCAATGGCCCGCTGGCGCCGGCGGTGCGGGCGGATGGGCGCATCGACCTGCCGCTGGCGCTGCGCCTGTACGCGGCCCGCACCAATCCGGCCAAGCGCCGAGCCGACCTCCTGGCCGCGGCCTCGCCCTCGATGGCCGGATCCGTCCTCGTGCCTGCGATGGGCTCCGCGACGGCGAGCGACGGCGAAAGCTACGCTAGTTCAAAGGCGCGGGCCGCTCTGGTCGCCGCCGAGACGGCCGAGATCAACCTGCGCAAGCTGAAGGACGAGCTGGTCGACTTCAGCGTCGCGAAGGATGCCGCGGCCCGATACGGAGCGGTGGTGGTCGAGTTGCTGGCCGGACTCGGTGAGGACGCGGTGCGCGAGCTGCGCGGTGCCGCGACCAGCGAGGACGCAAGGCGCGCCTGGCGTCGGCTGCAGACCAGGATACAGGCCGAGGCGCTCGAGCGGCATGCCGCGATCTACCGCGAGGCACTTGCCGATGCGTAGCGCATTCGGGCGCAACGCCTGTCGGGCGGTGATGCTCGGCCTGATCCTCGCGACCCAGCCGGTCGAAGCCATGACGGCATCGCAGTGGGCCGAAGCCAGGCGCCACGTGTCGGCCGAAAGCGGCTCGCCTGCGCCCGGCAAATGGCGCAACGAGCTCGTGCCCTTCCTGGTCGAGCCGATGGAAGTCAGCGGGCTCGACCACCCTGCGCGCAAGGTGATCGTCACCGGCGGCGCTCAGTCGACCAAGTCCGAAATCGGCCTCAACGCCGCGGGCCATACGATCGAGTGTGAGCCCAGCCCCGTCCTGGTGATGCTTCCGTCGATCGACGAGATGCGGAAGTACAACAAGGTCAAGCTCGACCAGATGATCGAGGCCACGCCCAGCCTGCGTTCCCGGGTGCAGGAGAGCGTCAGCCGCGATGAGCGCGGCAGCACGGGTGAGTTCAAGCGGTTCCGCGGCGGTTTCGTGCAGCTCGTGGCGGCCGGCTCGCCCAAGGGCCTGCAGATGCTCTCGGCGCGGCTGCGGATCTACGAGGAGGTCAGCGGCTACCCCGCCGATACCGGCGGTCGCGGCGACCCGACGGCGCAGGCCGATGCCCGGTCGATCGCCTGGGAGGCTCGCGGCGACAAGGTGATCATGATCAGCACGCCCAACATCAAGGGCGCGTGCCGGATCACCGAGGAGTTTGAAGCTTCCGATCAGCGACGGCTCTATGTGCCGTGCCCGCACTGCGGCGCCTATCAGCACCTGGTACTGGGCGGGCTGCAGGCGGGCACCGACGTCGACTCCGCTTGGTACGCCTGCGCCGCGGCCGGCTGCGCCATCGAGCACTCCGAAAAGCCGCGCATGATCGCGGCCGGGGTGTGGATCAAGACCTATCCCGGCGAGGATGCCGCAAACCCGGCCCCGCCGGCGCACTTTCCGACGGCCGAGCTGGAGCGGTGGCGGGCTCGCGGCAGTGCGGGACGGCACCCGGGCTTTCACATCTGGCGGGTCTACAGCCCATTCTCGCTGTGGGGCCGGATCCTGTCGGACCACGAGGCGGCCAAGGGCAATCCGGTCAAGCTCAAGGTATTCACCCAGCAGACCCTGGGTGAGGCCTGGGAAGAGCAGGGCGAAGCACCGGACGCCGAGCGGCTGCTCGAGCGCCGGCAGAAATGGGCGACCAACCGTATCCCGGCGGGGGTGCTGTTCCTCACCGGCGCCACCGACGTCCAGGGCGATCGGCTCGAATGGGCAGTCTATGGCTGGGACAGGCGTCTGGCCGGGTACCTGATTGCGCGCGGGGTGATCGAGGGCGACCCGACGACCCCCGGCCCGTGGCTGGCGCACGACGAGATCATGGCCCGGCGATTTCAGGACGCCTGGGGCCAGACCTGGCCGGTCGACGTCTGGGGGGTGGACTCCGGCTATCTCAGCCAGACGGTCTATCGCTACGTGCACCGGCACGCCACCGAGGGACGGGTCCGGGCCCTGGACGGCCGTCACGGCTGGAAGCTGCCGGCGATCGGCACGCCCAAGACGATCGACGTCGACTGGGAGGGCCGCAAGCTCGGCGCCGTGCAGCTGTGGCCGGTCGGCACCTGGGATCTCAAGTCCGAGCTGTACGGCAAGCTGCGCATGACGATCGAGGGGCCCGACGATGCCGGGCAATGGCCTGCCGGCTGCATGTGGTTCAGCGACGCGTGCGACCGCGGTTTCTTCGAGCAGCTGACTGCCGAGTTCCTGGACACGATCGAGCGCGGGAGCGGGCGCAGCGATCGGGTCTGGGTCAAGATTCGAGGTCGCCGCAACGAGCAGCACGATCTGGCTATCTACGCCCTCGGCCTGGCGCACCATGCGAGCGACGGCCTCACCGACGCCGAATGGGCGAACCTGGAAGCGCAGCGGCTCGGCCCGCCCGAACAGGCGCAGCTCGACCTGGCGTCCATCTGGGCGCCGCAGCTGAAGGATGTCGCGACGGAGCGAGACGCATCAGCCGCGACGCATGGCGAGACACCTGCCCCGGCCGCCGCCACTCCCGGCCGGCGCCGAATCGTTGCCTCAAGTTACCTCGGATGAGCGGCGTCACCAATGCCGATCGCGAGCGGCTGCTGCAAGAGCTCCTGGTCGCGGAGCGCGCCGTGAACAGCGGCGATTTCTCGGTGACCTACCGCCCCGTGGCCGAGATCAAGGCGGCGCTCGAGATCGTCGAGCGTGAGCTCGGGATGCAGACCGAGACGGCGCAGCCGAGGATCCGCCAAGTGCGGATCTTCAGCGAGAAGGGCCTCTAGCTGAAGCCACGCTATCGGGTGCCGGTCGGGTTCGATCCGACCGTCATGGCACCCCGCCTGGTCGAGAGGATGCCGCAGCGCCAGGCCAATTTCGAAGGTGCGCTCGGCCGCCGGCGGATGTCGGCCTACAATCCGACGCGGGAGCACGTGAACGGGCTGCTGGCGCTGCAGGGGCCGCGCCTGCTGGCGCGCACCCGCGACCTGGCTCGCAACAACCCCTACATCTTCAGTGCCCGCGACAGCTTCATGGCGAACGCGGTTGGTGCGGGGATCGTGCCATCCTGGCTCGACGTGACACCGCGACAGAAGTCCAAGCTGGAAAAGGCTTGGCTGACCTGGACCGACGAGGCCGACTATGACGGCGTGTGCGACCTGTACGGCCTGCAGGCACTCGTGGCAGCCGCACTGTTCGAGGCGGGCGAGTGCTTCGTCAGGTTGCTCAGGTCCGAGGGCCCGTCCGGTACGCTGCAGCTCCGGCTGATCGAGAGCGAGCAGTGCCCGGTTGACCTGACCAGGCCCGCGGCAAACGGCCACCAGATCCGCAGCGGTATCGAGTTCGATGCGACCGGCCGGCGGGTAGCCTACTGGTTCTACCGCCACCACCCAGGTGATTCGACGGAGAGCTGGAAGTCGGCCGACCATATCCGGCTGCCGGCGGACGAGATCCTGCACCTCTATCGGCCGACGCGGGCCGGGCAGATCCGAGGCGCGCCGTGGATCGCTGCCGCGGTGGTCAAGGCGTTCATGCTCGACAAGTACGACGATGCCGAGCTCGACCGTAAAGGTACGGCAGCCCTGTTCGCGGGCTTCATCACCACACCGGTTCGCGGCGGGGCCTCGCCTCTGGCCGGGGCCAAGGGAGAGCTCGACAGCCCGGGCGTGGCGATCGCCGGCATGCAGCCCGGCACGATGCAGATCCTCGAGCCTGGCGAAGACATCAAGTTCTCCGAGCCGGCCGATGTCGGTGGGCAGTACGAATCGTTCGAGTACCGGACGATCCTGCAGCTGTGTGCCGCCACCGGTACGCCCTATACCAACGTGACCGGTGATCTGAAGGCTGCCAACTATTCGAGCCTGCGGGCCGGGATGCTGGAGTATCGGCGTCGGCTCGAGCAGCTGCAGCACAACACCCTGGTGTTCCAGTTCTGCCGCCCGGTGGCGGCCGTCTGGGTAAAGCAGGCCGCCCTGAGCGGCGAGCTGAACCTGCCGGCGATCCGGACCGATCTGCGGCGCTACACCAGCATCAAGTGGATCCCGCCGCGGTTCGAGTGGGTCGATCCGCTCAAAGATCGCAAGGCCGAAGAGGTAGCGGTCGCCAATGGCTGGAAGAGCCGCTCGGACGTAATCGAGGCCGAGGGCTACGACGCCGAGCAGGTCGATGCGCGCATTGCGGCCGACCAGGAGCGGGCCAAACGCTATGGGATTGGGCCGTTTCCGCGGCCGGCCAAGGCAGCGGCGCCGACTGATCCTAATGCCGACGAGCTCGGCCTCGATCCATCCGGACCCACGCCGACAGACCCAGCCCAGGAGGATGCGGCGTGATGCACAGGCATCAGATCGCGGCGCGCGTGTTCAACGTGCCGCTGCTGGTCACGGCCGAGAAGCTGCAGACCATCGTCGGGGCGATCTGGCCCGTTGCAGAGGCGGTGACGCCGCCGATCGGCGCCTTCGATCAACAGGACGAGGGTGGCGGGCAGCCCCAGCAGCGGCGGCCGTACCGGGTCACGCCCGCGGGGATCGCGGTGCTGCCCGTGCTCGATACGCTGGTGCGACGCGGCTCCTGGCTGGATGCGATGAGCGGCCTCACCAGCTACGATTCGATCCGCTCGAAACTGCGGACCGCTCTGGCGGATGGTGCGGTGCGCGGGATCCTGCTCGATGTCGACAGCCCCGGCGGTGAGGCCGGCGGCGTGTTCGATCTTGCCGACGAGATCAGGGCTGGCCGCGACAAGAAGCCGATCTGGGCGATCGCCAACGAGAGCGCCTTTAGCGCTGCCTATGCGCTCGCCTGTGCCGCCGAGAAGATCTGGCTGCCGCGCACCGGCATGGTGGGCAGTGTCGGCGTCGTCGCACTGTTCTGCGACCAGTCGGCCCAGGATGCGGCCGAGGGCCTGAAGTACACCGCCGTCTATGCTGGCGAGCGCAAGCTCGACTACAGCCCGCATTTTCCGCTCGGCAAGGATGCCCGGGCCAACCTGCAGGGCGAGGTCGACCGCCTCTACGGCATGTTCGTCGACACGGTGGCGCGCAATCGCCGCCTGTCGGCCGACGCAGTCCGCGCCACCGAGGCCGGCGTGCTCAACGCCGACCAGGCGCTGCAGGCCAAGCTCGCCGACCGCGTTGGAACGTTCGATGACGTACTGGCCGCGATGGCCGAGCAGGTCAAACCGCGCCTGGTGTACGGGTCCCAGGCGAGCACGGTCACACCCATCCCGGCTGGAAGCACCATGGAATCGACTGCCGATCAGCCCGGCGCCCCGACGGGCGACCGGCAAGACAACGTCGTCGACCTCGAGGCGGCGCGCCGCGAAGGGCATGGTGCCGGCCATGCCGCCGGCGAGGCCGCGGCCCAGGCCTATGCCGCCGAGGTGATCGAGTGGTGCTCGCTCGTCGGCCTGCCGCACATGGCAGCGGAGTTCATCAAGACCAAGACGTCGATGACCGAGGTGCGGGCGAAGCTGCAGGCGGCGCAGCGGACGGCGAGCGCCGCGAACCCGATCAGCAACCTTCACAATCCGGGCCAGCCGGCACGGCGCCAGGCCACGCTCGACCCGGACCGGATCTATCAGGCGCGCGCCAAGGCGATGGGGCAGGGGTAAGAGCAGATGGTCACGAGCCTTTCCGAGGGCCGGCATGCCGGCGAGTTCATCCTGTCCGAGGCGCCCGGCTGGCGCTCGCGCGAGAATGTGCTGGTCACGGGCGCGGCGGCCCTGGCTGCCGGCACCGTGCTGGGCCTCGTGCTGGCCTCCAGCATCACCCAGGAGTTCAGCGGTACCGGCAATGGCGTGCTCACGCCCGACGTCACCACGCCGGTACTGGCGGGCGTCCAGGAGGGCGCCTACCGCGTCGTCTGCATCGAGCCCGGTGCAAACGTCGGGACGTTCGCGGTCTACGATCCGCAGGGCGTGCATATCGGAAACTATGTTGTCGCCGCCGCAGCCTTTGCGAACCAGATCAAGTTCGCGATCGCCGATGGGGCCACCGACTTCGTCGCAGGCGACACCTTCACGCTTTGGGTCAAGGCCGGCACCGCCTCGGCGGTGACCGGAACGGGCAACGGCACGGTGACGCTCTACGGCACGAAGGAGCCGGCCCAGCCTGGCGCCTACAGCCTGGTGTGCACCGCGGCCGCGGCCAATGGCGGCACGTTCAGCGTCACGGCGCCCGACGGCACCGCCCTGGCTCCGGCGACGGTCGGGACCCGCTACAGCGATGGCGGGCTCGACTTCAAGATCAACGACGGCTCGACCGACTTCATCGTCGGCGATGCGTTCACGCTCACCGTCACCCGCGGCAAGGTGAAGGCCTGGGATCCGCAAAACACCGACGGCAGCGGCACGGCCTGGGGCATCCTGGTCGGTCCTGTCGATGCGACCTCGGCCGACGTGAAGGGTGCTGCCATCACGCGCGACGCCGAAGTCACCTTCGCCGAGCTCGCCTGGGATGCGGACAACGACGCATCCGAGAAGCAAACCGCGCGCCTGGCTCTCGCGGCCCGCGGAATCATCTGCCGGTAACCGGCACCCACCCACGCCGGTCAAGGATACCAGCGATGTCTCCTTCGATGGATGTGTTCAACAGCGACGCCTTCAGCGTGCAGAGCCTGACGGCGGCGATCAACGAGACGCCCTTCGTGCCTGGCCGGCTCGGCCAGCTCGGGATCTTCGAGGAACAGGGCATCACCACCACGGCAATCTCGATCGAGCGCCAGGGTGAGACCCTGGCCCTGGTACCGGTGACCCCGCGCGGTGGCGTCCCCACCCCACACTCACCGGGTAAGCGCAGCATGCGGCTGCTCGAAACGGTGCGCCTGGCGCTGACCGATGCGGTCTATGCCGACGAGGTCCAGAACGTGCGCGCGTTCGGCTCGGAGGAGGCGGTGGAGACGGTGGTTGCCACGGTCAATCGCCGCAACGAGCAGATGGGCCGCAAGCTCGACGTGACGCTCGAGCACCACCGGATCGGAGCGATCAAGGGCGTCGTTTACGACAGCGACGGTACGCAGGAGATTCACAACCTGTTCACGATCTTCGGTGTGACGCAGTACGCCGAGATCAACTTCGACCTCGCCAACGTCGCGCCCGCATCGGGTGCGGTGTCGAAGAAGTGCAGCGAGGTCATTCGCAAGATCGAGGACGAGCTCGGCGGCCTGCCGGCCACCGGTGTGCAGTGCATGTGTGGCTCGGCTTTCTTCGACGACCTGATCGCGCACAGCGAGATCCGCGATACTTTCCAGGCGCAGAACGCTGCCCAGCTCCGCGAGCGGACTGCGCGGCGCTCGTTGTTCTATGGCGGGATCACCTTCGAGGAGTACCGGGGCAAGGTCGGCTCGATCCAGTACATCCCGGACGACAAGGCGCATTTCTTCCCGCTGGGCGTGCCGGGGCTTTTCCTGACCCGCTTCGCCCCCGCCGACTACGAGGAGACGGTCAACACGCTTGGGCTGCCGCGCTACGCCAAGCAGGCGCCCGATCCCGACGGGATGGGCCGCAAGCGCGTGCTCGAGGTGCAGAGCAACCCGATCAACCTCTGTACGCGGCCCAAGGTGCTGATCAAGGCCAGGCGCACCTGACCCTGCGGGCCCAGGGCTGAGCTCGATGACGGATCCGGCCGCCCGCTGCGTGGCCTCGGTGTTCGACCGGCTGGGCAAGCCCGGCTGGTGGCTCGACCAGGAGAGCAGCGGGCGGGTCGCGGTGCAGGTGCTGGTCAAGCATCCGGGCCTGAACGCCCTGGCCGGCAGGGCCGCGTCGGCGATGCCGCAGCGCTTCGTCACGTTGCCCCCGGCCGCGGCCGGGGCTGTCCCGGGCGACCTGGTCGCGTTCGACGGCGAATGCTGGCTGCTCACGGGCAGGCCGGATCCCGATCCAAGGGGTATGGCACAGGGCTGGATCGCGATGCCGTTCACTCCTGTGCCGGCCTTCGACGGCTCGAGCTGCCCGGTCCTGGTCCATAACGGCGTCGCGTGGGTGGCGCCGTCGTGAAGCTGAGCCTACGGGTCACGGGAAATCTGCGGCGGCAGCTGCAGGCCGACGGGCTGGCGGTCGAGGATGCCGGCAACGCCGCGGTCGTGCGGCAGACAGACCAGACTAAGGGCGAGATGCGGGTGCAGATCGCCGGCCGTCTGTCGGCCAGAGCTGCCAACGCGCTGCGCAGCACGCTGTACCGCAATCCATCCGTCAGGGGCGGCCAGGGCAACGTGGCCAGCTACATCCATTCGGCCTGGTGGCGCAAGGACCGCAAGACCGGCGACAATATCGATATGTTCTGGGCCTTCGAGCAGGGGGCGGTGATCTCTGGTGTCAAAGGGCGTCACCTGGCGATCCCGCTGCCGGCTGCCTACGCGGTGGCGGGGCGCGGTCGCAAGCGGCCTACGCCGGAGGGCATCGCCGCGGCCCTGAGCATCAAGCTGTTCGCGCTGACCAGCAAGCGGGGCAACCGGTTCCTGGCGATCACGCCGGAGAGTGGGCCGGTCGCGATCGGCCGGGGGCGCCGCGGGTCGCTCCTTCCGGCGCGCTACGTCAAGACCAAAGGCGATCGCAGTTTCCCGACGACCAGGCGAGCCACGGTGGTCAGGCAGCCGATCCCGCTGTTCCTGCTGCTGAAGAACGTGCGCCTGCCCAAGCGGCTCGACTTCGACGCGATCGTCCAGACCGGCGAGCAGGGCCTCGACGACAAGTTCCAGGTCGAGCTGGCGCGGCGCGGCATTTGACGACCTTCCAGCGGGCCCAGGTGCTGTTCGTCGAGTTCGGCGGTGCTGGCCTTATCGCCTCGCCGTTCGTGGCGGCGGCTCTGCTCGTCGTCCTGATCCGCACCTGGTTCAAGGGCCGCTAGTTGCAGGTCACCCTGCGCGAACGGGTGTTCGTGGCCTTCGAGCACGTCATCGCCGGCATCCAGGAATTCGCCACCGTGGCGCGAAATCCGGACTGGGACAGCGAGCCGCCGGAACTCGAGGACCTGCCCGCCGCCGCGATCCACGACGGCCCGGAGCGCGCCGAGGACCAGGACGTCCGGGACCGGCGGGTGACGGTCGGGGTTGCCGTGGAGCTGCGGACCATGCGGCCGACGCGCGCCGAAGCGGTGAGCGAGCTGAATCATTTTCTCGGCCTGGTCCACGCGGCGATCGGCGTCGACCCGACGCTGGGCGATCTCGCGACCCGGCTCCGCTATCACGGCTGCGACGAGCCGGTCACGATCGACCCGTCGGCCAGCCCATGCGAGGCGACGCTCGAGGCTCATTTCGAGATCGAGCGGCTCGAGCAGTACCTCAACCCCTATGCGTGACCCGCGAGGCTAGGCCATGTCGCAGTACCAGTTCCGCAACCGTACGGTATGCGCCAAGGTCGAGACGACCGAAGGCGTCGACGCCGCGCCGACCGTCGGCAGCAATGCCGTCCTGACCGAGAACCCGAACAGCAACCTACGGCTCAACACGATCGAGACCAACGAGAGCACGGGTGCTCTGGACAAGCGGGCCCCGATCCCGACCTCGGGCAACCAGCAGTTCTCAGCGAAGGTCTACCTGCACGGCAGCGGCTCACCTGGGGTGGTCCTGCCGGAGGTCGACCCGTTCCTGAAGGCCTGCGGCTTTGCGCCGACCGCTTTTGCCGCCGACGTGACCGGCACGGCGCAGGCCGGGGCTTCGGGCAGCATCACGCTTGCCAGCGGTTCCTCGGCCAGCAACAACTTCTATCGCGGCTGCGTGATCCAGACGACCGGCGGTACCGGCGCCGGGCAGACCAGGCTGATCCGCACCTATGTCGGCTCGACCAAGGTGGCCGGGGTCACCCCCGCCTGGGACGTCGCACCGGACGCCACCACCACCTACGCGATCAAGGCCTGCCACATCTACAAGCAGGTCTCGGCCGGTCTCCCGTCGATCACGATCTACGAGTACCTGCATCGCCGAGACGGGGGGCTGTCCAAGCTGCGCAGGCATCTGGGCGCAGCCGGGACGTTCCGTTTCGTGACCCAGGTCAGCGAAGGCTGCTATTTCGAGTTCCAGATGACGGGCTCGCTCGAGGAGCCCGACGACGTCACCTATCCGGGTGCTGCGACCTACCAGTCGACCAGGCCGATCCCGTTCATCAATCTGACGGCATGCGCACTGGGCGGCACCTCGATAGCGCTGCGGAACTTCAGCTTCGATGCCGGCAACCAGGTCAGCCAGACCCAGGACCCGAGGAAGCAGTTCGGCCTGGGCGTGGCTGGCGTCACCGAGCGCGGGGCCGGCGGCACGTTTCAGGCGCCGATGGAGCTGAAGAGCGTGCGCAATGCGTTCACGTCCTGGCGGGATGGCATCGAGACGCACGTCGCGGCGATCTGGGGCTCGGTCGCCGGCAACCGCTTCGCCATGCTGCCCGACCATATGATCTACACCGGTGCCGCGGACGCCGATGCCGAAGGCTTCGTCAACGAGGATCTGCCGTTCCGGTCGAACCTCGAGAATGACTCCATGATGATCACCTACTGGTGAGGCCCATGCTCTACGATCCTGCGAAGTCGGTGCCGTGCAAGCCGCGCACCGACGGCCCGACCTATCGCCTGCGTGTGCCGGTGGTGGTCGACCGCGCCAGTTACCGGCGTGCGATCCAGGGGGTCGGGGCGCGGTTCTGGCCCAACCTCCCCTTCGTCCGGCTCTGCCGGAGCGAGCTCGAGCGGCTGCTGACCGGTGACGACCAGATTGAGGCCCGGGCCGCCGGCACCGCGCTGATCGATGCCTATGCGGAGCGGCTGAACGCGGCGATCGACGCCTGGCAGCTGGAGCGCAACGACGAGACCGACGCGGAGTTCGCGGCGGCGCTGCCGTTCCCGGACGCACTGGCTGCGCTGATCAACGAGCTGGGCCGGTGCTCGCCGCAGGTGGCCCTGGCTGCCGGCGACAACGTCGTCTACCGGCTGCTGCGCGGGATAGAGGCGGCCCGGCTGCTCCTGGTGGGATGGGACCGCGCCGAGCCGTTCCGCCGCGACCTGGACGGGCCCAGCGAAGCGACGCTGGCACTGATCCCCAACGAGGACTTCGAGGCTATCGGGCTGAAGGTCGACGAGTTGGTCGAGCCGGGCGAGGCCCGACTGGGAAACTCCGGCTCGCGGTCCTCTGGCTCACCCGAGGCGACCGCGTCTTCGGCGGATGGGACGACTACACCCCCGACGCCCCCCTCAGCGGTGACGACGGCCTCTGCCTAGGCTGGCTGCATGGCCGGCCGTCGACGCGGTACCCGGCCCCCGAGGTCGACTGGCGCCGCGCCTGGACCGAGCATGACACGATCCAGGTGCACCCCCGCCACCTGGTTGACCCAGAGGACCGGCTGCTGATCGACGTCTGGCTGGCGTGGCGCCGCGACGGCATGGGCGGCACCGGCCATCTGCCGTTCGCCGGCGGCTACGCCCAGCAGCCCTCGGCGCTGATGCGGGCGCTGGAGGCCATGGACGCGGCGGATGCCAGGATCCGGGCGAAGCTGAAGTAGCTTGCCGACCAATCCCCGGTCGATAGCGCTCCAGGTCGCGATCGAAGGTGCCGATCGCGCGATCCGGGCGCTGCGGGACATACGCGACGGCGGCGAGGAGGCGTTCCAGAGGCTCGTCACCAGCGGCAACCAGGCGACTGCCGCCATGGAGCGGCTCGACCGTGGCCTCGGCCAGGTCAAGGGCGGCAACCACGCCGTCGTGTTCCAGCAGCTCGGCTACCAGATCGGCGACTTTGCGGTTCAGGTGCAGAGCGGGCAGAACGCCGTCACCGCCTTCGTCCAGCAGGGCAGCCAGATCGCCGGTGCGTTCGGGCCGGTGGGCGCCGTGCTGGGTGCGGCGGGTGCGGTCGCCATCGGTCTTGCCGGCTATCTCACCCAGACCGGACAGGAAGCCTCGACCGCCGCCACCGAACTCGACAAGCTCCGCGAGGGCACGCAGGCCTACAAGACGTTGCTCGAGGAGATCCGGCCGCTCCAGCAGGCGTTCCTTGAAGGCCTGGTGCAGCAGCAGAGCGAGGCCAAGGCGGCGGCGGACCGGCAGGCCGAGCTCAACGATCGCCTGCAGAACAGCCGGCCCGAGTTCACCGGCGGCAAGCTCAAGGAGCCGACCTACGACGAGCTGGTGGCGCAGACCAACCAGCTGCTGCCCCGGCAGGGCCTGAGCCCCTCGGAGTATGCCGGGCAGCAGCTGCGCCGCAGCCGCCCGGCCGAGGACCGGGCGATCACGCAGTTCGTCAATCGCGATCTCACCGCGGTTGTCGGTACCGACCAGGCCAAGCCCGGCTACGAGGAGACGGCGCAGTACCAGCAGGAGGAGCAGGCAGCGGCACGCGCCGCAGCCGCGGCCAAGACGGCAGCCGATGCGGCGGATCGCCAGGCGCAGGCCGCCAGGAACCTGATCGCGCAGATGGAGCTCGAGGCCGGATCCCAGGAGCGGCTGGCCTCGGCGACGCTGGTCAGTGCTGCGGCCCGGCAGCGCGAGCAGATCGAGGCCGATAAAGAGCGCAAGATCCTCGAGGCCAGCCGGACCCTGAAGGGCGAGCAGCTCGAGCACTACAAGGAGCTGGCCGAGCGCGTGGCGCAGGCCCAGCTGAACATGGTGGCCTTGAACGTGGCCACGCAGGCGAGCACGGACAAATCCGGGCCGGCGCTGCGCAACCGCGCCGAGCGGGGCTCGATGACCGAGCTCGCCGAGTTCGACAAGACCCGCTCGGCCGGCATCGACCAGGCCACCACCGAGCTGCGGCGGCAGCTGAAGGTCGAGCAGGTCAAGGCGGCGACCGCCGGCCAGTCCGGCGGTGAGCTGCAGGTCCGCCATCAGCAGCGGATCAACGAGCTGCTCCGCCAGGGCGTCAGCCTGACCAGCGCTCAGGGCAAGGCGTACCTCGCGGCCGCCGACGCGGTCGACCAGATCACCGACGCCAACGAACAGCGCCTGGCGCGGGAGAAGGAAGCGGCCGCCCGGCAGAGCGAAATCCTGCTCCAGCCGTGGAAGGACCTGGTCGCCTACAGCGCCCAGGCGACCAGCGATATCTTCGACGAGATGCTCGACAAGGGCGAGGTCAGCGCCGGCAAGCTGGCCTCAGGCTTCCAGACGACGATGCGCAAGTCGTTGGCTGGCCTTGCCGGCAATGTCGTGACCGAGCCGTTCAATCAGGCCGTCATCAAGTTCGGCGACAGCCTGACCGAGACGATCAAGTCGAAGGGCGACCTGCTCGCGAACCTCGACAAGACCGTGCAGGACAACCCGGCCATGGCCGGCGGTGCCTTCGGCTTCCTGGCCGGCACGGCCCTGGATGCGGTCCGGCAGAAGAACACCTATGCCGGGATCGGCGGCGCGGTCGGCGGCGCTGCCGGGGCGGTGATCGGCTCCTACCTCCTACCGGGTGTGGGAACCTATGTCGGCGGTGCGGTCGGCAGTGCCGCCGGCGCCGGGCTGGGCTCGCTCTTCAGTGCCGGCGGCGGGCTGGGCAACGACAACAGCCAGCAGTCCTACGTCCTGGCATCCCGCAAGATCGAGTACACCGACAAGAGCGCCAGCTCGCAGAACAGGGCGGTCACCAGCGGCGTGCTCGGCCAGATCGCCACGCTGCAGGAATCGCTGGCCGGGCTCGGTGCCACGTTCAAGAACACGGCGCTCAACGTCCAGGCCGGCAATAAGTCGGGCTACCAGCTCAACGGGGTCAAGTACGGCACCGAGCAGGACCTGCTGCAGGCCACGATCAAGGAGCTGCTCAAGAACGCCGGCGGCCTCTCGGCCTCGCAGCAGACGGTCTTGAAGAACACCAGGGGCCGCTCGACCCAGGAAGTCCTGTCCGACGTCGAGTTCGCGAAGCAATACGACCGGCTCACCTTCAAAGGCACGGCGTTCGCGCAGTCGCTGCAGGACCTGGACCAGCAGTTCACCGAGGCGAGCCGCAAGGCCAAGGATCTGGGCCTGGACACGCAGAAGCTGGCCGAGGCGCAGGGCAAGGCCCGCCAGGACCTGATCGAGCAGGGCAAGGACCAGCTCACCGGCATGGAGAGCCAGCTGCGCGGCCAGGTCCAAGGCATCAACAGCTTCTTCGAGGGCCTGATTGAGCCGTTGCGCTCGGTCGCCAACGACAACGCCGCCCTGTCACCGCTGGCGCAGATCAACGCGGCCCGGACCAAGTTCCGCGATGACCTGGCCCTGGCGCAAGGCGGCGACGTGCAGGGCACCCGCGACCTCGCCGGCGCGGCGCAGACGCTGCAGCAGCTGTCGCAGCGCTATCTCGGCAGCAGCGGGCTTGGTGCGGAGATCGCGCGCGAGATCAGGAGCGGCACCACCAGCGTCACCGACCGGCTGCAGCAGGAGCAGGCGGAGACCCTGGCCAGCCTGCCGCAGGTGCAGCGCGAGACCACTGCCATGCTGGCCAAGACCTGGACGGACGGCGTCGGCGAGCTGAAGGACGAGATCGCCAAGCTGCGTCAGGAACTGCGCCAGGTGGGTGGCCTCGCCTGATGGCGAACCTGGTACTCGGCTATGACGACCGGGTCCGGCCCGGGACGATCACCGGCACGTCCGCCCTGGCGACGCTGCCGGTCGTCAACCTGCAAACCCAACGGCTGGGCCAGCTCTGGCGCGGCGGGCCCGGCGTCACCACGGCGAGCCTGCTGGTCGACTTCGGCGCCTCGAGGACGATCGGCGCCGTGCTGCTCGCTGGCACCAACCTGAGCACCGTGGCGACGTGGCGGATCCGCCTCAGCACGGTCGACGCCACCGGCAACGCCGGCGACGTGCTCGACACCGGCACAGGCCCGGCCGGCGTCGATACCCGCTTCCGCCTGGCGCTGCTCGTCCTGCCTACCGATGCGACCGGGCGCTACCTCAAGGTCGATCTGAGCGACGCCTCGCTGCCCTGGCTCGAGGCCGGCCGGCTCGCCGCGCTGAAGCTGTGGCGGCCGCGGCGCAATTTTGCGTTCGGCATGAGCCGCGGCCGCATCGACCTCGGCAAGACCAGCAAAGGCGAGGCCGGTGACCTGTTCGCACTGCGCGGCTCGCAGCAGCGAGTGTTCACGATGACCCTGCAGGCCGTCTATCGCGACGAGCTGCTGGCCGATGCCGAGGACCTGCTGCGGACCGCCGGCAAGCACGACGACATCCTGCTCTGCCTCGATCCTAATAGCACCAATCCGGGCTTCGACTCGATCTGGGGCACCATGGCCGAGCTGCCGGCCTGGGAGTGGGTCGCGCACCCGATCCACAAGGGTGCGTTGCGCGTCGAGGAGCGGGTCTAGCCGGTGCGGATCGCCCTGCCGCTCGGGCGGATCGATCCGTCCCGGCTCCTGGGCTACGAGTTTCCGCCGGCGAGCGAGGCCGATGCCTTCGTGCGGACCAACGAGGGCCAGGTCTGGGTGGCCGAGCTGGAGCCGTACCGGCGCCAGCTCGAGG
>JBATRI010000245.1:0-6129 GCA_049292515.1 Geminicoccaceae bacterium
GCGTCCGGCTGCCGGGCGAGGCGGCGCTGGGCCGCAAGCGCGAGGCTGAGCAGTCGGGGGCGAGTCTCTATCCGGGAATCATGGATTCGCTCGCGGCACGCGGACAAAGCCTCGGTATCGCGGCACCGGCGCCATTGTGAGCGGCGGAGGCCGGGCGACGCGCTACCCAAGCCCTTGCCCGGCTACTAGGTTCGCCATGGTTGGATGGAGCGGAGGCGGTTGAGGATGCGGACGACAGGCGCGGTGCTGGCCGGTTTGGCGGCGTGGACGCTCCTCATGATCGGCGATATGGCGCAGGCGGTGGAGCCCGCGCACGGGGTCGCCATGCACGGCGAGCCGGCCTATCCCGCCGACTTCACCCATTTCGCCTACGTGAATCCCGACGCGCCCAAGGGTGGCAGCCTCGCCATGGCGGCCATCGGCAGCTTCGACAGCCTGAATCCCTATATCCTCAAGGGCAATGCTGCGGTCGGCGTCGGCCTCGTGTTCGAGACCCTGACCACGCAGTCCAACGATGAGGCGTTCAGCGAGTATGGGTTGCTGGCGCAGAGCATCGAGGTGCCCGACGATCGCTCCTGGGTCGCATTTACGATGCGGCCCGAGGCGCGCTGGCAGGACGGCCAGCCGGTGACCGTGGACGATGTCGTCTTCAGCTTCGACATCCTGAAGGCGAAGGGCGCTCCCTTCTACCGGGCCTACTACGCCAATGTCGTCAAGGCGGAGCAGGACGGCGAGCGGCGGGTGAAGTTCACCTTCGACGGCACCAACAACCGCGAGCTGCCGCTGATCCTGGGCCAGATGCCGGTGCTGCCCAAGCATTACTGGGCAGGCCGCGAGTTCGACCGGTCGACGCTCGAGCCGCCGCTCGGCAGCGGCCCCTACCGCGTCAAGAGTGTCGATGCCGGCCGCAGCATCGTGCTGGAGCGGGTGCCGGACTATTGGGGTGCGAACATCCCGGTGAACAAGGGCCGCAACAATTTCGACCTGATCCGCTACGACTATTACCGCGACCCGAACGTGGCGCTCGAGGCCTTCAAGGCCGGGCAGGCCGATCTTCGGGTTGAGGGCAGCTCCCGCTTCTGGGCCACCGGCTATGACGGGCCGGCGCTGCAGAAGGGCCTGATCGTCAAGCTGGAGATCCCGACCGAAGGCGGCACCGGCATGCAGGCCTTCGTCTTCAACACCCGCCGCGCCAAGTTCGCGGACCCGCTGGTGCGGCGGGCCATCGGCTATGCGTTCGACTTCGAGTGGACCAACAAGAACCTGTTCTACGGGCAGTATGTGCGCACCGAGAGCTACTTCGCGAACTCGGAGCTGGCGGCGCATGGCCTGCCCGGCCCGGACGAGCTGAAGCTCTTGGAGCCCTTCCGCGACCGGCTGCCCAGACAGGTGTTCGACGAGGTCTACCAGGCGCCCCAGACCGACGGCTCCGGCAACAACCGGGACAATCTCCGCCAGGCCGTGGCGCTGTTCAAGCAGGCCGGCTACGAGGTCAAGGGCGGCAAGCTGGTCAACAGCGCCACCGGCGAGCCGCTGGCGTTCGAGATCATGATCGACCAGGGCGGCCTGTTCGAGCGGATCGTCGGGCCGTTCGCCAAGGGGCTCGAGCGACTGGGCATCGCGGTGACGGTCCGGGCCGCCGACGACGCGCAGTACCAGGCGCGCCTGGACGGTTTCGACTTCGACATGGTGATCGGGGTCTTCGGGCAGAGCCTGTCGCCGGGCAACGAGCAGCGCGACTTCTGGGGCAGCCAGTCGGCCGATATTCCGGGCAGCCGGAACCTGATCGGGGTGCGCGACCCGATTGTCGACGCGCTGATCGACAAGATCATCACCGCCGACAGCCGCGAGGCGCTGATCGCCGCCTGCCGGGCGCTCGACCGGGTGCTGCTGTGGAGCGACTACGTGATTCCGCAATGGCACAACCGGGTCACGCGCATCGCCTACTGGGACAAGCTGCAGCATCCGGCCACCTGGCCACGCTACGGGGTCGACCTGTTCGCCTGGTGGTACGATCCAGCGGCTGCGGTCAGGGTCGAGCAGGGGCGGCAAAGCCTCGGCGCGGCCGCGAACTGACCGGGTCGCCCCTTGCTCGCCTATCTCGTCCGCCGCCTGATCCTCGTCGTGCCGACGCTGCTCGGCATCATGCTGGTGAACTTCGTCATCATCCAGGCGGCACCCGGCGGGCCGGTGCAGAAGGTGATCTCGGAGCTCTCCGGCCGCGGTGTCGGGGCGACGGCGCGCCTGATCGGTGGCGGTGGCAACGAGGCCGGGCCGCCGTCCGGCGTCCAGACGGGCAGCGGCGCCGGCAATCGCTACCGCGGCGCACAAGGTCTCGACCCCGCCTTCATCAAGGACCTCGAGCGGCAGTACGGCTTCGACAAGCCGGCTTGGCAGCGCTTCGGCATGATGCTCTGGGACTATCTGCGCTTCGATTTCGGCGAGAGCTATTTTCGCAGCCGCTCGGTGGTGGACCTGGTCATCGACAAGCTGCCGGTCTCGATCTCGCTGGGCATCTGGACGACGCTGCTGACCTATCTCATCGGCATCCCGCTGGGCATCAGGAAGGCGGTGCGCGATGGCTCCCCGTTCGACGTCTGGACCAGTGGCGTCATCATCGTCGGCTACGCCGTGCCGGCCTTCCTGTTCGCGGTGCTGCTGATCGTGCTGTTCGCCGGCGGCAGCTACTGGCGGCTGTTCCCGTTGCGGGGCCTGGTCTCGGATAATTTCTGGTCGCTGCCGTGGTACGGCATGGTGCTGGATTATCTCTGGCACATGGTGCTGCCGATCGCGGCCCTGATGGTGGGCGCCTTCGCCTCGCTCACCATGCTGACCAAGAACAGCTTCATCGAGGAGATCAACAAGCAGTACGTGCTGACGGCGCGCGCCAAGGGCCTGAACCAGCACCAAGTCCTCTACGGCCACGTCTTCCGCAACGCCATGCTGGTCGTGATCGCGGGCTTCCCGGCGGCGTTCATCGGCGTGCTGTTCACGGGCTCGCTGCTGATCGAGAACATCTTCTCGCTCGACGGGCTGGGGCTGCTGGGCTTCGAGGCCGCGATCAACCGCGACTACCCAGTCATGTTCGGCACGCTCTACGTGTTCACGCTCCTGGGGCTGGTCATGACCATCGTGGCCGACATCACCAAGGCGTTCGTCGATCCGCGCATCGACTTTGAAGCCAGGGCCGCCTGAGCGATGGAAGCCACCGTCATCGCCCCACCGCGGCGGCCATCGATGCTGCGCCTGTCGCCGCTGGGTGCCCGGCGCTGGGCCAACTTCAGGGCCAATCGCCGGGGCTCCATCTCTTTGTGGATCTTCGTGGTCCTGTTTGCCGTCTCGCTGGTGGCCGAGCTGATCGCCAACGATCGGCCGCTGCTGGTCCGCTATGACGGCCACTTCTACGTCCCGGTGCTGGTGGCCTATCCCGAGACCACCTTCGGCGGCTTCTTCGAGACCGAGGCCGACTATGCCGACCCGGCCGTGCAGGAGCTGATCACCGGGCATGGCTGGATCGTCTGGCCGCCGATCCCCTACAGCTACGACACCGTGGTCCGCGACCTGCCGGGCCCCGCGCCGTCGCCGCCCACCTCGCAGAACTGGCTGGGCACCGACGACCAAGCCCGCGACGTCCTGGCTCGCATCATCTACGGCGTGCGGATCTCGGTCCTGTTCGGGCTGCTGCTGACGCTGCTGAGCTCGGTGCTGGGCATCGCCGCCGGTGCGGTCCAGGGCTATTTCGGCGGCTGGGTCGATCTCGGCTTCCAGCGCTTCATGGAGATCTGGGGTGGCTTCCCGATCCTCTATCTGCTGATCATCATGTCGAGCTTCATCGTGCCCAGCTTCTGGAGCCTGCTCATCCTCATGCTGCTGTTCGGCTGGATGGATCTGGTGGGCGTCGTCCGCACCGAGTTCCTGCGCGCGCGCAATCTCGACTTCGTCCGCGCGGCGCGCGCGCTGGGCGTCGGCAACGGCGCCATCATGTTCCGCCACATCCTGCCCAACGCCATGGTCTCGGCGCTGACCCTGATCCCGTTCGTGCTCAGCGGCTCGATCGCCACGCTGACCTCGCTCGACTTCCTGGGCTTCGGCCTGCCGCCGGGCACGCCGTCGCTGGGCGAGCTGCTGAACCAGGGCAAGAACAACCTCCAGGCGCCGTGGCTCGGGATCTCCGGCTTCCTCGTCGTCTCGATCATGCTCTCGCTGCTGGTCTTCGCCGGCGAGGCCGTGCGCGACGCCTTCGACCCGCGCAAGACGTTCCGCTGATGGCGCTGCTCGAGGTCCGGGATCTGGGCGTCACCTTCGGGCGCGGTGCGCCCGCGGTGCAGGGCGTCAGTTTCACGCTGGACCGCGGCCAGACCCTGGCGCTCGTGGGCGAGAGCGGCTCGGGCAAGTCGGTCACCGCGCTCTCCATCCTGCAGCTGCTGCCCTATCCGCTGGCCTCGCACCCCTCGGGCAGCATCCGCTTCGACGGCGAGGAGCTGGTCGGCCGCGACGACGGTGCCATGCGCAAGGTCCGTGGCCGTCGCATCGGCATGATCTTCCAGGAGCCGATGACCTCGCTGAACCCGCTGCACACGGTCGAGCGGCAGATCAGCGAGGTGCTGTTCGTCCATCGCGGCCTCGACCGTGGTGCGGCGCGGGCACGCGTCCTCGAGCTTCTGCAGCTGGTGCGGATCCCCGACCCCGAGACGCGGTTACGCTCCTACCCGCACCAGCTGTCCGGCGGCCAGCGGCAGCGCGTGATGATCGCCATGGCGCTGGCCAACGAGCCCGACATCCTGATCGCCGACGAGCCCACCACGGCCCTGGACGTCACCATCCAGGCGCAGATCCTGCGGCTGCTGAAGGAGCTGCAGGCCCGGCTCGGCATGGCGATCCTGCTGATCACCCACGACCTCACCATCGTCCGCCGCTTTGCCGAGCGGGTGGCGGTGATGACCCAGGGCAGGCTGGTCGAGCAGGGGCCGGTTGCCCAGGTCTTCGAGCACCCGAGCCACGCCTACACCCGCCATCTGCTGGCGGCCGAGCCCAGGGGCGAGCCGGCCCCGGCCAATACCGACGCTCCGGTCGCCATGGCGGCCACGGACCTGAAGGTCCACTTCCCGATCCAGCGCGGCGTCCTCAAGCGCACGGTCGGCTATGTCAGGGCCGTGGACGGTGTCTCGCTCCAGGTCCGCCAGGGGCAGACCGTAGGCGTGGTCGGTGAGAGCGGCTCCGGGAAGACGACGCTGGGTCTCGCCATGCTGCGGCTGCTGCCGAGCCAGGGCGGCATCGAGTTCGGCACGCAGTCGGTGCAGGGCCTCTCCTGGCGCCAGCTGCGCCCATTGCGGCGCGAGATGCAGATCGTCTTCCAGGACCCGTTCGGCAGCCTCAGCCCGCGCATGTCGGTGGCCCAGATCGTGGCCGAGGGTTTGGAGCTGCACCGGATCGGTGACGGTGCCGCCGGCCGGCGGGCCATGGTGTCCGAGATCCTGGCCGAGGTCGGCCTCAACCCCGCCGACCAGGACCGCTACCCGCACGAGTTCTCCGGCGGCCAGCGCCAGCGGATCTCGATCGCCCGCGCCATGGTGCTCCGCCCCCGCTTCGTCGTGCTCGACGAGCCGACCTCCGCCCTCGACATGTCGGTCCAGGCCCAGATCGTCGACCTTTTGCGCGACCTGCAGCGGCGCCATGGCCTCGCCTACCTGTTCATCAGCCACGACCTGCGCGTGATCCGGGCGATGAGCCACGAGGTCGTGGTGATGAAGGACGGTGTGGTGGTTGAGCGCGGTCCTACCGCGCAGATCTTCGAGGCGCCACAGCAGGCCTACACCAAGGCTCTGATGGCGGCCGCATTCAGGATCGAGGCGATCGAAGGCGGGGCGGTGGCGGGCTGAGCGGCGCTCAGGTCGGCCGACCCTGGGCCGGCTACTTGGCCAGGAGGCCCAGCAGCAAGACCGCGGCGAAGACGGCACTCGCGGCAAACATAGCGGGCACGTCCTAGACCTCCCACTGCGCGCCGGCGATGACGCTGGCCGCCAGCAGCAGCCATGCCCTCGATCAGCCCCCCAGCCTCTTGGCGGCGAGCAGCGGCCGCTCAGGGTGGCGCGATGGCGGCAGGCGCCGTGGGCGCCTGGGGCGTGGCGG
>JBATRI010000246.1:0-2187 GCA_049292515.1 Geminicoccaceae bacterium
AATCTATTAATGTCTGTTTATTATGCGTTTTTTAGTTTTTATCAGTATTTTATTGACTTGTTTGATGCCGCTTGTTTATGGGCAAGGCTATTATTTACCCCGCGAATTGCCAAATAGTTCGTTTTATGCCAATAATTTGCTAATGACAAATCCGGCGATTGCCGGCGAAACCGATATGCCTAAATTGGGCTTGGCTGCACAATATGGCTGGAATAAGGCCGCCGCCGACACCTCGGCGCCTTTGCAAATTGTTGGCTACTGGCATGGCCCCGCTACGTCTATTAAGTCGGGGTTTGGATTGCAGGCCAATTTTGTGAATTTTAACAATGACGACAAAGATAAAATTTTGATGCTTACGGGCATGTATAATTACCAACAATTTTTGGGCGGTTCAGAAGCATCGTACCTTCGGTTTGGGGTTGGCGTGGGGTTTATTAGGTTTTCAACCAACGATAACGGCTTGTTTGGAACGGGCGGAACAGGCGGCACTGTAATAGTACCGCTTATTGAGTCGAAATTTAAACCTAAATTAGATTTTGGTTTTTTGCTGCGTTTGGGTCAAGCCTCATTGGGTGCTTCGTTTGTAAATACAAATCAACCCGATTATCAATTTTACCAGCCCGGTATTTCGTTTAGGTTTATGCGGGTAATGGGTGTAAATGCCCACTACAATTGGTTGGTGCAAAAACGCTGGATGCTAAAGCCGTTTATACAGCTTAAGCAAGTGCTTGCCTCTAAGTCATTTAGTGTAACGTATAAACCAAATTTACAATATGGCCTCCAAACAATATTTGACGAAAAATTTATGTTTAGTGCTTGTGGCTATTTAAATGAATATGCCGCTAAATATGGTTTGGCAGTCGGAGTTAAAGTGGGTGGCAACAACTGGCTGAGTTTAACCTATAACGGCAAAAAAGGCACAGGTTATAATTTTAATATGGCCGGACTTAGTTATACGGTTAATTTTGACTTGGAAGATTAATTGATGCATATTAGTTGGCTTAACTTTAATCCGGAAACAACCGATATTGATGGTAATTCATCTTGTCTAACAGTATTTGCCCCGCTAAAACACAACTTTTAGCACTTTATCCTCGTTAATTAACAGGTCGGAAATTTTTTTTACCCCTGATACATCCAACTAAGCCTTTATTTTTACCTCTACCAAATTAATTCAGGCCAATATTACTTGTAATTTTTATTAAAAATGCTGAAACACCTTTCACCGCGCGTTAATTTTCACACTTATATTCGCTTGTTTTTGTTGTTCCTTGCTTTGAGCAATGGTATCCGGACAATTAATGCCTTCGCACAAGGATTTAACACCGATTTTGGGCAAAACAGAGTACAATATCACCAGTTTATTTGGACAAGTTATGAGTCGCCAAATTTTACTACCTATTTTTACCAGGGAGGGCAAAATTTAGGCCGGTTTGTGGTATTTATGGCCGAACAAAATTTAGCAGAATTAGAGTCGAAATTAGAGTTTAAAAACAATAACCGGATTGATATTATGGTGTACCACAATATTAGCGATTTGCGCCAAACCAATATTGGCCTTACTGCTTGGCAAACTAATCCGGGGGGCATTACCAAAACCATAGGTAATAAAGTATTTATTTATTTTAATGGCAACTACAGCGACCTTCAGCGGCAGGTTCGCGAGGGCATTGCCGGTATTTTATTGGCCAAAATGATGCACGGCGGCAATATTCAAGAGGTATTACAAAACGCGGTACTGCTAAATTTGCCCGATTGGTTTATAAACGGCCTCACCTCGTATTTGGGGCAACCCTGGAGCGCACAACACGATGACCAATTGCGCAACCTTATTGAACGCAAACGCTTTGACCATTTTAATCAGTTAGAAGGCGAAGAGGCTACTTTTGCCGGCCACGCACTTTGGCATTATATTGCCCAATTGCACGGCCAGCCCGCCATACCTAATTTGCTGTATATTACCCGCGTAAACCGCAGTTTAGAAAGCGGATTTATGTTTGTTTTGGGCAATGATTTAAAAGGAACTTTGGTCGATTTTTTAGAATATTACCAACAACGATACCTTGCCGAACGCAATAATTTGTTACTTCCGGATGATAGCCTTAAACTTTACACTTCAAAAAAACGAGCACAAAAATTACATATAGATTACTATAATTTAAAAGTTAGTCCCGATGGCCGTTATAT
>JBATRI010000247.1:0-50073 GCA_049292515.1 Geminicoccaceae bacterium
GGGTGGCGAGGCGCGGCTGCCAGATCGCCCCGGCCTCGGCCACGGCGGCCCGGTCGGGCCGGAGCAGAGGCAGCTCGAGCTGGACGAGATTGTCGCGGGGCGGGATCCGGAACTGGCTGGGTGCCACGATCAGGGCGAACCGCTCCGCCCACCGCTTGGGCCGGCCGACAATGACGATCCTGGTGTGGCCGCCGCTCTGCTCCTGGACCCACAATGCCGCCATCGACGGGCGCCGCCCGATGGTGAGGATGAGATCCGGCCAGGGCGGCTCGAGCGGTGCCGATCGCTCGGGGTCCAGATGCTCCAGCCCCGGAACGAAGGCGGGCTTGCCCAGCACCCATTCCGGCTTGGGGAACACCTGCCGCAGCTCGTACGGCCAGCGCAGCGCATCGGCCAGGACCTGCACCTGGGCGTTGTCGCCGAGCTTGTCGCCGGTCAGCAGCCAGATCCGCGGCGCGTCAGTGTGGTCGGACATGCCCGTCGGCTACCACAGGGGCTGCCCGGCCGCCACACGCCTAAGGCCCGTAGCTGTGGCCGAGGTGCCGCAACATTTCGGTGTGGACTGTGCTAAGCGACACACCTGCACGGGCCCGAGGGCAGCTTAAGCAGGTAATTCGGGGAGCAGGCCCAAGGCCGAACAACGCATGGCAACCGTCGCAACCACGCCATCGTCAGCCCTGCCACTCCCGGCCGTCCCGGAGGAGGTGTTCGCCTGCCACGAGTGCGGGACGGTGCACCGGCTGCCGCCGATGCCCGACGACACCGTGGCTCGATGCGTGTCCTGTGGTGCCAAGCTCTATGTCCGTTTCGAGCGGTCGATCGAGCGGACCCTGTCGCTCTATCTGGCGGCGCTGATCCTGTTCGTGGTCGCCAATGCCTTTCCGATCCTCAGCATGTCGATCGGCGGCCAGTCGAACGCCAGCACCATCCTGGACGGGGCGCATGCGCTCTATGCGGACGGCATGTGGCCGCTGGCGCTGGCGGTAGCGCTGGCCGGCACGTTGATGCCGCTGGCCAAGATCATGGGCATGCTCACGATCCTGCTGCCGATCCAGCTCGGCTGGCGGCCACCCTGGATCGTCGGCACCTTTCGCTGGGTCGAGCGGCTGCAGCCCTGGTCGATGATGGAGGTCTACCTGCTCGGCGTGATCGTCGCCTACGTGAAGCTGCAGGATCTCGCCACGGTTCACGTAGGGATAGCGCTGCCGGCATTCATCGGCACGATCCTCCTGATGGCCGCCGCCGACTCGCGCTTCGATCCGCACGCGATCTGGCGGCGCCTGGCGCCCCAGGCGGGCCCCGAGGTGCTGCGGCAGCGGCCGGGTTCGGTGATGCTGGCGTGCGAGCAATGCGATCAGGTCGTCCGCGTCGAAGAGGCCCATCTCCATGGCCAGCATTGCCCGCGCTGCGGCACGCCGCTGCATCGGCGCAAGCCGGACAGCCTGAACCGCAGCTGGGCGCTGGCGCTGACGGCGGCCATTCTCTACGTCCCGGCCAATGTGCTGCCGGTGATGACGGTGACCTCCTTCGGCAAGGGCACGCCCGACACCATCGTCTCGGGCGTGATCGAGCTTCTGCATGCCGGCATGTGGCCGATAGCACTCCTGGTCTTCTTCGCCAGCATCACCGTGCCGGTCCTCAAGCTGATCGGGCTCGTCTTCCTGCTGATTTCCGTCCACCGCGGCTCGACGGCTCGGTTGCGCGATCGCACGGTGATGTTTCGGATCATCGAGGGTGTCGGGCGGTGGTCGATGGTCGACGTGTTCATGATCGGCATCCTGTCCGCCCTGGTGGCGCTGGGCAACCTTGCCACCATCGCGCCGGGGCCCGGTGCGATCGCTTTCTGTGCCGTGGTGATCGTCACGATCCTCGCCGCGATGGCGTTCGATCCGCGGCTGATGTGGGACGTAGCCGATGACCGACACGACCTCGACCGCCCGCTCCGCGTCTGAGCCGCCGCAGGCGGTGGTAAGCAAGCGGCGCGGGATCTCCATCGTCTGGCTGATCCCGCTGGTGGCGCTGCTGATCGGCGCCTTCCTCGGCTACCGGGCCTATATCAGCCAGGGCCCGACGATCACGATCGGCTTCGAGACCGCCGAGGGGCTGGAGGCGGGCAAGACGAAGATCCGTTACCTCGATGTCGTGATCGGCACGGTCGACGCGGTCGATATCGCGCCAGACCTCAAAACGATCGTGGTCACTGCGAGCATGGTTCCTGGCGCGGCTGATTACCTTCGCGAGCAGACCAGGTTCTGGATCGTGAAGCCGCGGATCGGGGTCGGCGGTGTGTCGGGATTGGGCACGCTGCTCTCCGGCGCCTATATCGGCCTGGCGCCTGGCGAGGGGGAGGCCGCCCGCCACTTCACCGGCCTCGAGGACCCGCCGCCGATCAGCGCCAATGTGCCAGGCCGCAAGTTCGTGCTCACGGCCGGGACGCTGGGCTCGGTTAATGCGGGCACGCCCATCTACTATCGCGGCATCGATATCGGCCAGGTCCTGGGCTACCAGCTGAGCAAGGACGCCCGAGCGCTCGATGTCGACGTGTTCGTCAAGGAGCCCTACGAGCAGCTGGTGCGCACCAACAGCCGGTTCTGGAACACGAGCGGCATCAACGTCGCTGCTGGCGCCTCCGGCATCGAGGTGCAGATCGCATCGCTGCAGTCGCTGCTGATCGGCGGGATCGAGTTCGATACGCCCTACGCCATGACCACGGGGTCAGTGGCTCCGGAGGGGACCCGGTTCGAGCTGTTTCCGAGCCAGCAGGCCGTCACGTTGGCGCAGTACACCCAGAAGATTCCGTTCCTGGTCTTCTTCGACAGCTCGGTTCGGGGCCTTAATCCGGGCGCGCCGGTGGAGTTTCGCGGCATTCGCGTCGGCTCGGTGACCGAGGTACGGCTGGAGTTCAGTCAGTCCAACGAGCAGATCCGCATTCCGGTGACGATCGAGATCGAGCCGCAGCGATTGATCGCCTACGGCGCCGACCCGACGGCCGCACCCGAATACTCGACCATGGCCAAGCTGGTGCAACGGGGCCTGCGCGCGCAGCTCCAGAGCGGCAATCTGCTCACCGGCGATCTGTTCGTCGACCTCACGATGGTGCCTGACGCGCCCCCGGCCGAGCTGGACCGCAGTGGCCCGATTCCCATCCTGCCATCCGTGCCGGCAACCCTCGAAGCGCTGCAGGCATCGGCCACCGCGATCTTGAACAAGATCGCCAACCTGCCGCTCGAGAAGCTCGTCGGCAGCCTGTCCGAGACCGCCGACGGGCTGCAGAAGATCGTCAACTCGCCAGGGGTCCAGGATGGTGTCCGCACGCTGGCGGATACGCTGGCACAGCTGCAGAAGACCATCGACGAGGTCGGCAACAGCTCGGCGCCGTTGCTCGCGAGCTTCCGCGATGCCGCCACGTCGGCGACGTCCGCGCTCAAGCAGGCCCAGGTGACGATGGCCTCGGTGCAGCGCACGATCGGCTCCGATTCGGCGCTGGCCACGAATGCCGAAGCCATGATGCAGGAGCTGAGCCGCGCGGCTCGCTCGATCCGTGTGTTCGCCGATTATCTGGACCGCCACCCGGAGGCGTTGATCCGTGGCAAGTCGGGGCAAGGGGGGCAATGAGCATGCGACCGACCAAGAGTCTGCCTGTCCTCGGCGCCTGCCTTCTGCTGGCATTGGTGGGCGCCTGCGCGGGCAGTCAGCCGACCAGCTTCTACACACTGGCGGCCACGACCGAACCGCGGCTGGAGAAGCGCTCCGGGACGGGGCTGGTCATCGGCCTCGGACCGGTCACGGTGCCGCAATATCTCGATCGTCCCGACTTCGTCACGCGCGAGGGCGACAACCGGATGCGGCTGGCCGATCTGCACAAATGGTCCGAGTCGCTGGAGCCGCTGCTCACCAGGATCATGGCCGAGGACCTGTACGGGCTGCTCGACGCCAACGACGTCGTCCCCCTGCCGCAGCGCGCCGACATCCGGCTCGATCGAGTCGTCGCCGTCGATTTCAGCCGTTTCGACGCTGACGATGCCGGCGCGGTCGTCCTCGATGCGCGCTGGCGAATCTACAAAGGCGACGGCAACACCCTGGTCACCAGCGGGCGGTCGCTGGTGACGGAGCAGGGGGCGCCAGTGCCCGACTACGACGCGATCGCTGCCGCGATGAGCCGTGCCGTCGGGACGGCCACGGAAGAGATCGCCGCGGCCATCGTCGGCAACGGCTCGCCCCCGGTCGCACCGACCACCCGCCCCCCGCGCCCACCAGCCTGAGCGCCGGCTCCGTTCACAGACGGGCGCCCTCGATCATCGGCCGCTGCCGCGTGATCTCGTCAGCCATGAAATCGAGGAACACCCGCACCCGCGGCGAATGCCTGAGGTCGGGATGGGTGAGCAGCCACAAGTCGGCCGCGAATTCGGGCTCCGGTGCTGCCAGCCGTACCAGCCCCGGTCGACTGTCGGCGATGAAGCAGGGGAGATGGCCGATGCCGATGCCGGCCTCAATGGCTTCGGCGAGGCCGAGGACCGTGCTCACCTTGCAGGCGATACGCTCGGCTGGAACGTGGTCGCGGACGTAGCGCGCCGCCTGTAGCGGCCCGAGATTGTCGCCGAGTGCCACCCAGAGCCCGGCCAGGAGTTCTTCGGGCTCGAAGGGTCCGGGCCGTGGAAACCGTGCCGCGGCGCCGTAGAGCGCCCAGGCGATGCGCGCGACCCGGCGGCCAACCAGCAGATCCGGCGGCGCATCGGTCGCCCTGATAGCCACATCGGCGTCGCGCTGCGAGAGGTTCAGGGCCTGGTTGCCGACGACGATGTCCAGGCGCACCTCGGGACAATGCGCCCGGAAGCGCGCCAGCAGAGGCATCAAGAGGTGGACCAGCAACGTATCGCTGGTGGTCAGGCGCAGCTCCCCTGCCGGGGTCAGCTCGCGGCCGGCGAGCTTGCGGGCAAAGCTCGCGATGTCGTCGTCGACGCGCTGCGCCAGCGCCACCATCGCCTCGCCGGCGGTGGTCGGCGCATAGCCGGTCCGATGCCGCTCGAACAGCGTGTGCCCCAGCGCGCGCTCCAGCTGCCCCAGGCGCCGAAAGGCGGTCGAGTGGTTGATGCCCAGGCGATCGGCGGCCCCTGACAGACCCTTGCCGTCGGCGATGGCCTTCACCAGGCGCAGGTCGTCCCAGGCCAAGTCCTGCCACAGATCCGACATTCGTCACCAGACACACGCGTTTGCTGCGCTACCGATGCAATACATTGCTCAACACGGCAAGGTGCAGTTTGCATGCCTGCAATGGCCTGCCCATGGCGGCCAGCCGCGGATGGTCCCATCTCAGGTCCACACCAAGGGGCGTTCGGTTCGCCCCGGCAGAGGGCAGGACGATGCAGAAGAACGGTATCCATCACGTGACCGCCATTGCCGGACCGGCACGGCGCAACGTCGATTTCTACACCCGGACGCTCGGTCTCCGTCTCGTCAAGAAGACGGTCAATTTCGACGATCCCGGTACCTACCATCTCTATTACGGTGACGAGGACGGCGCGCCCGGCACGATCATCACCTTCTTCCCGTGGGAGAACGTGGCTCCAGGGCGGATGGGCGTCGGCCAGACCCAGGAGACGCTGTTCCGCGTCCCGGAAGGTGCGATCGGCTACTGGACCCATCGCTTCCTCGAGCATGGCGTGGTCCACGAGGGCCTGACCAAGCGCTTCGGCGAGACCGTGCTGTCGTTCAAGGACCCGGACGGAATGGGTCTGGCGCTGGTGGCGGTGCCCGGCGCCGATGCCGAGCCGGCCTGGCAGGGCAGCGAGGTGCCGGTCGAGCACGCCATTCGCGGCTTCCATGGGGTCAGCCTGCTGCTGGCCGATGCGGCCCCGACGGGGGCGATCCTGACCGACGTGTTCGGCTTTGCCGAGACGGCGCGCGAGGGCGCCCGTGTCCGCTATGCGGTGGCCGGCACGGCCGTGGGCGGCATCGTCGACATCCGTGTCGCTGGCAGCTTCCCGGCCGGTCGGATGGGCGGCGGCTCGGTGCACCACATCGCCTTCCGGGCGGCGGACGACGCCGCGCAGGAAGAGATGGTGCGCAAGCTGGCACAGCAGCACCGCATCGCCACGACCGAGCAGAAGGACCGGAATTATTTCCGCTCGGTCTATTTCCGTGAGCCCGGCGGCATCCTGTTCGAGATCGCCACCGACGATCCGGGCTTTGCCGCCGACGAGCCGACCAGCTCGCTAGGGCAGGCGCTGAAGCTGCCCGGCTTCCTGGAGCGGCACCGCCCCGAGATCGAGGCCGTCCTGCCGAAGGTCGCCTGACGACGCCTCGAACGCTGCAAGGAGGTTTGCCATGACCGCCGCAGGGCTGTCGTTCGTTCACCGCTTCGAGCCCGGCACTGTGCCCGGCTACCCCCCGGTCTTGCTGCTGCATGGCACCGGGGGCGACGAGGGCTCGCTGCTCGAGCTCGGCCGGGCCATGGCGCCCGGCTCGCCGCTGCTGTCGCCGCGCGGCAAGGTGCTGGAGCACGGCATGCCCCGCTTCTTCCGCCGCCTGGCGGAAGGGGTGTTCGACGAGGAGGACGTGAAGCGGCGGGCGCATGAGCTCGCCGACTTCGTCGCGGCCGCTCGCGAGGCGTACGGGCTGGCGGCGCCGGTGGCGCTCGGCTTCTCCAACGGCGCCAACATTGCCGCAGCCCTGCTCCTGCTGCGACCCGAGGCCTTGTCCGGGGCCGTGCTGCTGCGGGCGATGGTGCCTCTGGCGGACCCGCCGGCAGCCCGCTTGGCCGGCAAGCCGGTGCTCATGCTGACCGGGGTCTCGGACCCGATCGTTCCCGCCGACAATGCGGCTCGGCTGGCGGCGATGCTGGTGCAGGCGGGGGCCGAGGTCACGCATCGGACTATGCCGGTGGGCCACGGCCTGTCGCAGCCCGACGTGACGATAGCCAGGGACTGGGTGGAGCGGCTGCGCCCGTAGGGGCGGTCGGGCAGTGTTGCACAGCAGGGGTGCAACACTGCCCAGCGGATGTACACTGGCCGTGAAGGGGGACCTCGGTCTCCCACGAAAACGGGTCTGCGACGTTGGCACCATTTTTGCGGATAGATCGGGCATAATGCGTCTAGGGTTCCGGCCGCTTGGCGGCGTCAGGTCCGAGAGACGCACTCCCGCAGGGTGTTCCTGCGGAGCCACGGCGGGATAAAAGCCCGGGAGACTCGCGCGGCCGGTGGGCTTGACCCACGCGCTCCCGAGGCTCCGTCCGGTCGTCCGAGCCTCCCACGTCCCAGCAACGGGAGATCGGCATGCGACATATCAGGAAGTTCGGTGCGATCCTGGCCTTGGCCCTGGCGGTACTCCTCGCCCCCGGTGACGCGCAGGCCAAGGACAAGTTCAAGATCGCCTGGTCGATCTATGTCGGCTGGATGCCGTGGGGCTGGGCCGCCGACAATGGCATCGTCAAGAAATGGGCCGACAAGTACGGCATCGAGATCGAGGTCGTGCAGATCAACGACTATGTCGAATCGATCAACCAGTACACGGCCGGCGGCTTCGACGGCTGCGTGATGACGAACATGGACGGGCTGACCATCCCGGCCGTGGGCGGCGTCGACAGCACGGCCCTGATCGTGGGCGACTTCTCCAACGGCAATGACGGCATCGTCAGCAAGAGTGCGAAGTCGGTGGCCGAGTTGAAGGACCAGAGCATCAACCTGGTCGAGCTCAGCGTGTCGCACTACCTGCTGGCGCGGGCCCTGGAGATGTCCGGCCTCGCCGAGCGGGACGTCACCGTCGTCAACACCTCGGATGCCGATATCGTCTCGGTGTTCTCGGGCACCGAGGACGTCCAGAACGTCGTGACCTGGAATCCGCTATTGTCCGAGGTCGCAGCCTTCCCCGGGGCCACGGAGCTGTTCAACTCCTCGCAGATTCCGGGGGAGATCATCGACCTCATGGTGGTCAACACCGAGACGCTCGAGGAAAACCCGGCCTTCGGCAAGGCGCTGGTGGGCGCCTGGTACGAGACGATGGCGACCATGCAGGGCAGCGGCGAGGCGGCACTCGCCGCCCGCACGGCCATGGCCGCGGCTTCGGGGACCGATCTCGCCGGGTTCGATGCGCAGCTGGCCTCGACGCGAATGTTCTGGACGCCTGCCGAGGCGGTCACATTCGCCAAGAGTGCCGATCTCGTCCAGACCATGGACAAGGTCCGCAATTTCTCCAACAGCAAGGGGCTGATGGGCGGCGACATGGATGCGGTTGGGATCGGCTTCCCGGGTGGCCAGACCCTGGGCAAGGCCGACAGCATCAAGCTGCGTTTCAACGATAGTTACATGGGGCAGGCGGCCGCCGGCACGCTCTAGGAGCGGTCGCGTGACCCGCCTGATGAACCGACGACCGAGCCGCCAGGGCTCGGTCTTTCTGGCGGCACTGCCGTTCGTCGTCGTGATCCTGGCCTATCTCGCGGCCTCGGCCGCGAGGCTCGCGACCAATCCCGACGACAAGCTGCTGCCGTGGCCGTCGGCGTTCGTGGACGCCATGTGGAGCATGGCGTTCGAGCCGGACAAGCGCAGTGGCGACTTCCTGTTCTGGGTGGACACCGGCGCCAGTCTCCTGCGGCTCGGGGCGGGGCTTGCCATCGCCGCCGGCATCGGCCTCGTGCTCGGGATCGGGATCGGCCTGATCCCCTATGTCGGCGTGACCCTGGCCCCGTTCGTGGCCGTGGTCTCGATGGTGCCACCCCTGGCCATCCTGCCGATCCTGTTCATCGCCCTCGGGCTGGGCGAGACGGCCAAGATCACCCTGATCACGCTGGGCATCGCCCCCTATCTCGTCCGCGACATCGCCTTCCGGGTTGCCGAGCTGCCCGAGGAGCTGCTGATCAAGGCGCAGACCATGGGCGCCTCGACCTGGCAGATCGTGCTGCGCGTGGTCCTGCCTCAGGTCCTGCCGCGCCTGCTCTCCGGTCTGCGCCTGTCGCTGGGCCCGGCGTGGCTGTTCCTGATCGCCGCGGAGGCGATCGCCTCGACCGAGGGCCTGGGCTACCGGGTCTTCCTGGTGCGGCGCTTCCTCGCGATGGACGTCATCCTGCCCTACGTCGCCTGGATAACGCTGCTCGCCTTTGTCATGGACCGGGCGCTGGCGGCGCTCAGCCGGCGTGCGTTCCCGTGGGGAGCTGGCGCGTGAGTCGGGTTCAGGTGCGCAGCCTGTGGAAGGCGTTCGGGGAGCGCAGCGTGCTCGAACGGCTCTCGCTCGACGTGGCGAGCGGCAGTTTCGTTACCATGGTGGGCGCCAGCGGCTGCGGCAAGACCACTTTTCTGCGCATCCTGCTGGGCGTGGAGACGGCCACGCGCGGGGCGGTCACCATCGACGGCGAGCCGCTGCGGGCCGAGCCCGACCGCGACCGTGGGATCGTGTTCCAGCGCTACTCGGTGTTCCCGCATCTGTCGGTGCTGGGCAACGTGGTGCTGGGCCTGGAGCTGGCGCAGAGCAAGGGCCTGGGTCGGCTGTTCGGCGCGCGCCGCCGGCTGGCGCAGGAGGAGGCGGCACGGCTGCTGGCCGAGGTCGGGCTGGGCCATGTGCTGGGCGCCTGGCCTACCGCCCTGTCGGGTGGCATGCAGCAGCGGCTGGCGATAGCTCAGGCGCTGATCCTCAAGCCCAAGGTGCTGCTGCTGGACGAGCCGTTCGGCGCGCTCGATCCCGGCATCCGCAACGACATGCACGAGCTGATCACCAAGCTCTGGCGCGAGACGGGGATGACCGTGTTCATGGTCACCCACGATATCGGCGAGGCCTTCAAGCTCGGCTCCAGGGTGCTGACCTTCGATCGCGTCCGCCGGGATCCGCAGGCGCCCGATGCATTCGGGGCGACGATCACCTACGATCTCAAGGGCTACAACTCGAGGGAGGTACCGCAGCCATGGACCGCCACCACGACCGCCGTGTCGCCGGCCGCCTGACCCCGGTAGCGCTGCCGGGTAGCCGCCGCCATCACCATCCCTCCTACGACAAGCTCAACAGCCTGGGCTGGAAGGCGGTCGAGGCCGAGGGCAAGCTGCCCGGGGAGGGCTGGCGCAAGGAGCAGCAATGGGCGCTCGACATGGGCCTGCCCGGTGCAGAGAGCCTGACCGACCGCACCATCCCGACCTTCGCGCGCGGCGAGCTGCCCCACTTCGCCGGCATCAACACGTTCCTGAAGGCGCCTTATGTCGAGAACGTCCGCGACGTCGCCAAGTACGATGCGGCGGTCCTGGGCATCCCGTTCGACAGTGGCACAACCTACCGTCCGGGCACGCGCTTCGGGCCGCAGGGTATCCGGCGCATCTCGGCGCTTTACCAGACCTACAATTTCGAGCTCGGCGTCGACCTGCGCGAGCAGATGACCATGTGCGACGCCGGCGACGTGTTCACGATCCCGGGCAATCTCGAGAAGAGCTTCGACCAGATCTCGCGCGGTGTCGCCCATGTGGCCTCCAGCGGTGCCTTGCCCCTGCTGCTGGGCGGCGACCATTCGATCGGCTTTCCCTGCGTGCGCGGCATCGCGGAGTGCACCTCCAAGAAGATCGGCATCATCCATTTCGACCGCCATATCGACATCCAGGAGAAGGACCTGGACGAGCGGATGCACACGACACCCTGGTATTGGGCGACCAACCTGCCGAACGTCAGCCCGAAGAACCTGGTCCAGATCGGCATCGGTGGCTGGCAGGTGCCGCGCACCGGCATCCAGGAGGCGCGGCGCCGGCAGACCAACGTGCTCAGCATCGAGGACGTCGAGCGGCTGGGCCTGGAGCGGACGGCCGAAATAGCGCTCGAGCTGGCCTGGGACGGCACCGACGCAGTCTATATCAGCTTCGACGTCGACAGCGTGGATTGCGGCTTCGTGCCCGGCACCGGCTGGCCCGAGCCCGGCGGCTTCCTGACGCGCGAGGCCCTGAAGCTCCTGGGCCTCGTCGCCAAGGAAGGCCTGTGCGGGCTCGAGGTGGTCGAGGTCAGCCCGCCCTACGACACTTCCGATATCACCGCCCTGCTCGCCACGCGGGTCGTCGTCGAGGTGTTGGGGGCCATGGTCGCCAATGGCAAGCTCGGCAGCCACAAGGGGATCATCGACAAGCCGGTCAGCTTCTGATGCACGACGACCACGGTCACCCCGGGCATCATCACCATGGGCACGAGCACGGCCACGGGCCGGGGCACAATCACCCGCCCTATCGGCCGGCGCAGTGGCAGGTGCCGCATCGGCCGGAAGGGGCGCAGGATGCCCGGCCGGGCCAGCCCGAGCCGGATTTCGACCTGGTCGAGGCGGCGTTCGTCGAGAGCTTCGCCACCGCGTCGGACCCGACCAGCTTCCTGCGGCTGGCCGGGGTACCGTTCGAGGGCCTGGACGACAGCGGACGGCGCCTGTGCCTGCTCCGGGTGGAAGTGGAGCAGGTGGCCGACATCGGTGCGGTGACGCCGCATCTGGGCGGTGGAAGCTTCCGCTACGATCCGCTGCCCGCCAAGCTGGTGGCGCGGCGACGGCGGTTGCAACTCGTCTATCACGACGGCGAGGGCCTGCAGCGGCTCAGCCTCGGCATGGCCAAGCTGCTTGCCGTGCCCGAGCACGCCGGACGCGGCGCCGACCGTTAGATGCACGGTCGGCGCCTGCCGTAACGTGTAGATTTGGCGATGCGTCGGTGTTACCGGCTGGATTCCTCGACCTGACGCTCGGCCGCGTCAAAGCTGTCGCGCAACGCGACGTAGACGTCCTCGTGACCATTGTCCTTGGGACCGCTGCGGCTGACAACGACGTCGCGCCCCGGCCGGTGCAGCACGAGGCTGACTCGGAATTGGTTGCCCTTCACGTGGTTGCGATTTTCTTTCTCGACGGTCACCCGTCCGCCGGTGAGACCCGGGCATCGGCGCTCCAGCTCGGCGCACCGCTCGCGGATTCGTGCCTCGAGCGCGGCTGAGGTCTCCATCCCATGGAAATGGATCTGCAGCCCGTTTTGCATGATTCTCGCTCCCGTTTCACGGCACATGGCAGCGCCACCACAGCAAACTGCCCCACCAGGGCCACTATGGGCAATCGGAGGATGACTGCCACCCCTGATGATAGCTGTGTTGGGGCGGGCGTCGATGCCTTGGCCATGTGCGTTGAGGGCGCAGGCGCAAAAACCCTAACCTGGCGACAGCCCTAGGTGCTTACCTCGCCGCGACTTCGACCGCACCGGCCTGGACCACGAGACAGTCCTGGCGCTTCTTCTTCAGCTGCTTGCACGCAGCGTCCGCGTCGGCCTTGGAGAGGCCGACCAGGGTGGCGCGGAACAAGGTGCGATTGCGGGAGGTCTGCAGCGACGCGACGCTGACGATCGTGCCGCGCAGCAGATCCGGCGCGCGGCGCAGCGCCAGCTGCAGCGCCTGGCGCGCCTGCTTGGATTTCTGGAACGCCCCGACCTGCACCCCGTAGGGATTACCAAGCTTCTTCTTGCTCGCCGCCTTGGTGCGAGCAACTCGCTTGATCGTTTTGCCCGGGCGGGTAGGGCGGGAATCGTCGGCCTCGATCTCGACCAGCTTCGGCCGCGCTATCGGAATGGCCACAGGAAGGGTGGTACTGTCGGCGTCGAGACTGGCCAGCACGACCTCGCCATCGTCGGGGCTAGGCTTGGCCGTGGTCACGGCCGGCCGCGGGATGGGGCTTGCCACCACCATCTGCGTGTCCGGCTGCTGGCGGCCGATCAAGGAGAAGCCCTTGTCGAGCAGCGCCACCATCTTGGCGTCGCGCGCCCGCGAGGTCGCGCCGCCCACCACCACGGCGATCAGCCGGCGATCGTTGCGTACGGCCGACGCGGCGAGGTTGAACCCCGATGCCCGCGTGAAGCCAGTCTTGAGCCCGTCCATGCCTCGGTAGGACGCAAGCAGGCGGTTGTGGTTGCCGTGCACGCGACCGCGATACGAGAAGCTGGGCCGCGAGAAATATCGATAATACTCGGGATAGTCGGCGATCAATCGGGTCGCCAAGCGGGCGAGATCGCGAACCGTGGTCCGCTGTGTGCTGTCGGGTAGGCCGGAGGCATTCCGGAAGACGGTCTTGGTCATGCCCATCTGGCGTGCCGAGCGGGTCATGATCTGGGCAAAGCCGCTTTCGCTGCCACCCAGGGCCTCCCCCAGCACTGCGGCGGCGTCATTGGCCGACCTCGTCACGAGACCCAGTATGGCATCCTCGACCTCGATGGTCTTGCCGGGCTGCAGACCGAGCTTCGTGGGCGGCATGGCGGCCGCGCGGCTCGAGATCGGCAAGTTGGTCGTCAGGCGCAGGTCACCCGCTTCCAGAGCTCGAAAGGTCAGATACAAGGTCATCATCTTGGTGAGCGACGCGGGCACGACCGTGCGGTCGGCATTGCTTGCATCCAGGACCGCGCCCGTATCGTAGTCGATCAAGATCCGCGCCTCGACACGCGCAGCCGCGGGGGAAATGGCGACCGGGGCCATCAGCGCCAGCCAAAAGAACCCAACCAGCAGACGCTTGCCCACGCGCATCATCTGAATCCTATAGCCGTGACCGCCGCCCGCCCGGCCCTGGGGCGCGTTCGGGAGCAGTTCCCTAGCGGCGTATGTTAACAGCATGCGTTAAGAAATTACTTAAACCAAACCCCGCGTGCGCTGAAGCAAAAAAGAGGCGTGAAGATCGCGTATAGATAGAATTTCGATGCGAACGGATCGCGCTCGCGAAGCCGGAGCAAATTCAGCCCAGGTCTAAGGCTGCCCCGGGACGAGCTCCATCCACCTCTTATAGACGTAGCCAAAGCGGCGATCGGGAAGGCGGATCCGCAGCCAGCCCAGGTTTTCCGCGTCGACATCCACTTCCGCGCCGCGCGCCAGCGTGCCGATGACCGGCGCGTCGTTCGATGGGCCCTGCCGAAGATTGACGTCTGCAAGCACGCGAAAGCGGCGCAGATCGCCAATCTCAGTGTCCGGTCCCGCCGCAGGCTGGATCTCGGGTTCAGGGGCCGAAATTGCCGGCGGTGCTGCAGCCGGTGGCCGATCGATGGAGTAGTCGTTCGGTGCCGCCGAGGGTGCTGGCTCGGGTGTCGGCGCGGCGGCTGCCCGCTGCGCCACGGCCAGCAGGGACGCAATGTCGCCGTTGCCGGGGTCGAGTTGCTGCGCATGGGCGAGATCGGACACCGCCGCCGCCGCATCGCCGCGGTCCAGCTGCAATTGTCCGCGCCGCATGTAGGCCAGCGGGTGGTTCGGGTCGAGCTCGATCGCCTTGCCGTAATCGGCCAGCGCCAGATCCTGCTCACCCAGACGGGCTTCGGCGGTAGCGCGACGGATATGGGCGATCCGCAGGTTCTTGGTCGCGGTCTTGTCGCCGGGGGTCAGGGCCAGCGCCTGCCCATAATCCTGGATGGCATGGTCGTAGTCGCCCAATTCGCTGTAGGCGACGCCACGATTGTTGAAGGTGATGGCAAGCGCGTCCGGGCCGAGATCGCCAGCCAGGATGGCACGTGTGAAGGCATCGATCGCCGCCTCGTACTGGCCCTCGCCGAATGCGGCGTTGCCGGTATGCACCTCGCCGAGGCTGTCGGCGCGAACCGCTCCAGCCGCGACCAGCAGGGACAATGCCGTGGCGGCCAATAAAGGCGTTCGGCGAAACCCGGCCATCCGCTCAGCCACGCCCCGGCTGGCGGAGGTGGTCGCGAAGCAGGGTGGCGCGATCTGCCCGTGTCACCTGGCGCGTCCGCGCGACGGCGAAGCCATCATCGGGCACGTCGGCGGTGATGACGCTGCCGGCTGCAATGATCGCTTCCTTGCCGATCGTGACCGGAGCCACCAGGGCCGTGTTGGAGCCGATGAACGCGCCGGCACCAATGTGTGTCGCGTGCTTGTGGAAGCCGTCATAGTTACAGGTGATCGTACCCGCCCCGATGTTCGCGTTGGTGCCTACCGTCGCATCGCCCAGATAGGTCAGATGGTTCACCTTGGCCCTCGGCTCCAGGCGTGTGTTCTTGGTCTCGACGAAATTGCCGATCTTGGCGCCCTCGCCGATCTCGGAGCCCGGGCGCAGCCGGGCGAAGGGCCCGATCTCGGCGCCTGTCGCCACCACGGTCTTCTCAAGATGACAGAAACTGTGGATGACGGCCTTGGGTTCGATCCGCACACCCGGGCCGAGCACGACATAGGGCTCGATGACGGTACCGGCGCCGACGACGGTGTCAGCGGAGAGCTGGACGGTTTCGGGTGCCGGCATGATGACGCCCCCCTCAAGCAGTCGCAGCCGCAGGCGCTGCTGCAATATCGCTGCCACCTGGGCGAGCTGTAGCTGGGAGTTGACGCCCAGCCCCTCCTCGGCCGCGGCGTCGGCCGTGACACAGATCCACCCCCGCTCGACCGCTGCGGCCACCGTGTCGGTGAGATAGAGCTCGTTGCGTTCGGAGCGCAGTGGCAAAGCGTCCAGCAGGCTGGGCAGACGCGCCGCGTCGAACGCCATCACGCCGGCGTTGCACATGGACTGCTCGCGCAAGGCCGCGTCGGCGTGCAGGTCCTCGACGATCTCGACCAGCTTGCCGTCCGCGACGCGGAGCCGGCCATAGCCCGCCGGCTCGCTCGGCCGGATGCCGAGCACCGCCACGGCCGCATCTGTGGCTTCGCGCGCGTCCACGAGCCTCCGCAAGGTGGCTCCGGTCAGGAGCGGCGTGTCGCCGTAGACGACGAGAATAGTACCCTGTTCAGGCAATCGCTCGCGGGCGACGAGCAGGGCGTGGCCGGTCCCGAGCTGCGGCTCCTGAAGGACGAGTGCCGGCACCAGGGGCGACACCGCGGCGGCCGCCGCCACGTCGTCCATGCCCGGAGCCAGGATGACCAGCGTGCGCTCGGGTGCCAGCTCGGCTACCGTCGCCAGCACATGCCCGAGCAACGTGCGCCCCGCCAGCGGGTGCAGGACCTTCGGCAACGTATTCTTCATCCGCGTCCCCTTGCCGGCGGCGAGGACGGTCACGCATAAGGGGGCTGCCATGCCGGGGAATATCTCCGCTGCGCCAGAAATCCTGGCCTGATGCAGCCAGTTCGGCGGGCTCGACTTTAGCAACTTCGCCCACCCGCTCAACCCGGAGCCGCAAGCACGTGTCGGATGGTATTAACGCTCTCATTTTCGACCTCGACGGCACATTGGTCGAGACCGCAGGTGACCTTCATCTCGTGCTGGCCGAGATCCTGGCCGAGGCGGGCCTCGAAGCGCCGTCGCTGCCTGCCGTGCGCAGCATGATCGGCGATGGTGCCAGAGTCCTGATCGAACGCGCGCTGGTAGCACTCGACCAGCCGGCTGAACCGGAAGCAGTCGACCTGCTTTTCTCCCGCTTCCGGGAACGCTATGCCGAAGTGCCCTGCCGCCGCAGTGAGCCGTACCCGGGTGCCCGCGACCTGCTGGTGCGCCAGCGGGCGGCCGGCTTTCGCCTGGGCCTGTGCACGAACAAGCCGCAAGGCGCTACCGACGGATTGCTGCGCGCGCTGGATATCGACGGCTATTTCGATGCGGTAATCGGCGGTGACGCCCTTCCCGGCATTCGCAAGCCCGATCCTGCGCATCTGGCGGCCGTCTTGGACCGGCTCGTCGTGGAGCCTGCAGCCGCGATCATGATCGGTGATAGTCGCAACGACCTGCTCACCGCCCGCGGGCTCGGCATTCCCTGTATCCTGGTGAGCTTCGGCTACACCGACACACCGGCCAGCGAGCTCGGCGCGGACATGGTCATCGACCATCTGGATGAGGTGCCGGCGGCGCTGGAACAGCTGAGGCACAACGGTGCAGGCTGAGGCGGGCACGCGGCCCAACCCTCCGAACAACAAAAGGCCCCGAGCTGGAAGGCTCGGGGCCTAGCGTGACTGGTGCCTTCAGGGAGGCGAAAGGCACTCAGTATGCCGGGTAGGAGAGAAAGGTCCGCAGTGAACTAGGGCCGGCGACGAGCGCGCCGGTCCCTTTTTGAACCCGGCCGTGAAAACTCTTAGGCGGCGACCGCCTTGAGCTCGGCGACGGTGGCCTGCGTGCGCTGCGTGGCCAGCTCGTACACGCGCTTCTGGGCGCTGACGGCGAGATCGACGACCTCCTTGGCCACTGCGACCGACTTCTCGGTGGCAGCCTTCACGTTGGCGAGGCCGGCCTCGGGCTTCGGCAGCTCCTTGCTGGCGAACGCGCTCTTGGCCTCTTCCATGGCCTGCTCGAAATAGCCGAACTGCACCTTGGCAATAGCCTGGGCGGCGTCGATGAGCACGCTCTGGGCTTCCTGGGCAGCCGCCAAATTCGCCTTCTGCACACCAAACAGCGCGTCGAGGTCGACCTTGGGGAACTTGAACTCAGGAACCTTGAACTCGGGGAGTGCGAAGGGCTTGGCCATTGGATCTATCCTTGTTGCTGCACTGCACAAGAAATAGTGCCGGAAATGAAATGTGCAACCCGGCGTTTTTCGCGGCGCAGCATTTCTTGGTGTGGCGGGATGTCGCGGCATACCAAAGGATGATGGACGCTGCCCTAGCGGCGTAGGCGGCAAAAAAGAGCCGGGCCCGAAGGCCCGGCCAAGTCAATCAGGGAGGCTAAGAGCTTCGGGTAAGAGAGAGATGCCGCTCTCTCCCGCGCGAGTGGCGTGCACCCGTGGCCGGCCGGCCGGCACCCAAGCGGCACCAACCAGTGCAGCATGGCCGCCCGAAGCGCAGCAATGCTGCATTGCGTCATATGGAGCTCCCCGACGCAATTGACAGTGGCGCGGCGCCGCACGTCACGTTTGGCGATCGTCATCCGTCCCGGCGCCCGCCTGCCATCGTCGCCCGCCTTGCATCGAAGCAATTAACATCCATATACCATCCATGCAGATGGTTAAGGGATGGAAAGCCATCTGCCCTGAGGATCGCATCTTGTTAACGCCTCGCGATACCCGCGGTGGCGAGCCCACTTTCCAAGGACAGTCCACCATGAACGAAGCCATTTTTGCGGACATGCGGGGCGCAACCCGATTCATCCGTACCGGTCAGCTGTCGGAGGCTACGGCGATGCTTCAGCGCCTCCTGCGAGGTGAGGCCACCGCATCCGGCGCTCAGATTCCAGTCCCCGAGGCTGGCACTCCCGACCATCGCGGGGAGGCGTCGCGCAGGCGGCCCCGATTGAACGTGACCGGTCCCGTCGGCGGAGCCGATATGTCCGTACTGCCGGACGCGCTGCGCGATTTCCTGGGCCGGCTCCAGGTGGGTGGCGACCTAGGCGGTGTCCGTGGCAGGTCCACGCCGATCACCGAGCCGATCCCGGCGAATGCGCGGTTCCTTGACGGTTCCTTCGCCAACGAGTTCGGCAGCCGAACCTACAAGCTCTATGTGCCCAGCACCTATCAGGGACATTCCATGCCCCTGGTCGTCATGCTGCACGGGTGCACCCAGTCCCCGGACGATTTCGCCGCGGGCACGCAGATGAACAAGCTGGCGGAGGAGCATGGCTGCCTGGTCGTCTACCCGGCGCAGTCCTCGTCGGCCAACATCTCCCGCTGCTGGAACTGGTTCAACGCCCAGGACCAGCACCGCGACCGTGGCGAGCCAGCGCTGATCGCCGGGATCACGCGCCAGGTCATGGACGACTACGCCGTCGATCCGCAGCGGGTCTTCATTGCCGGGCTCTCCGCCGGTGGTGCCGCAGCGGCTGTCATGGCCGCAACCTATCCGGACCTCTACGCCGCTGTCGGCGTCCATTCCGGTCTGGCCCATGGCGCCGCCACGGATATGCCTTCGGCTTTAGCAGCCATGCGCAGTGGTGGGACCGTGGCGGCGCAAGAGCGGCGGTCCGGTCGGTTGGTACCGACGATCGTCTTCCACGGCGATCAGGATAGCACCGTCCATCCGCGTAACGGCGATCAGGTGATCGCACAGGCGCGCATCAGTGGGCCTGCCGGGTTGCAGCCGACGGCCACCGTGCTGCGTGGGCAGGCGCCCGGTGGTCGCTCCTTCAGCCGGACGCTCCACGCCGACCCGGATGGACGCTCGATCCTCGAACAATGGGTCATTCATGGCGCCGGGCATGCCTGGGCGGGCGGAAGCACCGCCGGGTCCTACACCGACCCGGAGGGCCCGGACGCTGGACGCGAGATGCTCCGATTCTTCCTGGCGAATCCCCATCCCGACGTTGCGCGGTCGACCCACTAGACGGCGAGGCTCGAGGAGGCGGCACCGAGGCCGGCAACGCGATCAGCTGGCCTCGGTGCTGGCGCCCGTCTCCTGCCTCGGCGGTCGGCTGGGAGCCAGGAGGCAGGTTCGGCGTTGATCCGGACATGAGCTCTGCAACGACCGAGGAGAGTGGTGATGGCACTTCCAGCCAAACGTAGGTGGATGGGTGTGGTGGCGGCTGTGGGCCTGCTAGCGGCGACGGGCTGCTCGGAGAACACGGGTAAGGGTGCCGCGATCGGTGCCGCTGGCGGCGTCGGCTTGGGTGCCCTCGGTCAGGGCAGCATCCTGGGCAACGCGGCCGCCGGTGCTGTGGCGGGTGGTGCCGGTGGTTTCATCTACGATCAATTGAAGCGCGGCGACAATGATTGATGGTAGACTGCGGCCTGTTTGACCAACCCGCCAGCCTTGTGCGCGCTGCCGGAACATTCGCGCCACCAGGTGGTTGTGCTGAGGTCCGGGCGGCGTTGCGGTCGTGCATCTGGCTCGAGCAATCAAGACATGGCACATCAGAGGGGCAACCGACATGGCTGAAAACCAGGACGCCGCCACGCGGGATCTCGTGCAGGTCGGAGACCAGTCAATGACCCGCGGCAATGGTGGAGAACTCCACCAGATCGCCGAGGATGGTGGCGATGTACTGACCACGAACCAGGGCATTCCTGTTTCAGATGATCAGAACTCGTTGAGGATCGGTGAGCGCGGCCCAACTGTGCTCGAGGACTTCCACTTCCGTGAGAAGATCTTTCACTTTGATCACGAACGGATACCCGAGCGGGTCGTGCATGCGCGCGGTATGGGCGCGCATGGCTTCTTCGAGAACTATGAGCCGCTGAACGATCTCACCCGGGCCGACCTCTTTCAGCGGGCGGGCGAGAAGACCGAAGTATTCGTGCGGTTCTCGACCGTTGCCGGCAGCAAGGGATCGCCGGACCTTGCCCGCGACGTGCGCGGGTTTGCGGTCAAGTTCTACACGAAGGAGGGCAACTGGGACCTCGTCGGCAACAATATCCCGGTCTTCTTCATCCAGGACGCGATCAAGTTCCCGGACCTGATCCACGCGGCCAAGGAGGAGCCGGACAGGGGTTTCCCGCAGGCACAGACGGCCCACGACAATTTCTGGGACTTCATCTCGCTGACGCCCGAGAGCATGAACATGGTCATGTGGATCATGTCGGACCGGACGATCCCGCGCTCGCTGCGTTTCATGGAAGGCTTCGGCGTCCATACCTTCCGTCTGGTCGACGCCGCGGGCAAGTCCACCTTCGTCAAGTTCCACTGGAAGCCCAAGCACGGCATGCAGTCAGTGGTGTGGAACGAGGCGCTCAAGCTCAACGGAGCCGACCCGGACTTTCATCGCCGCGACCTGTGGGACGCCATCCAGAGCGGTGATTTTCCCGAGTGGGAGCTGGGGCTGCAAACGTTCGACGAGGAGTTCGCCAACAGCTTCGCGTTCGATGTGCTGGACGCCACCAAGATCATTCCCGAGGAGATATTGCCGATCCGGCGCGTGGGTCGACTGGTGCTCGACCGGGTGGTCGACAATTTCTTCGCCGAGACCGAGCAGGTCGCCTTCTGCACCCAGAACATCGTGCCGGGCATCGACTTCACCAATGATCCGCTGCTGCAGGGACGCAACTTCTCCTATCTCGACACCCAGCTGAAGCGGCTGGGCAGCCCCAATTTCCATGAGATTCCCGTCAATCGCCCGCGCGGTTGTCCATTCCAGAATTTCCAGCAGGACGGTCATATGCGCATGGCCGTGCCGAAGGGACGCGCCAACTATCAGCCGAACAGCTGGGGCGAAGGCCCTCGCGAATCACCGTCGCGCGGATTTCGCAGTTTCGCGAGCGAAGAGAGCGGCCCGAAGCTGCGGATCCGGGCGGAGAGCTTTGCCGATCACTACAGTCAGGCGCGGCAGTTCTACATCAGTCAGACCGAGATCGAGCAGGCCCACGTGGCGTCGGCCCTGATTTTCGAGCTGAGCAAGGTGGAAACCCTGGCGATTCGGTCGCGTGTCGTGGGCCATCTGCGCAACATCGACGAAGCTTTGGCAGCGAAGGTTGCCACGGGTCTGCGGCTGAAGCAGCTGCCCGAGGCGTGCGCTGCCGCGCGACCGACACGGATCGATCTCGAACCCTCGCCGGCGCTGAGCATCATCGGCAACCCGCCACCATCGTTTGCCGGCCGCAAGGTCGGGGTGCTGGTGACGGACGGCGTCGATGCGACGCTGTTCGGAGCCATCAAAAAGGTGATCGAGGGGGAGGGGGCCATGGTCAAGGTCGTGGCACCTAATGTGGGTGGGGTCGAGGCTAGCGACGGAAAGTGGATCGAGGCAGACGAGCGTCTGGCGGGTGGCCCGTCGGTCCTGTTCGATGCCGTCGTACTGCTGCCGTCAGCGGAAGGGGCGGCGTTGCTGGCTCGCGACGCGGCTGCCCGCGACTTCGTGGCCGACGCTTACGCTCATCTCAAGTGCATCGGCTATGGCGCTGCCGCCGAGTCCTTGCTGCAAAGTGTCGGGACCTGGGAAGGGCGGGACGAGGGCTTCGTGCCATTGAAATCGGCCAGTGACGCCGAACCGTTTCTGGCAGCCTGCCGCAAGCTCCGGATTTGGTCCCGTGAGGCCAAGGTTCAGGTTCTTTAGCAGGCGTAGTGGTCAGCGTGAGCAGTAGGCGGCGCTTCGTCGCCGCCTATTGTTTCACCTCTGCGGTCAGTACCGTTTGGCTGCGATTGAGGAACTGGCTGGGATCCAGTGGATCGGTGCCGGCGCGGAGCTGGAAATGCAGAACCGGGTCGATCGAGTCGCCGGTGCGCCCAAGGGTGGCTATCGGCTGCCCTTGGTGCACCCGGTCGCCAGCGGCTACCAGCAGCTCGCTGTTGCGGGCATATACGGTGATGAAGCCTTCGGCATGGGCGACAAGCAGCAGGTGGCCATAGCTGCGCAGATCATTGCCGGCATAGATCACGAGCCCTTCCTGGGCGGCAAGTACCGTCGTGCCGGCCGTGGCCAGGATGTCGAGCCCGTCGCACCATGTCCCGTCCGCAGCCTCGCCAAAACGGTGCACGATGGTGCCCTGCACAGGCGATTCGAAGCCGAGAGACAGCTGGACATCGCCAGGAGTGACCGCCTGGCACTGGGCGCAGTCGGAAAGATGTCCGGGCGTCCCACCCGCTTGCCGGTCATAGGCACCGGCATGGCGAGGCAGGGTCACTGCCAGGGCAGCTACCAAAGCCAGCATAAGTCGGGGCGACAAGACGGGCATCGCTTTGTTTGGTTGTTTCGACCGGGGCGTGAGCCGACCCTACACAGAATTGCCCCTGAGGCTAGATGGCGGAAAACGCCCCGAACTCAATGAGGCGCCAGTGTGACCTGAATCACTGCCTGCCCGCGACGGCCGCTGGGCTGCTGGGATCAAGGTCCAGATCGTCGGCTTCCGCCACGGTACGCTTGATCACCTCGCCGAGTGTGTCGATCAGGACCGCCACGTCGTCACCCCGTGCCATACTTTCTTCGATTCTACCGGCTAGAGCCGAAATCCCGATCAAACCAAAGCTGCCGGCGGTACCCCGGAGGCGATGCGCCTCGTGCAGCATCACCTCGGGGCTTTCAATCGATGTCCCCAGTCGCTCCCAGCTCAGGCGGGCTCCCTCCAGCCCACGTGTGAGCAATGTTCGACATGCACCCGGCGGCAATGAGGCGGCCATGGTGGTGAGCATCCGGTGATCGACCAGCGGCACCTTCATTGGGCACGGCTTCGGTGCCTCCGTGCGCGGCAACGCCTCGACGGATGGGCTTACGGACGCCAGCTTGCCCGATGCGATGCCGGCAAGGACGGCGAACAGTTCGGGCCAAATGATCGGCTTGGTGAGGCAGAGGTTCATCCCCGCCGCCAGATAGCGCTCGCGCTCGGTCACCATCACATTGGCGGTAAGCGCCAGGATCGGGACCGCTCCGGCCGGTGGCGCCAGGCGACGGATATGCCGAGTGGCCTCGATGCCGTTCATCACCGGCATCTGCACATCCATCAGCACGACATCCAAGTCACCGCGTCCAGCCATCTCGACGGCGGCTGCGCCATTTTCTGCCACGACCACGTCGTGGCCGTAGCGACCCAGCATTGCTTGCAGAAGCTCCCGGTTCACGGGCACGTCGTCGACGACGAGGATGCGCAGTGGCGCAATCGCCTCCGGCGCCGAGGCACTACCCGCTGCGCTGGCTTGACCGTCGCCGGTCTCGAGCGGGACCTCGAACCAGAACAGGCTGCCTTGACCGGGCTGGCTTTCCAGCCCGATCACACCCCCCATGGCGTTGACCAGCGAGCGGCAGATGACCAGCCCCAGGCCGGTGCCGCCATAATTGCGGGCGGTCGAACTCTCGGCCTGGACAAACGGCTGAAACAGCTCCGCCTGTCGTTCATGCGGGATGCCGATGCCAGAATCGGCCACCTCGAACCGCAGCCGTGGGCCATGCTCGAGCGGGCCCAGTTCCCGGACCCTCAGCGTCACCGTTCCGCTGGGACTGAACTTGAGCGCGTTGCCGATGAGGTTGACCAGCACCTGCCTTAATCGCGTCGGGTCGCCACGGACCACCAGCAATGGAGCGATGCTTGTCTCCAGACGCAGCTCCAGCCCGCGATCGAGCGCCTGCGGTGTCATCATCGAACTGACCTGCTCGATCACGTCCTGTAGCGCGAAGTCGATCCGCTCGAGGTCGATTCGACCGGCCTCGATGCGCGAAAAGTCGAGAATGTCGTTGAGGATGTTGAGCAGATACCGGCCCGAGGCGCGGATCGTGTCGACATGGCGCTGCTGGGCCGGGCTGAGGCCCTCGGCCGCCAGCAGGTCGGCCATGCCGAGCACGCCCGTCATCGGCGTGCGGATCTCGTGGCTCATCGCTGCCAGGAATTGCGACTTCGCCTGGTTGGCGCGCTCGGCGGCCGCGGTCAGCCGGCGCATCTCCACGGCCTGCCGCTCCAGCTGGGCCACGGCGTCGGCCAATGCCTGATCGCGGAGTTTGGCGTCGGTGATATCCCGGCCGTGGCCGACATAGCCCGTAATATGTCCGTTCTCGTCCAGCAGCGGCGTCTTCAGCGAGCAGAGCCAGCCCCGCGAGCCGTCGATGCGCCGACCCGGCTGCTCGATAATGACGGTTTCTCCAGCGGCGAGGAACGCCTCCTCGTCCGCCTTGAATCCGGCGGCGATATCGGCCGGATAGAAATCGGCATCGGTGCGCCCGATCAGTTCGTCGGGCGACTGCGCCTGCATGAGCTGCGCGGTAGCGCGGTTGGCCACGAGGAACTGGCCCGCGCGGTCTTTGGCGAAGATGAAATCTGGGAGCGTGTCGATCACGGCGCGAAACAAGTCGTTCTCTTTCCTGCGCGTCTCGGCGGCGTGCAACGAGTGCTCGCTCCGCGCTTCCGCTCGCTTGCGAGCGGACGTATCTTCATGGAGGACCACAACCCAGTATCGAGCCTCGAACTCAATCCGCTTCGCGCGCAGAACAAACCAGCGCTGCTCGGTCAGGCTGTGACAGCTATATTCGAACATGAACGCCGGCCCGCCCGCCGCGACCGATTGCAGGCCATCCGCTACTGTCCGTGCCCCCTCGGCGCCCATCCCCATCGCCGCGCGGCAGACGTCGAGATAGTTCCTGTCAACGCAGAAAGCTGGATCGCGCTGCCCGTTCGCTGTCCCGAACGCGCGCCAAGCCTGGTTCACCAGCACAACGCGCCCCTCGGTGTCGAGGATGGCAATGGCGGACTGGGAGCAGTCGAGGAGAGGTTCCAGGGCGGAAAGCATCACGACCCCCAGCTGCACATTGCAGCCGCCCATATGTGGTTAGGCGCTTTGGGGTTGATGATCCGATGCGAACCGCAGCTCAAGGTTGTTGTTCTACGCAACCTCCGACCTATCGCCACAGGCCGCGCGCAGCTGCGCGATCTGGCTCAGCTTGGCGGTCAACGCCGACCAGTCATCGGCCTGCGCGATCGGCGCCCAGATCGCTTCGACTTCGTCGATCAGCATCGTGCACGGCGCCCCGCCGCTGAAATAGGGATGATCGGTGCCGATGCCGTCAATTGCCTCGTGCTGCTCCAGCGCCGCCCGAACTGGGGCGAACGCGGGAGACACGTAAAGGTCTGCCGATGGGCTCAGTGAGGCCCGCCGGGTACTGTCGACGCCGCCATACCAATCAAAGAACACCCGCTCGAACGGGGCTTTCGTCGCATCGAGGAAGGCGAACAGCTCCGTCACCAGCGCATTGTCGGCTTCGTCGCCAGCGGGTTGCAGGCCCAGTCGTCGAAGCACGGCTATCGCCAACTCGCGCTGGAAGACCCCTGCGAACGACTGCAGCGTTCGCTCCAGGTCGGCTTGAGCCGTGAGCGGCAGCAGGCATTCAGCGAGGCGGGTCAGATTCCACAGCAGCGTCGCCGGCTGCCGCCCATAGGCATAGAGCCCCGAGTGATCAAAATAGGCGGCCGTGAAGCCTGGGTCGTAGGTCGGCAGGAAACGCCAGGGGCCGTAGTCGAAGCTCTCGCCCGTGATGTTGATGTTGTCGGTATTCAGCACCCCGTGCACGAAGCCGGCCGTCATCCACTGCGCCGCGGTGCGGGCGACGTTGGCGCAAACACGCTCCAGGAAGGCCACGGCGCGCACCGCCTCATCGTCGCGCCACAGCTCGGGCATGTAGGTTCTGACGGCATGTTCAAGCAGCCGGCTCAGCTGGCTCGTCTCCTCGTGATAGGCGAGCCGTTGGAAGGTGCCGATCCGGATGTGGGAGTGGCTGAGCCGAACCAGCACCGCGGCACGGGTGGGCGACGGCTCGTCGTGGCGGTGCAGCGCCTCGCCGGTCTCGATCAGGCTGAAGGTTTTCGAGGTGTCCACGCCCAGCGCTTCGAGCTGCTCGCTCGCCAGAAGTTCGCGCACGCCGCCCTTCAGCGTCAGGCGGCCATCCCCGCCGCGCGACCAGGGCGTGCGACCGCTACCTTTGGTGCCGAGGTCGAGCAGGCGACCGTCGATGCTGTCGTGCAGCTGGGCGAACAGGAAACCTCGACCGTCGCCGAGTTCCGGATTGTACACCTGGAACTGGTGCCCGTGATAGCGCAGTGCCAGCGGCCGACCGAGATTGTCGGGTAATGGTACGAAGCGCCCGAAATGGTCCAGCCACTCCGCATCGGTCAGCGTGTCGAGGCCGACCCGCTGCGCCCAGCGCTGGTTGCGAAAGCGCAGGAGATGCGTGGGGAAGGAAGCGGCGTCGACCGGATCGAAGAATGCCTCGCCAAGATCGGCATGCCGCGATGACGGTCGGTAGATCAGCGATGGCGGCATGACGGGATTCCAGGTCTGTCGAAGGGCTGTGGCATCGGCGATATCGGCCGCGGGATGCGGAATTGCCACCATTGCCGGCCCGGAAAGCGATGCCGCTTCACCAGACCACCCTAATTCCGGCCGGTTGAACGACGCTGGCCAACTCTCGCTCGATAGAACCTTATAGCGAAAATCCAAATCCGATGCCTCTTCGTTCGATTGACAGCTATTCGGAGCCAATTTAAATTCAACTTGGGCAGCAAAATCGTCCGTCGGCATATAACTGATCAGATGAGGATTTGGATGAGTCGCGGCAGTCAAACGGCTCATAGGTTTGCTGTAATCACGGTATTTCTATCGTGGGTAGCGCTGATATCTACTGCAGTTGCGGGTAATACGTCTCCTTACATGGCGACTTCTGCGGCAAGCCAGGAAGCCGATGCGGATAATATTGCAACAAACGATATTCTGCGGCTGAACAGTGGCCGAAGCTGGTGACGCCGGGTCCGGGTTTGATCGACGACCTACAATAATACCAAGCGACGCCGAGATCGGGATGCCAACGCGATGAACCTGACCACCATCACCGCCGTGCAGCGGCCGGCGTCGATCGACGAGATCGGCCCATGGCGGTCGGGCAATGCCTGGCTCGCCGGGGGGACCTGGCTGTTCTCGGAGCCGCAACCACAGACCGACACGCTGATCGATCTCGACACGTTGGGATGGACGCCGCTGACCGCGTCCGCCGCCGGGCTCGACATTGCCGCCACGTGCAGCATCGCCGATCTCTATCGCTTCACCGCGCCCGCGGCTTGGGCGGCGGCACCGCTGCTGCGCGACTGCTGCAATGCGCTGCTGGCATCATGGAAGATCTGGAACGTCGCCACCGTGGGCGGGAACATCTGCATGTCCCTGCCGGCCGGCGCCATGATCTCGCTGACCGTGGCCCTCGAGGCCACCTACGTGCTGTGGCCACACGACGCAGCACCCCGCGAGGTGGCCGCCGCCCAGTTCGTCACCGGCAACCATGCCAATGTGCTTCGCCCGGGCGAGCTGCTGCGCAGCATCCTCATTCCCGCCACGGCACTGAGCAAGCGCTATGCCTTGCGCCGCTCGTCCCTCGTGAAGCTGGGGCGGTCCGCGGCTTTGCTGATCGGCACGCAGAATCGAGCCGGCGGTGAGTTCCGGCTGACGATCACCGCGTCCACGCCGTGGCCAGTGCACCTGCGGTTCGACACGATCCCGACGGCCAAGGTACTGCGACAAGCCATCGACGAATATCTCGGCGAGGACGGCTACTTCGAGGATCCGAACGGCTCGGCGGCCTACAAGCGGCATCTTACCTACCATCACGCCGAAGCGATCCGCGCCGAGCTGGCGCTGCCGGAGAAGGCCGCATGAACCTCGTCATCAACGGCCAGCCGGCGTCGGCGGAGCCGCAGCCGGGCCAGTGCCTGCGCACCTACCTGCGCGAGCAGGGCTGCTTCGGCGTCAAGAAGGGCTGCGATGCCGGCGACTGCGGCGCCTGCACGGTATGGATCGACGGCATGCCGGTGCATTCATGCCTGTGGCCGGCATTTCGTGCGGCGGGGCGCTCGGTCACCACGATCGAAGGCCTGGCGGCGGACGGTACCCTGCATCCGATGCAGCAGGCGTTCCTGGACGCGCAAGCGTTCCAATGCGGCTTCTGCACGGCCGGCATGATCATGACCACGGCGGCGCTGGACGACGGGCAGCGCGCCGACCTGCCCCGGGCGCTCAAGGGCAACCTCTGCCGCTGCACCGGCTACCGGGCGATCGGCGATGCGCTGCATGGCCGCGCCGAAACGCAGGCCGATGTCGCCGGCGAGGCGTGCGGTGCCAGCCTGTCCAACCCCTTTGCCGCGGGCATCGTCACCGGCACCGCCCGCTATACCCTGGACGTGGCGATGGCCGACGTGCTGCACCTCAAGGTGCTGCGCTCCCCGCACGCCCATGCCCGCATCACCGCCATCCGCCGCGACCGGGCGCTGGCGGCGCCGGGCGTGGTCGCGATCTTCACTTGGGAGGACGTCCCGCGCCGCCTCTACAGCACCGCCACCCACGAGGATCACTTGGTCGATCCGGACGACACCTACATCCTGGACAATGTCGTGCGCTTCGTCGGTCAGCGGGTGGCGGCCGTGGTGGCCTCGAGCGAAGGCGCCGCGGAGGCGGCGTGCCGGCTGCTCGAAGTCGATTACGAGATCCTGCCTGCGGTCTTCGACCCGATCGCCGCCATGGCTCCCGACGCACCGATCCTGCACGACAAGGGCGACGCCGAGAAAGGCAATGTCTACGTCGCGATCAAGGGCGAGATCGGCAGCGTGAAGGAAGGCTTCGCCGCCGCCGACCTCGTCCACGAGATGACCTGCTCCACCTCGCGCGTGCAGCACGCCCATCTGGAGACGCACGGCTCACTGGCCTGGACCGACGCGGACGGGCGCCTCCATGTCCGGACCAGCTCGCAGGCGCCGTTCATCGCCCAGCAGAAGCTGTGCTACCTGTTCGGGCTGCGTGCGCGCGACGTGCACGTGTTCACCGAGCGGGTCGGCGGAGGGTTCGGCGGCAAGCAGGAGATGCTGTCCGAGGACCTCTGCGTGATGGCGACCTTGAGAACCGGGCGCCCGGTGCAGTGGGAGTTCACCCGCCCGGAGCAGTTCACCGGTACCAGCACGCGGCATCCGATGACCACGCGGGTCAAGCTCGGTGCCAAGCGGGACGGCACGTTGACCGCGATCGAGCTGGAGGTCGTCTCCAACACCGGTGCCTACGGCAACCATGCCGGTGAGACGCTGGCGGCCTCGCTGGGCAGCCCGTTCACCGCCTACCGCTGCCCCAACAAGAAGGCGGACGGCGTCGCGGTCTACACCAACATGGTCCCGGCCGGCGGATTTCGCGGCTACGGCGCCTCGCAGACGACCTTCGCCATGGAATCGGCGATGGACGAGCTGGCCCGCCGTCTGGAAATCGACCCGTTCACCCTGCGTCGCATCAACATGGTTCGCCCGGGTGACTGGATCGAATCGGTCTGGCAGGACCCGACCGACGTCGATTTCGGCAGCTACGGCCTCGACCAGTGCCTGGATCTGGTCGAGGGGGCCCTGGCACGTGCTGGTGGTACGGCCAAGCCGGAGGGCGCCGACTGGGCCGAAGGCACCGGCATGGCGATGGCAATGCTGGAATGTGGCCCGCCGACCGAGCATCGCGGCGGGGCGCAGATGGCCCTGCTGGCCGACGGAAGCTACCATCTGGCGGTGGGCTCGACCGAGATGGGCAATGGGTCGGTCACCTCCCACCGACAGATCGCCGCAGCCGAGCTCGGTGCCCAGGCAGGCCGGGTCGCGATCATCAATGCCGATACCGACCTCGCCCCCTATGACAGTGGCACCTTTGCCAGCACGGGGACCGTTGTCGCCGGCAAGGCCGTGGCGCTCGCGTCTGCCGCCCTGCGCACGAATATCCTCGACTTCGCCAGCCGGCATCTCGGCGTCGACAAGTCGGACTGCCGCCTCGAGGGAGATGCGGTGATCTGCGGCGGCCGGCGGGTCGGCCTGTCCGAGCTCCATGCAGCGGGCACCAAGGCGGGCCACCGATTCGAGGCCAAGCGGAAGGCCTATCTCTCGCCGCGCTCGGTGGCGTTCAACGTGCATGCGGTGCGCGTCGCGGTGCATCGCGTCACCGGCGAGATCCACATCTTGCGCAGCGTGCATGCCGCCGACATCGGTCGGCTCATCAACCCGATGCAGTGCCGCGGCCAGATCGATGGCGCCATCGCTATGGGCATTGGCTGGGTGCTGACCGAGCACATGGATTACGACGTCAACGGCACGATGCTGAATGCCGCCTTGCGTAACTACCGGATTCCCGCATTTGCCGACGTGCCGCCGAGCGAGGTCTTCTTCGCCGATACCTACGACACGATCGGCCCGCTAGGAGCCAAGTCGCAGGGCGAGTGCGCGATCAACCCGGTGGCACCTGCCATCGCCAATGCGGTGGCCGACGCCACGGGTGTCCGCTTCGCGCATCTTCCGCTGACCGCCGACCGCATCTTCGAGGCGCTGGTCGCGTCCGCATGAGCACCCCATCGGCGGCCGTGACAATCGTGACGCAGACACGCGTCGACCCCGCCCATGCCGACGAATTCGCGCGCTGGCAGGCGAGGATTCAAGACGTCGTGGCCAGGGCGCCGGGATTCCTGCAGCAAACGGTCATGCCACCCAGCCCGCCGGCACAGATCGACTGGGTGATCCTGCAGAAGTTCGATGCCGCCGGGTCGGCGGTGGCCTGGCTGAATTCGGAGCATCGGCAGGCCCTGATCGCCCAGGCCCTGCCGATGCTGGTGGGACGGGACGACGTCCATATCGTCAAGGACGGTGCCTCCGGCGTCATGCCGGCGCCGGTCTCGGCGGTGATCTCGACCCGGATCATTCCTGGCTGCGAGGACGCCTATCGATCCTGGGAGCAGCGCATCGCAGCGGCGCAGTCGCGGGCCCCCGGCTTTCAGGGCTACCGATTCGAGCCGCCGATACCGGGCGTGCAGCCGGACTGGCTGTCGATCCTGCGCTTCGATTCGGAGGTCAACCTGCAAAAGTGGCTGGACTCGCCCGATCGACTGAAACTGCTGAAGGAGGCGGAATCCTTCACCGACGAGTTTCATGCACGGATCGTGCGCACCGGCTTCGATCAGTGGTTCCCCGCCGGCGATGCGTCACCGCCACCGTCGGCATGGAAGCAGAACATGCTGGTCGTGCTGATGCTCTATCCGGTGGTGTTCCTGTTCGGCGATCTCGTTCAGGCACCGTTCCTGATGGGTTGGGCTGGGATGCCGTTCTGGCTGGCCCTGTTCGTCGGCAACGTCGCCAGCGTGATCCTGCTCAGCCGGCTGGTGCCGTGGGTGAGCCGCCGGTTCGGCTGGTGGCTGCGGCCGTCCGACCATGCTGGACGCCGCCGTGATCTTCTCGGTGCCGCCGTGGTGGTCGGGCTTTATGCCGTGGCCATGCTGGTGTTTGCGATCGCCGGCTGAACGCAATCATCCGGTGGCCGCAAGCACCTCGCGCTCCGGTCGCAAGCGGAGCAGGGTGATCTGGTGCCGCTGCCGGCTGAGCACCTCGAAGCGGAAGCCGTGAAAGACGAAGGTCTCGCCGACGTCCGGGATCCGGCGCGCTTCGTACAGCAGCAGGCCCGCCACCGTGGTGGCCTCGTCGTCGGGCAGGTGCCATTCGAACTGCCGGTTGAGGTCGCGGATCGTGACCCGGCCTTCGACCAGGATGCTGCCGTCCGCCTCCGACTTCACCCCGCTCATCTCGACGTCTTTCTCGTCGACGATGTCGCCGACGATCTCCTCCAGAATGTCCTCGAGTGTCACCAGGCCCATCAAGGCGCCATACTCGTCGACGACGAAGGCCAGGTGCGCCCGCCGCTGGCGAAAGGCCAGCAGCTGATGGAACAGCGAGGTCGTGTCCGGAATGAACCAGGGCGGGCCGGCCAGCTTGCGCAGTTCGGCATTGGTGACGTTTCTGCCCTGGCGCTGGATCAGCGCCAGCACGTCCTTGGCATGCAGCACCCCCGAGATCGCGTCGGGATCGCCGCGCCAGATGGGGTAGCGCGTGTAGGGGCCCTCGAGGACCTGGCGGACGATTTCCTCGACCGGGGCGTCGGCGTTGATCGAGACGATGTTGCGCCGATGGGTCATCACCTCGCCGACCTCGAGCTTCTCGAAGTCGAGGATGGCGCCCAGCATGTCGTGTTCCTGCTTCTTCATGCTGCCGAGCTGGCGCGAGGCGCCGATCAGCTGGCGCAGCTCGGCCCCCGAGTAGACCTCGAGGTGGCTGGCCTCGGCCACGCCCATGAGGCGCAGGATGCCGCGGGCGGCATTGTTGAGCGCCCAGTTGAGGGGCCAGCAGAGCAGGAAGAACGCATGCAGCGGCGCCGCCACCCACAAGGTGATCGGTTCAGGCTGGCGGATGGCGAAGGTTTTGGGGACCTGCTCGCCGATGACGATGTGCAGCGAGGAGAAGATCAGGAAACCCACGGCGAAGGATACCGTGTGCAGCACCTGCTCGCTCATGCCGGCGCTGCGGAACAGCGGCTCAAGCACGGCGGCGACGGCAGGCTCGCCGACCCAGCCCAGACCCAGCGACGCCATCGTGATGCCCAGCTGGCAGGCGGCCAGATAGGCTTCCATGTGCTTGAGGATGCTGGTCGACAGCCGGGCCTGGCGGCTGCCGGCGGCCGCCAGGGCCTCGAGGCGGATGGCGCGCACCTTGACCAGCGCGAACTCGGCCGCAACGAAGAACGCATTGGCCGCGAGCAGCAGGATCACTGCCAGGATCGAGAGATACATCGACCCTTACCGAAGGGAGCCGGACGTCGGCGAGTGCCGGTCACGCATGTTCGGTCAATACCGCCCGGACGGCATCTTCTGGAACATCGGCACTGACGAACGCCTCGCCGATCCGATGTGCCAGCACGAATCGCAGCCGCGCATTCTCCACCTTCTTGTCCCTGCCCATGGCCGCCAGCAGCGCGTCGGGTGGAAATGCCCGATTGCTCGCCTCGGCCACCCTTGTCGGCAGGCCGAGCCGGGTCAAGTGCGCGCGCGCTCTTTCCAGATCGGCCGTGCTACAGTAGCCGAGCCGGGTCGAGAGGCTGAACGCGTCGATCATGCCGATGGCCACCGCCTCGCCATGCAGCAAGCCGCCATCGTAGCCGGCGAGGGCTTCGTAGGCGTGGCCGAACGTGTGGCCGAAATTGAGCAGCGCCCGCTCGCCGGTGGTCTCCCGCTCGTCCGCGGCGACGACGGCGGCCTTCACCTCGAGCGACCGACGCACCGCTTCCGCCCGGGCCTGCGGGTCTCCCGCCAGCAGGGCTTCGCCGCGTTCGTCGAGCCAGTCGAAGAAGCCATCGGCGTCGCGGATGAAGCCGTACTTGACCACCTCGGCATAGCCGGCCCGCAGCTCGCGCAGCGGCAGATCGTCGAGCACGCTGGTATCGATCAGCACGGCGCGCGGCTGGTGGAAGGCACCCACCAGGTTCTTGCCGTGGACCGAGTTGATGCCGGTCTTGCCGCCGACGGCACTGTCGACCTGGGCCAGAAGCGTCGTCGGAATCTGGATGAAGTCGATGCCGCGCAGGATCGTCGCCGCCGCGAACCCCACCAGATCGCCGATCACGCCGCCGCCCAGGGCCACCACCGCCGAGCGCCGCTCGACGCCGTGGCCCAGCAGGTCCTCCACCAGCAGCTCCAGCTGGTGCCAGCTTTTGGTGGCCTCGCCGGCCTCGAGCACAATCGTCCGGCTGGTAATCCCGGCTTTGGCAAGAGCGTCGGTCAAGCGGCCCGGGTGGGCGGTTCGGGCCAGATTCTGATCCGTGATCACGACGGTACGGCGCAACGGCAGTAGCGGCGCCAGCAGCTCGCCAGCCCGCTCCAGCACGCCCGCCCCGATGGTGATCGCGTAGCTCCGCTCGCCAAGGTTCAGGCGGAGCACGTGGTCGCCGAGCATCAGGTCTCCTTCGCTACCGGCTGCACGATCGCCATGATCTTGGCGACCACCACCTCATGCGGCTCGGCCTGCGTGTCGACCGTGTAGTCGGCCTCAGCATAGATCGGATAGCGCTCCTCCATCAGCCGCGCCAGTATGTCACGCGGTTCACCTTGCGCCAGCAAGGGGCGTGTGCCCCGCTTGCGCATGGTGCGGCTGAGCAGGGTCTCGAGGTTGGCCCGCAGCCAGACGGAGACGGCTCGCGCCTTGATCTGCTGGCGGGTTTCCGCATTGACGAAGGCGCCGCCGCCCAGCGCCAGGACCATGGGTGGCTGATCGAGCAGCCGGCAGACGACCCGACGCTCGAGCTCCCGAAAGCGTGGTTCGCCGTAGAGGGCGAAGATGTCGGCGATGCTGAGACCGGCTGCCGCCACGATCTCGTCGTCGGCATCGGCAAAAGCAGCGCCAAGGGCGCGCGCCAGCCGCCGGCCGACCGAGGTCTTGCCGGCGCCCATCAGGCCGACAAGCACGATCGTGCGCTCCAGTCGACAGGGCTGTTCTGGCGACGGCGAGGTCTCGGAGCTCGGGGCGGCGATAATCATCTGGGTCTACATTGAATAACGACGGCGGCCCCGATATAAAGCCGCGCGCTTGGAGTGAGGCAACCGTCAGCTTGCGCCCGGTCAACCGAAGGCCGGCGGGCGCATGCCCGTTGGCCGCGATTCGCGGAGGATTCTGCCCTGGGCCGCCTACTCCTGGTCATCTTGTTCGCCCTGCTGCTGGTCTCGGCGGGTGGCGCGGTTTTCCTATTCTTATGGGACATTCCAGCTCCAACCAAGCAGGTCGAGACGGTCATTCCCGACGATCGTCTGCCTCGGTAGAGCCCAAGGTGACGCCGCGCAGCATTCTCGTGACCCTGCTGGTGCTGACCTCACCCGCAGCGGCGCAGCAGCCTCCGCGGGCGTTGTTCCCCCTGCCGGCTCCCGTGGCCGCACCATCGCCGGCCGCAACGCCGACACCGACAGCACCGGAGCCGCCGATCGCGGTCGAACCCCTCGCCGCGCCAACGCTGGCCAGCTTGGGGCTCGCCGGCGCCGAGGCAGAACTCGGTGGTCCGCTCTGGACCCATGGTGCGCCGGAGGCATTGGCCGTGCTGTTCGGTCGCCTGCCGACCTACATCGCCGATCCGATTCTGGCCGGCCTGCAGAAGGCTCTGCTGACGGCACCCGGTCCGGCGGTCGATGCCCCCCGGGAACTGTTCCTGCTGCGCGTCGACCGATTGCTGGCGATGGCCGAGCCCGCCGCGGCGTTGGACCTGCTGGCGCTGGTGCCGGAAGGGCCGCCAGAGCCCGAGCTCGAATCACGCCGGCTGCAGGCCCGCTTCGCCCTGGGCCAGGTCGAGCCTGCCTGCGCCACGTCGCAGGCGGTCGAGTCGGCGGTCTCGCCTTGGCCGCAGGCGCGGATCGTGTGTGCCGCCCTGGCTGGAGACGCAGCGGCCGTGCAATTGGGCTTGGACCTGCTCGATGCGCGCGGCGAGTCGACGGATACCGTCCTGGCCGAGCTCGCCCGTGCCACCGTGGGGGGCGAGCGCCTGACCTTGCGGCTGCCCGTGCCGGACGATCCGCTGTTGCTGCCGCTGCTGCGCCGGGCCGTGATCGACGTCGACCCCGCCGCGGTGGTCAAGTTGCCGGCACCGGTGCGCCGCGCCCTGCTGGACAATCCCAACCTCGCGTCGGCCACCCGGGCCGCCGCCGCCGGCCCTCCACGTCCGGGCCCCTCGACTCGGCCCGAGCTTTCGGGGCGTCCGCCCACCGACTGGACGGTGGCCATGGAATCGGTGCCCAGCAGCCGGCGGGCGCGCTGGCTGGCGTTGGCCGACGGTCTCGGCCTGGACGTGCCGGAGACCATCTGGACCAACCTCGTGCATAGTCCAATCGAAGGGGACGGACCCGCCCCCGACGTGGCGCTCTGGCGCGGCTTCGAGGTGGCGCGGGCCGGCGAGCAGCGGGGCGCCATGCTGCTCTACACACTGCTGCTGCTGGACGGCCGGCCGGAGACGGCGGCCGCGATTACCCTGCGCCGATCACTCGATGCACTGAGCGAGCTGGGCCTCGACGATGCCGCACGCTCCCTGGCCGCCAGCACCGGCGGGGCGCTCGGGCTTTGAGCGTTGTGATGCTGGACGCGTTCTTGGAGATGCTGGCGGCCGAACGTGGTGCCGCCCGGCACACGATCGATGCCTACCGCCGTGACCTCGCCGATTTCGCCGCCTTTCTGCGCGCCCGAAGCGAGGTGCTGGCGACCGCCGGCGGCGACGCCGTGCGGGCCTATCTCGAGCATCTCTCGGTCTGCGGCCTCGCCGCCGCCACCGCCGCCCGGCGTTTGGCGGCGATCCGGCAGTTCTATCGCTTCCTTTACCTGGAAGGGCGGCGTGGGGACGACCCAACCACCCATATCGACACGCCGAAGCTGGGCCGGCGCCTCCCCAAGCTGCTGGAGGAGGAGGAGGTCGAGGCCCTGATCGATGCGGCTCGGTCGAGGGAAGGCCCGGAGGGTCTCCGTCTCGTCGCCTTGCTAGAGCTGTTCTATGCCACCGGCCTGCGGGTGAGTGAGCTCGCCGGTCTGCCGATGTCGGCCCTCGGTGCCGATCGCACCACGCTCACGGTGCGCGGCAAGGGTGGCAGGGAGCGCATGGTGCCGGTCGGCGGGCCGGCCCGGGCGGCGCTCGCCGCGTGGCTCGGGGTGCGGCCGTTCTTCATTCTCGACCCGTCGCGGCAACGCTGGCTGTTTCCCTCGCGCGGCAGCTCGGGTTATCTGACGCGCCAGCGTGTCGCCCAGCTGCTCAAGGGACTGGCTGCGGAGGCCGGGCTCGATGCGGCGCGAGTGTCGCCGCACGTCCTGCGCCATGCATTCGCCAGCCACCTGGTGGCCCACGGCGCCGACCTGCGCTCGGTCCAGGCGATGCTTGGTCACGCCGACATCGCCACGACGCAGATCTATACCCACGTGCAGACCGAGCGTCTGGCTGCCGTGGTCCAGCAACACCATCCCCTGGCTCGGCTCCCTGCTGAGCCGGCCGACCCGATCCACGATTCCGTCAAAGGAGAGCTTCCATGAGTTTCACCATCGTCGAGCAGTGCCAGCCCCGGCTCAACCGCTCCGAACTCGCCGTCCCCGGCTCGAGCCCGCAGATGTTCGAAAAGGCAGCCAAGTCCGCCGTCGACGTCATCTTTCTCGACCTCGAGGACGCCGTGGCGCCCGACCAGAAGGATTCCGCCCGCAAGAACATCATCCAGGGCCTGAACGATCTCGACTGGGGCAGCAAGATCGTTTCGGTGCGGATCAACGGCCTCGATACCCAGTACATGTACCGGGACGTGGTCGACGTGCTGGAGCAGGCCGGCGATCGCATCGACCTGATCATGATCCCGAAGGTGGGCACGGCCGCCGACGTCTATGCCGTCGACATGCTCGTGACGCAGGTCGAGGCCGCCAAGGCCCGGAAGAAGCGGATTGGCTTCGAGCTGATCATCGAGACGGCCCTCGGCATGGCCAACATCCACGAGATCGCCAAGGCCTCCAAGCGCAACGAATCGCTGCATTTCGGTGTCGCCGACTACGCCGCCAGCACCCGAGCGCGGACCACCGGCATCGGCGGCCCGAACCCCGACTACGCCGTGCTCACCGACAAGACCGAGGACGGTAGCGCTCGCGAAGTCCACTGGGGCGACATGTGGCATTACGCCATCGCGCGCATGGTGGTGGCCGCCCGCGCCAATGGGCTGCGCCCGATCGACGGCCCGTTCGGCGACTTCGCCGACGACGATGGTTACCGGGCACAGGCGCGCCGCTCGGCGGTGCTGGGCTGCGAAGGCAAGTGGGCGATCCATCCCAAGCAGGTCGGCCTGGCGAACGAGATCTTCACCCCGCCCGCCAAGGAGGTTGACCGGGCCCGCCGCATCCTGGCGGCCATGGAGCAGGCCTCCAAGGAAGGCAAGGGCGCGGTCAGCCTCGACGGCCGGTTGATCGACATCGCCTCGATCCGTCAGGCCGAAGCATTGGTCACCACGGCCGACCGCATCGCGGCCGCCGCCGCCTAATCGAGTGGCCGGCAGCGGGCGAATGCAACGCGTGAGCTCGCTGCCGCGCCTCAATCCACCGGGATGAGCGTTCCCACGTACACGCCGTCCGGCTGGAACACGACGTAGTAGCCGTCGCTGGCGCGCACGTCGTAGCAGCGATAGCCGTCCGGCTCGACCGGGCCGCTGAACGGCCGCTTCAAGCCGGGGCCGTTACCCAGCGACGGATACCACGCACAATAGCCGTGGGCCCAAGGTCGCCAGCGACCGATCCGGTCGACGAACTGCCCGGAATAGACGGCGGTGCCGTCCGGCTGGAACTGCGCCTCGGCGAGCCTGCCGTCGGCGATGCGAAAGCTCATCACCTGGCCGACGATCTCGTCCTCGAACTGCTGGCCGGACACGGCTGTGCCCATGCTCGGGCTGGTGATGTGTCCGCATCCGGCCAAGCCGGCGGCGAGCATCGCTGCTTCCCAACGAAGCTGTCGCATCCTCTTCCCATTCTGACCGCGCACAAGAGTCACCTTAGGGTTGTCGCTGGAACCTATCCGGCCACTGATCGTTCAAAGAGGCAGTAATTCCCACGGCGGACGGTCGACCATCGCCAGGAAGGCCTCTCGTCGTGGCCGCCACCGCAGGCGGTAACCATGCCGCGCTTCATCTGATCGATCACCCGGCCGACAGCGCTCGGCCAACGGACAGGGACTGCCAATGTCAATTCTCGCATGGATCGTGTTGGGCCTGATTGCAGGCTTCATCGCGAGCAAGATCGTCAATGGGACCGGAGAGGGCCTCATTATGGATCTCGTTCTGGGCATCGTCGGCGCCGTCGTCGGCGGCTTCGTCTTCAACCAGTTCGGGGCCGCAGGCGTGACCGGCTTCAACATCTACAGCACGCTCGTGGCCGTGGTCGGTGCCGTCATCGTGCTGGTCATCTATCACGCCATTACCGGCCGGCGACGCGTGGCCTGATGACCATTGTCCAACGAGCCGGGCACCCATGTCCGACTCGTTGGCATCGACACGCCCGAGTGACTTGTCTCGGGCCTGTGCACCGATATGAGTGGCGGCCTCGCGCAGCGGAGGTGCCTCATGATCAAGCTCTACTACCATCCCTCGCCGAATCCGGAGAAGGTGGCCCTGTTTCTCGAAGAAGCAGGTCTCCCCTACGAGACGGTGCCCGTCGATACCCGCAAGGGCGAGCAGCACCAGCCGGCCTTTCTGGCGATCAACCCGAACGCCAAGACGCCGGCTCTGGTCGACGGCGACGCAGTGGTCTTCGACAGCAACGCGATCCTGCTCTACCTGGCCGAAAAAACCGGAAAGTTCCTACCCGAAAACACGCCGGAAGCCCGCGCCCAGTTGCTCTCGTGGCTGATGTTCGTGGCGACGGGAATCGGCCCCTACTCGGGGCAGGCGGTGCATTTCACCCATTTTGCGCCGGAAAAGCTGCCCTACGCCATCAACCGCTACCAGCACGAGGCCCTGCGGCACTGGTCGCTCATCGACGACCGCCTCGCCACGCGACGCTACATGCTGGGCGATAGCTATACGATCGTCGACATGGCCGTTTGGGGTTGGGCCTCGCGCGTGCCGTTCATCCTCGGTGAGGACGCGTGGACCAAGCTGCCGCATCTCAAGCGGTTCTTCGACGAGATCAGCGCCCGACCGGCGGCGCAGCGCGCCAACGCCCTGAAGACCCGCTACTCGTTCAAGACCGTGGTCGACGAGGATGCGCGTCGGCACCTGTTCCCGCAGAACGCGCAGCTCGTCGGCTGATCGCTCAGGGCGCGAAGATTTCTTCCAGCGCCCGGCGCATCACCGCCTCGTCGGGGTCGATGCCGGTCCAGTGGCGGATTCCGATCCGCCCCTGGCCGACCAGCATCGCCAGGCCGTCCACCACCTCACAGCCCCGCTCCCGTGCATCGCGCACGAAGCGGGTGCTCGGCGGATTGGGAATGACGTCGACGGCGATCATCCCTGGCCGCAGGCTGTCCGGATCCAGTGCCAGACGCGCATCGAGATGGGGGAACAGGCCGATCGAGGTCGCATTGACCACGATGTCCGTGCCCTCCGGGACGACATAATCGCCCTTCCAGCCGACGGCCTCGGCCTCGACAGCACCCCCTGCTGCCTCGCGTACCTTGCCGTTGAGCAGATCGGCCAGACCCCGACCTTTGCCTTCGTCGCGATTGACGATCACGATCTGCCGCACGCCGACCAGGGCCATCTCGACCGCTATCGCCCGCGCGGCACCGCCGGCGCCGAACAGCACCATGCGTTTGCCGGCCGGATCGGTGAAGCGCCGCACCCCGTCGACGAAACCCTTGCCATCGGTGTTCTCGCCGATCAGCCGGCCGTCACGCATGACGACGCAATTCACGGCCTGCATCAGGCTTGCCGACTCGCCGAGCTCGTCCAGATGCTCGATGACGGTCTGCTTGTGCGGAATGGTGCAGTTGAAGCCGCGAAAGCCCATGGCCCGGACGCCAGCTACTGCAGCAGCCAGATCCGGCGGTGCAACCTCGATGGTGAGGTAGCGCCAGTCCAAACCGTGGTGGCGGAAGGCGGCTTCCACCATGGGCTGGGTCGGATTCTCCGCGACCGGCTGACCGAAGCAGCCTACCAGTTCCTGCTTGAAGTTCAGCTCTTCAGCCATTCGCGGCCTCCTCCTGGCGCGGTTCCGCGAGCAGCGCGGCGACCTGGACGGCCATTGCCATCCCGAGCCTCTGCTGCGATTCGCCAGTCAGATGGACACCATCCACGCCGTCGCTCTGCACCACGGTGCCGGCATCGAAGAACGGCACGCCCGCCGCTGCGGCGATCAGGGCGTAGGCCGTCGACAGGCCCATGCCACGTTCTTCGGCGCCATCGAACAGGGCGCGCGCCGCTTTCACCAGCTTGGCCAACGGCGGCGGGCAGACGAGTAGCACCTGCGGTGCTGGATAAGTGTACCATAGCGTATCGTACAGGTTCTCGGATCGCTGCACGGTGTCGATTAGCAGGCCGGCCCCCAAGGCTATGCGAAACGTGCTGCGCCCGAACTGCGGCTTGAGGTCGTTCGACCCGAGCATCAGGACGACCAGATCGAGCGGCATGTGCGCCACCAGCGAGGCGGGCAGGGCGCCGTTGCCGTCGAGCGCCACCCCCGGGATCTGCGGCACCAGCGGATCGTCGACATCGGTGGTGCGCCCGCTCAGCGCGTCGATCACCACCTCGAACCCGGGGCCGAGCGCTTCGCCCATCACCCGCGGCCACTGCTGGTCGGCGGGAAAGCGTTCCGAGGGAATGAATGTCGGTTGCGGCACCCAACCCCAGCTTACCGAATCGCCGTAGACGAGCACTCGCTTAGGCCGTGTTTCGGCCGGCGACGGTGCGGTGGTGCGGCCGAAGATCATGGCGTGCCGGTCAGCAAGTTGAGCCCTCGTATCGACCGCAACCTGCTGATCGAGCCAGCACAGTGTCAAGAGGGTGGGCGGCGCAGAGGTCTAGATCGGCAGAGGGTCGCTGGCTGGCGGTGGCACGACATCGGGGCCTGGAATGGGCACGGTATCTGGACCGGGCTGACCGATATCGGGGACCCGGGGCTCGGGTGGCATCTCGGGTTGCGGCGGCTCCGGCTGCATGTCGGGACCAGGAGGCTGCGGGATCTCAGTCGGGCCTACGGGCGGCATTTCGGGGAAGGTGGGCTCGTTCGGCTGGGACATGGTGTTCTCCGGTTTCCAGGCAGCAACCCTCATGGGGCAGGCAGGGTTCCGCCACGAAGACCGCGCCATGCCGCAGCGGCCGGCGTGTGAATTGACAAGGGCGGGTCGTAGGGCCACATCGGCCCGGATTCCCTTGGGCCAGCAGTGACGGATGCATGAGCACGCTTCTCGACTTCGAAAAGCCGATCCTCGAGCTTGAGGGCAAGGTCAAGGAGCTGCGCCTGCTGTCCGACGGCGGCGAGCTCGACATCGCCGAAGAGGTGGCTCGGCTCGAGGGCAGGGCTTCCAAGCTCCTGGCCCAGACCTACGCCAAGCTCACCGCCTGGCAGAAGACCCAGGTGGCCCGCCACGCCGACCGGCCGCATTTCAAGGATTATGTCGAGACGCTGGTCACGGATTTCACGCCGCTGGCCGGCGACCGGCTCTACGGCGAGGACCAGGCCATCATCGGCGGGCTCGCTCGGTTCCGCGGCCTCTCCGTCATGGTGATCGGCCATGAGAAGGGGGCCGACACGGAGGATCGGGTGCGCCACAATTTCGGCATGGCGAGGCCTGAGGGCTACCGCAAGGCCGTCCGGCTGATGCGGTTGGCGGAGCGCTTCCGGCTGCCCGTTCTGACCCTCGTCGACACGCCGGGTGCCCATCCGGGGATCGATGCCGAGGAGCGTGGTCAGGCGGAGGCTATCGCCAGGGCGATCGAGGTCTGCCTGTCGCTGGAAGTGCCCATCGTCGCCACCGTGGTCGGTGAGGGCGGCTCGGGCGGCGCCATTGCACTGGCCGCGGCCGACCGGGTGCTGATGCTCGAGCATTCGATCTACTCGGTGATCTCGCCCGAAGGCTGTGCCGCCATTCTCTGGCGCAGCGGGGATCAGGCGCCGGTGGCGGCGGAGGCGCTCAAGCTGACCGCGCAGGATCTGTTCGCGCATCGGCTCGTCGATCAGGTCATCCCGGAGCCCATGGGCGGGGCGCATCGGGGCCGGTCGACGACGATGGCGGCGGTCGGCGATGCGATCGAGCATCAGCTGCGCCCATTGCTGAACCTCAGCGGCCCCGAGCTGAAGCGGAGCCGCCGCGACAAGTTCCTGCGCATGGGCCAGGGGACGGAGCCCAAGGCGCCCGCCGCGGCCTGATCTCAGTCGGACATGGATGCTCGCCGCTTCCAGTGCCGAAAGAGCACCGGCAGCATTGCCAATACGGCCAGCCCCAGTAAAGGGCCCAGTATCTGGGGCTCGAGAATCAGCCCGAGATCGGGTTCTTCCCCGCGCTCCAGAACGGCACCGAGGCCGCTGCCGGCACTGGCATAAACCAGTGCTCCGGGGATGATGCCCATAAAGCTGGCCGCGGCGAAGGTGGACAGCGGAACGGCCAGGAAAGCGGGCACGAGGTTCACCAGCCAGAACGGGAACAGCGGGATCAGCCGCAGCACCAGCAGGTAACTGAAGGCATTCTCACGGAACCCGCTTTCCATCCGGCGCAGCCAGGGGGCCGCACGGTGCCGTAGCGACGTGCCGCAGGCGGTGCGGGCGATCGAGAACACGGCAATGGCGCCGGTCGTGGCGCCGAGCACGGACCACAAGGCGCCGAACCACGTGCCGAACAGGAATCCACCGGCGAGTGTCACGAATATGGCGCCCGGCAGCGACAGCGCGGTAACGACGGCATAGACGAGGAAGAAAATGGCCGGGGCTGCGATCTGGTGCTCGGCGACGAAGCGCTGAAGCATGACGCGCTGGGCTTGGAGCGTGGCGAGGTTCAAATAGCTGTGCAGGCCAGAGGCACATATGGCCCCACCCAGCGCCAGCAGGGCGACGAGCGGCAGCCAGCGCCGCCAGGACGGCAGTGTCATCCAAGCTTCGCCAGCAGGTGCACGAGCCAGCGGACGCGGTCGCTGAACAGGCGCGGCGCATAGTAGGCGCCGGCCACCCGCTTGCTGATCTCGCTGAGCGTGGGGTAGGGCGCCACGACACCGGCCATGGCGCTGAGCTTCATCCGCTGCTGAACCGCCAGCACCCAGGGCAGGATCAGCTCGCCTGCATGTGATCCTACGATGGCGGCACCGAGGATCCGCCCGCGCTTGCCGGCCACCACCTTAATGAGGCCTGCCGTGGTCCTTTCGGCCCGGGCCCGGTCGTTGTCGGCCAGAGGCCAGCGCAGGACCTCATGGCTGACGCCCGCCGACCGTGCGGCAGCCTCGCTCAGGCCCACGGACGCCAGCTCCGGGTCGGTGAACGTGACGCGCGGGATCGCCCGATCGCTGGCCCTGGCCGGCCAGCGCAGCAATGCATTGCGGATGACGATCCCGGCCTGATAGTTGGCCCGGTGGGTGAACTGCATGCCGCCGGCGACGTCGCCGATGGCGAATACCCTGGCGTTGGTCGTCCGCAGCCGGGCATCGACTTTGATACCTTGGGCATCGTGGGCGATGCCCGCGATCTCGAGACCCAGATCCTCGACCTGCGGCTTGCGGCCGGTGGCGATCAGCAGGTCGCTGCCGGCCAACACCTCGCGGCCCGCCGCCCCCTCGATGAACAAGGCGGGGCCGGTCTCGACACCGGTCACCCTAACGTGCTCCCGCAGCTCGATCCCCTCCGACGTCAGGCGGCAACGGACGACCGCGGTCAGCTCTGGGTCGTCCTTGGCCAGGATCGGGCCCATGTCGGCCAGTACCACCTCGGAGCCTAGGCGGCGGAACGCCTGGGCGAGCTCGCAGCCGATGGCACCTCCTCCCAGCACCAGGAGCCGTGTGGGCAATCGCGCCAGATCGAAGACGGTCTCGTTGGTCAGGTATGGACCGGCGCCGAGGCCCGCGATCGGTGGCACGGCTGGTCGGCTGCCCGTGGCGACCACGAACCGACGTGCCCGGACCCGACGCAAGCCGGCCACGACCTCGTCCGGCCCGCTGAACCGCGCCTGCTCGCGGATCACCTCCACACCGAGCCTCTGGAACCGCTCGACGCTGTCCATGGGGGCGATACCGGCGATCACGTCGCGGACGTGCTGCCGCACGCCCGCGAAATCGACCTCGGGCCTTGCCGGTGCGACGCCGAACGGCGTTCCGGTACGCATGCTTTGGGCGGCCGCCGCCGCAGCGATCAGGCTCTTGGACGGCACGCAGCCGACATTGAGACAGTCGCCGCCCATCTCACCGCGCTCGATGAGCACGACGGCGGCACCCATCTGCGCGGCCGCCGCAGCGACGCTGAGCCCTGCCGATCCGGCGCCGATGATGCAGAGGTCCGGGGTCAGCGTCGCGCTCGCTCGAGAGTTCATCTGGGCCGGCCGGTTGGGTGCGCCGAGGCTGGGATTAACGTCACGCCGTTGATGTTCGCTCAAGCCACTAGGCGTAACGACGCCGTGACAGGTCGAGCCAGCTTGTGGCCAGTCGCCCGCCCCGCTATAGCGCCGCCATGTTGACCACCAAGGACGCCATGCTGGCTCACCTCGCGAGCCTCGGGATCGATCAGCGGACCACGCTGCATCCGCCCGTGTTCACCGTCGAGGAGGCGCAGCTTCACACCCATCATGTGCCGGGTGCGCACTGCAAGAACCTGTTTCTCAAGGATCGCAAGGACCGGCTGTGGCTGGTGACCTGCCTGGACGACCAACAGGTCGACCTCAAGCGTCTCTCCAAGCTGGTCGGGGCGGCGGGATTTTCGTTCGGCAAGGCCGAGCTGCTCCTGGCGGTCCTGGGCGTGACCCCCGGCAGCGTCACTCCTTTGGCCATCGTCAACGATACCGATCACCGGGTCACGCCGGTGCTCGATTCGAAGCTGCTGGCGCACGAGCAGGTCAACTGCCACCCGCTGCAGAACGACGCCACGACGACGCTGCGCAGCGTTGACCTGCTGCGCTTCGTACGGGCGACCGGCCACGAGCCCGTGCTCGTCGACCTCGACCTGACACTTGCGGAGCCAGCCACTTGAATCCTCTCCTGCTTCCCGTGGGTGCGATGACGCTCGTCGTCGTGGCATCGAACTGGCTCGTGCAGTACCCGATCAACGACGTGCTCACCTGGGGCGCCATCACCTATCCGTTCAGCTTCCTCATCACCGACCTGACGACCCGCCTGCAGGGCCCGCAACGCGCACGGACGGTCGTCTGGATCGGCTTTGCGCTGGCGGTACTGCTGTCGGCGTGGCTGGCGACGCCGCGCATCGCGCTGGCTTCCGGCACCGCGTTCCTCGCCGGTCAGCTGCTCGACATCCAGGTGTTCCAGCGGCTGCGCGCCGGCAGCTGGTGGCGCGCACCCCTGGTCAGCTCGACGCTGGGCTCGGTGGTGGATACCCTGCTGTTCTTCTCGCTGGCCTTCGCCGGGACGGATCTGCCGTGGCACACCCTGGCCGCAGGCGATCTCGGCGTGAAGCTGCTGCTGGCGGTGCTGGCCCTGGCGCCGTTCCGTGCCGTCCTGGCGTTGGCGCTGCCGGTGACGCCTCGGCCTCCCGCAGGCATCTAGGGTCGAAAGGCCCACGACCGACTGAGCGTGAACGTCAGCACGGGCGTTACGCCGGCGATCAGCGGGATGCTCCAGATATAATGCAGCATGAGCGTGCCGGTGACGATCTGGACAAACGCGGTGTTCAGCGCCAGGCCGATCAGCGCCACAGCCCAGAAGCGGAAGAGGCTGCGGCGGCTCGCTGCCGGGGCTTCGGTGCGAAACGTCCAGCGCCGATGCCCGACAAAGGAAAGATTGACGCCCGTGGCGAAACCCAGCGCATTGGCGAGCAGGGGCGGCAGGGCCAGCCATTCGATCGTCGCGGCATAGACCAGGACATGGACGATGGTGGCGCCGAGACCCACCAACGCGAAACGCCCATATTGTAGGCCAACCATCCGCAGGACATGGAGCAATGCTGGCGGGCCTGGCTTGAGCCTAGCCGCGGTGAGCATGCATGCTACTCACGGCAATCGACGGCAGCCCATGAAGCATGACTTATCCGTTCAGCTGACGGCGATCGAGTAGATATCGCGTGGTGGGACGATCAGGTCGTAGGCGAGCTTGCCGCACACCAGGAGGACGAGAGTGGCCAGCAGGATCCGCGTCTGCTCGGCCTTCAATCGCACGCCGAACCGCGCTCCGAACTGGGCGCCGATGACGCCGCCGGCGATCAGCAACAGGGCCAGCAGGATATCGACGCTGTGGTTGAGATAGGCATGCAGGAAGCCGGTCGCTGCCGCCACGAAGCAGATCTGGAACAAGGACGTGCCGACAACGACGGCGGTAGGCATGCCGATCAGGTAGATCATCGCCGGGACCATCACGAATCCCCCGCCAATACCCAAGATCGCCGCCATAAGGCCGCCAAAGGCACCGATCAAGAGCGGCATGAGCACGCTGATGTAGAGCCGCGAGTCCGGGAAGCGTATCTTCAATGGCCAGCCATGCATCCAGAAATGCTGATGCAGGCGACCGCGTCTGGCTGCCGGGCGGGTGCTCCGCAGGATGGCACCGAGGCTTTCCGCGAACATCAGCGCACCGATGGTGCCAAGGAACAGGACGTAGGTGAGGTTCACGAAGAGGTCGATCTGGCCGAACTGCATCAGCAGCCGGAACAGCGCCACGCCGATCAGCGAGCCTACCATCCCGCCCGCGACCAACACCCACCCCATCTTCATGTCGATGGCCTTGCGGCGAAGATTGGCCAGCACACCCGACACCGACGAGGCCAGGATCTGCGCCGCCTGCGTACCGACCGCGACCGCCGGGGGGATGCCCATCAGGATGAGCATCGGCGTCATCAGGAAACCACCGCCGACCCCGAACAGCCCGGACAGGAAGCCGATCACGCCACCCAGGCCGAGCACCCAGAACAGGTTCACGGACATCTCGGCTACGGGTAGGTAGATGTCCATGAAGCGGCCGTCCGCCCCGTGCCGTGGCTGCTGCTGGTCACCAACATGCTGCGGCGACGAAAGTCAACGCGGCTTGCGCAGCGCCCGGGCTTCTGCGTGAGTGTCCGGCTTACGGTAGATCAAGCGTGCAACCTCGTCACCCGAGCGGGGTTCAAGGGGCAGGTGGCAGCGCGGTGGGGCAGGTGGACGCAGGTACCATTGCCACATGCGGGCCTCGCAATTGCCGCTCAGGCACTCTAGGGGATGCCGTGTGGTTGGGGCATCTTCAAGATTGCGGTATCTCGGTGTAGCGATTGGGCCGAGCGTACCACCGGGAGCAGCTTCGTCTCTGCGGCCAGGGATGCTGCGGCAATGACGGTAGCCGTCTACCCGGAACCCGAATCTGGCACATATCGGACCTCAAACGTGCGACTCGTTCTGCGACCTCGCCGGCGGACGTTCTGGCTTCACCAAGGAGGTAGGCATTGACCGAGCAGGCTGACCAAGGCGGCGGTGTGCGCCACGGGCGCTCCCTCGCGGCTCGGCTCGGTGTGGCTTGGCCGTGGATCAAGCTGGTGATTGGCGTCGTCCTGCTAGTGCTGCTGGGCTGGCTGGTGGACTGGCGGCGCACCATCGACATGCTGCTCAAAAGCGATCCGCGGCTGGTCGTGGCGGCGGGCGCCGTCCTGTTCTTCGGCATGTTCATCTCGACCGTGAAATGGTCCCGCCTGGTCCGCGTCGTCTGCGTCCCCATCGATCTATGGCCGCTGCTCCGGGCCTACTGGATCGGCACCTTCTTCAACAACTATCTGCCCTCCAGCGTCGGCGGCGACGTCGTGCGGGTGCTGGCGCTCGGGCCGCTGGCGCCGATGGCGCCGGTGGCCGCCAGCGTCCTGGTGGAGCGGATCACCGGCGTTGCCGCCCTGGCCGTGCTGGCGGCCATTTGCCTGGCCGTGCAGGCGCCGGCGCCGCTGGCGCTGGGTGTGGCGCTGTGGCTGCTGGTGGCGGCGATCGGCTTGGCACTGATCGCCGTCTGGTTCGGCAGCGAGCGGTTGCTGGGCGCGGTCGCGAAACGGGCCGCCAACGCCCCGCGCCTCGTGGCCCGCATCGTCGGCAAGCTGGCGCGGGTCGCCGGCGATGTCGCGACCTACCGCAAGTCGCCGGGCGAACTGGCGCTGGCACTGGGCTGGTCGGTCCTGTTCTACGGCACGCTCGTGCTGTTCCAGTTCGCCGTGCTGCGCGCGGTGGGGAGCAGCATCAGCCTGGCCGATGCCGCCGTGGTGGCGCCGCTGGTCCCGCTGGTGTCGCTGCTGCCGGTCACCGCCAACGGGCTGGGCCTGGCCGAGGGTGCCTTCGTGCTGTTCTACACGCAGATGGGCGTGCCCGCCGACCAGGCGTTCGCCGCCGCCCTGCTGCGCCGGCTGGTCTCGACCGCCATGTCGATGCCGGGCGGCCTGCTGTGGCTGGGCAGTGCCCGAATCCGCCGAACCGACCCCGCGCTGGGAGACTCCGCCTGATGCCGACCGTCGCAGCGCCGCACCCGGAGCCGCTCTTCATCCTCGGCGCGCCACGCTCCGGCACATCGCTGCTGAGCCGGATGCTGGGCAGCCACCCGGCGATCGCGGTGCCGGACGAGACCAAGATCTTCGAGGCCTTCGTCCGCCTGCTGCCGCTCTACGGCGACCTGCGCGAGCCCGGCCGGCTGCGCCGGCTGGCCCGCGACGTGGTCGGCTGGCGCTGGATCAGGCGGCTGCCCGACCCGCCGGGCCTGGACGAGGTGCTGGCCAAGGTCGCCCGGCCGGACCTGTGCGGCGTGTTCGAGGCGCTGCTGCTGACCTGGACCGAGCGGCAGGGCAAGCCGCGCTGGGGCGAGAAGTCGCCCAACAACCTGTTCTACTGGCCGCTGCTGGAGGCGGCCTTCCCGACCGCGCTGGTGGTCCACATCGTCCGCGACGGGCGCGACGTGGCGCTGTCGCAGATCGCGGCCCCGTTCGGCCCGAAGACGATGGCGGCGGCGGCCGACCGCTGGGTGCGGCACATCGACATGATCCGCGCCATCGGCCGCGAGGTCGGGCCAGGGCGCTATGTCGAGATCCGCTACGAGGACCTGCTGGCCGAGCCCGAGGCCACCATCACCAAGGTGCTCGAGCTGGTGGGCGAGCCGTTCGACCCGGTCATGCTGCAGTTCCACCGCAATGCCCGGCCCGTGGGCACCGACCCGCTCAACGACGTCAACATCCTCAAGCCGCTGCAGGTCGGCAACACCGGCAAGTGGGCGGCCGACGTCAGCCCGGAGCAGCTGGCCGTGTTCGAGAGCATCGCCGGGCCGACGCTGGATGCCTGCGGCTATGCCAGGGCGACCGAGGCCGAACCGATAGCACCTGCCGACCGGCTCTACCGCCGCTGGGTCGAGCACCCGCCGCGCAAGCTCGTGGCCATGGCCCGCAACAGCGCCGGCATCGCCGAGGCGCTGGAGCGGGAGCGGATCCGGCTGCGGCTCTACGCCGACAC